>JABGRG010000205.1 GCA_018648445.1 Rhodospirillales bacterium | reverse complement strand
GTCCCCTCGGGCGGCGGCGCTGTTCCCCACGTCCCAGCGCCATCTGCTGGCCACCCGCGAAGACGTCGCGGCAGCTCAAAAAAACAAGACGAGCCTGATCGACAATCGCCCGCCCGAGCAATTCTCGGGTCAAAAGAAGCATGCGAAAGCGGCGCGGGCGGGAACGATCCCGGGTGCCGTTAACATTCCGCAGGACAAATTCTTCGATGCGGCTTCAGGCAAGTTTGCGGGTTCTTCCAAAGTTGCCGCTCTTTGGAACGGGCAGGACGTGGCCGAAGATGCCGAACAGATCGCCTTTTGCAATACCGGGCACTGGGCTTCGCTGGGCTGGTTCGCCTCCTACGCGGTATTGGGCAATTCCAAGGCCCGCATGTATGACGGATCCATGACCCAATGGACGACTGACCCGAATGCGCCGGTCCAATGATTTGCCTTCACATGGGCGTGTCCACCCTTTTAACCGACCCGTCGGCGGGCGATTTGTATAAAGAGACAGGTGACGAGGGCGTCCATTGAATACGTTTGTCCAGGCGATTGATCGGTTCCGCTTTTCGAAGCTAAGCGGCGAAGGCGCAAGTGTCGGCGTCGCCGTTCTGGCCGTCTGTGCACTGGTGGCGGGCGCGGGCCTGTTGTTTGACGCCTACGATTGGCGGCAAGCGGCTTTGTATGTGACCGGCGGAGCGCTTGGCGTGGTTCTCTATCACGCCGCATTCGGCTTTACCTCGGCGTGGCGGGTGTTTCTTACCGATGGGCGTGGCGCGGGCCTGCGCGCTCAGATGCTGATGCTGGCCGTTGCCTCGGTCCTTTTCCTGCCCGCGCTCGCCGAAGGGTCGTTGTTCGGGCGTTCAATCGTCGGCGCGGTTGCCCCGCTAAGCGTGTCGCTGCTGGTTGGCGCGTTTATCTTCGGCATCGGCATGCAATTGGGCGGGGCGTGCGCGTCCGGAACGTTGTTTACCGCTGGTGGCGGCAATTCGCGCATGTGGATTACCCTGGCGGCTTTCATCGCCGGGTCTGTGATCGCCACCCTTCACGTACCCTGGTGGTTCGCCCAACCCGGATTTTCCTCGTATTCCCTGCTTATTCATTTCGGGCTGGGTCGTGCGCTGTTGGTTCAATCGCTGGCCTTCGCCGCCGTCATCGGGCTGACCATCCTGATCGAACGGCGGCGGCACGGGCGGCTTGTCCAAGCGGAAAAAACAGGAACGGGCGGATGGGCGCGCATCATCCGCGGACCGTGGCCGCTGTTGTGGGGCGCGGTGGGGCTGGCGGTTTTGAATTTCACGACCCTGGGCGTCGCCGGACACCCCTGGGGGATCACCTACGGTTTCACCTTGTGGGGCGCCAAGATGGCGACACTGATGGGTGTCGATCTGTCTTCGTGGACGTTCTGGACCTGGGGCTATCACAAGAACGCCCTTGCTTCGAGCGTGCTTGCCAATTCAACCTCGGTCATGAATTTCGGCATTCTTCTGGGCGCTTTGCTTGGGGCCGGTCTTGCGGGCCGTTTCGCGCCCGCGCCGCCGTGGCGGCTTCCCTGGCGGTCCGTTCTCGCAGCCGTCATCGGCGGATTGTTGATGGGTTATGGCGCGCGCCTGGCCTTTGGCTGCAATATCGGGGCGTTCTTCGGCGGCATTGCGTCGGCCAGCCTTCATGGTTGGGTCTGGTTCGTGATGGCCCTGGCGGGGACCGTTTTGGGAACCGTTCTGCGCCCGTTTTTCGGTCTGGACGGGTTTACCCGGCAGTCGCGTCGGTGACGATTTTGGCCACAATGCCATCCAGTTCGGCGGCCATTTCATCCAGTTCCCGTACCCCGTAAACGCCGAAAACCCGGCTCGGCAGGCGATAGGTGAGGCGCGCGTTCCCGTCCGCCTGCTCGGTGACATAAAGCCTTAGCGGAGCCTCGATGCCAGCCGCCACGCTGGCCTTCAACATGCGCACCGCGAAGTCGGGCCGAAAGATCATGATGACGCGGTTCTTTGCAATGGTCACACCGATGGATTTTGCCCCGCAATCGGCGCAGGCCTGGGCAACAACACCCATTTTGTTGGCTTTAATCGCACCCAGCAGGTTGTCGAAAAATACCGCAAAGGGTTTTCCGGTCTCGACGACCTGCGTGCCCGGATACGGCGTCGTATTTTCAGCCGCCGCAAAGCCGGAGTGAAAAAGAAAGACGATTGCCAGGAACACATTTCGCATCGGTCGGCCTCCTCGAATTGACGAAGCCGGATATATGGGGACGCCGAACCGGAAGGGAAAACGTTATCCGTTTTGGCCAGCCTCTGTGGCGCAATTGATGCAAACGGGGGTCGTCGGATCGTTCTCCAGGCGTTTGGCTGCGATTTCCTCGCCGCACGCCGTGCAATATCCGTATTCGTCCTCTTCGATACGTTGCAGGGCGCGCTCGATGCGACTGAGTTCTTGATGACGCCGCCGCTCAATCTCCAGATCCATGGCTTGGGATTGAAGCGCATCCATGCGCGTCAGCCGACCTTGCGTCGTCTGGTCCACATCAACCGGTTTCACCGCCTCCAGACTGCCTTCAATCAGTTTCAGCAGTTCGCGGCGGCGTTTCATCAGCTGCGACTTTTGCTTTTTGACGTCAACGTGCGTTTGATCGCTCATGGTGCTTCCGCTGTGGTTAGGGGACGCATTCGAGGGCTCGCAAAACACATTTTGGACTGCGAACTCTTGATTGGCAACCTTTTGTCGCGCCCGACGATTGCTCCCCCCCAACGACGCTCACCCCGGAGACGCCGCCCGGAACCCGTCTGCGATCATCTGGCGGTAGGCGGTGTGTTCGGGGTGTTGGGTGTTGGCGTAGCAAGGGCAGGCATCATGGCCCTAAGTCAGGCTTTGCTCACTAGTGATCACGTTCGTTGCCACGTAGGTTGCCCTTCTTTGTCCCTTCAATGAAAACGGGGAGATCGGGACACCAAAAAAAATTCCTTGTGGGGACCCGAATGTGCCCCCAGTTAGAAAGTGACAATAATAATAAGTTGCATAATACCGAATTAATCGGGATCGAGGGGGACACGTCCTAGAGTGAGTGCCGGGGAGGTTCAGTGGTAAACTGTTAGGTGGCGAGAGGACGTTGCCATGATCCGACTTTTGGCGTTTTCAGTTTTAGCAATTTTCCTGTTCTTAGGTGGTCAAGCATCCGCTCAGGTGGCGGCATGCGGTGACCGTGGGTCGATTGCCGAAAAACTTGACGACGGTTATTCCGAACTACCGGTGGCGATGGGGCTTTCAGCCAACGGTTCCGTGGTTGAAGTGTTCGCTTCGATGACCGGTACGTTCACCATTATTGTCACCCAACCCGATGGCATGAGCTGCATTCTCGTGACCGGCGAAAGCTGGGAGGGGATAGGGGCGATGAAGGCCGATCTGAAAATTTAGAGCCAAACGCCCGCGACTAGCCCACATTATTCATGACTACCGTCTTATTTGATCGGGGCATACGGCATCA
>JABGRG010000204.1 GCA_018648445.1 Rhodospirillales bacterium | reverse complement strand
ATGCTCCGCGATCAGATCATGCGCCTTCGGGAACTGAAACTGGTGGTGTTCGACCCGCTGGCCTCTTTTATCCACGCCGACGTCACCTCCGACCCGGCGGCCGGCAGCTTCGCCACGGGTCTGCTGGCCAGCCTCGCCCCGGAAACCGGCGCGGCGGTAATGGTCGCGCACCACATGCGCAAACCCCAGGGCAATCGCCCCATCTCATCGGTCGAACAAGCCCGCGACGCGGTGCGCGGCACCAGCGCCATCGTCGATGGGGTGCGCATGGTCTACGCTCTCTGGCCGGCGCCCGAGGAGCATCAGGGCTATGTGTTGAAGGCGCTGGAAGAGGCCTTTTCCCGTAATGCCGTGTTTCAGGGCGCGGTGGTCAAGGCCAACGGTCCGGCCGACCGCACGATCCGGACCTTCCTGCGCGCAGACACAGGCCTTCTGATCGACGTCACGCCGCGCCTTCGTGAACATCGCCGTCCGGTGCAGGATTTGATAGATGCGCTCGTCGCGGCGATCGCCCGCGCTGCGGAAAACGGCCACCCCTACACCCACACCGGCGGAACGGGCATTTATCAGCAGCGTCACCGCCTGCCCGCCGAGTTTCGGGAAATGGGCAGAAAGCGGATTCAGGACATGGCCCAGGACCTTCTCAACGACGGCGTTCTGGTTAAAGGCATGGCCTCTGGCTCGAAGGAAGACAAGTGGCTGGACGTGCCGACAGGGCCGTTTGCACGCGGCGTCGGAGAGTTCGTGCACGGCGCTGACGAGGGAGAAGATTGATGACCCGATTTTCTCCGTTGCCAACCGTTACCAGCCGTTGCCAACCATGTTTTGGCAACGTGTTTCCGTTTCCAATTACCACGTTGCCACTTGGTTACCAAATTTCTTTGGCAACGGAAAAATCCGCGCAACACTTTGTAAACATTGACAAAATCGGATCGGTCTCCGTTGCCAAAGCGCTCCGTTGCCAACCAGCAAAAACATCAATGATTTCAACGATTTCCACGTTGCCACCTCCCCCTAAAGGGGGAGGAGTGTGCTTGGCAACACACACTCCTCCCACCAGTGATTGGGTTTTCCATTGCCAGGCCGTTGCCACCCCCGACCCGATGACCAGAACTGATTTCCATGGAGAGCCGATATGACCGCGACCGCATTGATCGAACCACTGACCGACCCTCTGACCGACCCTCTGACCGACCTAGGGGAAGGACATCTTGTCGTCCTGGCCCTCGACCTCGGCACTAAGACCGGCTGGGCGTTGCATGGTCATGACGGCCAGGTCACCAGCGGTACCGTCGAGTTCAGAAACGATCGGTGGCAGGGCGGCGGTATGCGCTTCCTGCGGTTCAAGCGGTGGCTCACCGAGATCAAGCAGATGGCCGGTGGTCTGGACGCCGTGTTCGTCGAGGAAGTCCGTCGCCACGTCGGCGTCGATGCCGCCCACGCTTACGGTGGTTTTCTCGCCCACGTCACCGCCTGGTGTGAGCACCACGAAATTCCCTACGAGGCCGTGCCCGTCGGCACCATCAAGCGCCACGCTACCGGCAAGGGCAACGCCAACAAGGACGCGGTGATCGCCGCCATGCGCGGCCGTGGATTTAATCCCGCCGACGACAACGAGGCCGACGCCTTGGCGCTGCTCTGCTGGGCCATGGATCATCGCATGGGAGGGCCGTCATGAAATGGCACCCGAAGGGCTACGGCGGCGAACGCCGGTCACCGGATCAGGTCAAGCGGGAAGGTTGGCGCGAACAGGGCTTGCTGGCCGTCTCCGTCGAGGACGACCGGCTGACCTGGCCCGAACGGGAACTGGTTAAACAACTCGGAGAAAAACTCTACGGCAAGCTTCCGGAGGAATCCCATGGACGATAAGCGATGGACTCCCTCCCTGGTGGAGGAACGGCTAGTGGAAGCAGCCGACGTGTTGAAGCGGCTGCCCGAGGAACGGGTGCAGGGGTATTTCTCCGTTTGGCCCGAGGTCGTTCGTAGTGTCTATGACGCATTCGGCTGGCATGATCCGGTACTCAAGCGCCCCTGGCCGTCACCGGCGTCCATCGACCGCATGGACGAGACAATGACCTGGCTCGGGTGGTTGGAGCCGGACGTGGCGAAGATCGTCTGGTTTCGGGCGTCAGGAAGTCGCTGGAAAACCATCTGCGCAAGGGTCGGTTTGCAGCGAACGGCGGTCCATCAGCGCTATCTTTTTGGCCATTGCGTGGTCGCCTGGAGGCTTAATGGCCGGCGGGTTCCGCGTAACCGTTCGCGGCGGTACGTGATTGCGATGGTCCAATCGGCGAAGGCGTAAGTAGTGGATAGAAAGGTGTTCGGCGAACACTTTTCGCGCGGACAAAAGCGGTCGAAATGGCTATGATTTTCGCTATCCTCGGGAGAGGCGCGCGCGGACAAAACCCACATCCATTTTCTTATCCGTTTCCATCCGATTTCAAGGCAGATTCAAGCAGCCCGCGGCGCGATCTCTTTCTCGATCTTCTTGCGCAGGTTCCGGTCGGCAACATCGAGATCGTGACGGGCCTGTAGGTTGATCCAGAACTCAGCCGTCGTCCCGAAGTAGCGCGCCAGGCGAAGCGCCGTGTCGGTGGTAATTGCACGCCGCCCGCGCACGATGTCGTTGGCCCGCGAGCGCGGCACATGAAGGGCGTTGGCAAGCTCGTAGACGCTTAAGCCCATGGGCTCCAGGAACTCGTCCTTCAGGATTTCACCAGGATGAACCGGTGGCAGCCGCTTGCCGGTGGCGACGTCGGAGAAGTCCACGCGGTGGCTGTCGATGTCTTCACGCTTTATGGTCATGGTTTGCTCCTCAATGGTAATCAACGATCTCGACATCCCAGGCGTCCTCGTCGCGCCAGACAAAGCAGATGCGCCACTGGTCGTTGACGCGGATGCTGTGCTGCCCTTGCCGACCGCCTTTCAACGCTTCCAGGCGGTTGCCGGGCGGGACACGAAGATCGTCGAGAATTGCCGCCGCATCGACCGCCAGCAGTTTCGCTCTGGCTCGCTTCTGGATTTGCGTTGGCAAACCCTTCACGGTGAAGCCCGCGAAAATAGCTGCGGTGCGCTTGTCGGCAAAACTCTTGATCATGACCGAGCGTACCGCAAAACAGTACGTCGAGTCAATGATTGCGTAACGATAGACGGTACGTCGGAAAATACCACTAAGTATTTGATATGTTTAATGGTTCCTTCCTGGTCGATTTCCTATGCTGGCGGGCACAGCCCGACACTTTCCTAGTGACAACCTGAAAAAAGCCATTTCGTTTCGTTTCGAGCGCGGCGGGAATCCGCTGTAGGCCGCGCCGGGCGTGGCTCACAGCGTTATCGCCACGCTTCGCGAAAGCGAAATGGATCGCCGGGCCATTTCGTTTCAAACCGAAATGCCTTCCCAACCCAACAACCTTTTCGAAGAGACAGCAGTGAGCGCTCAAATCATCAACATCGGTGACAAGATCAAGATGGTCGCCATCGGCGATCTGTCCTGCCATCCGGACAATCCG
>JABGRG010000055.1 GCA_018648445.1 Rhodospirillales bacterium | reverse complement strand
GACGGAGCGATGTTCGCGAATAGCCAACCCGTTCCATACCGACATCAAACTTTGATTGACCAAATTTCCGACCGCGCCAAACCGGCTGTTGGCGGCGCAATGCAGTATATCGCCGTTCGGTTGAATCATCAGGCGAAGAAAAGGAGCCCAGCAGGGAACTTTTTCAACTAGGGTGGCTGGATCAAACCAGTAAGCCGAGATCAGTTTGAAATAACTGCCGCCGAATCCGGGACGGGAAAACACCTTGTCGCGCAGCTTACGTTCGATCTCATCGCGGTTGTTTGGATCGAAAATGTACTTGTGAATTCGATCTTTGTCTCGGTGATGGGGGCTGTTTTCATACTCATAACTAATGGGCTGGACGTGCACGGAATCAACTTTGGAATCAAGATGATCAAGGATCGAATCCATCGTCTCCAGGTTGTCTTGCATAATCACGGTGTTCGTTTTTACTGCCGGGATAGCCGATTTCCGTAACTCAATTATTTTATCAATACCCGCAAAGGCGGATCTGAAAAGTCCTTTGACCTTGCGGTTATCGTCATGCAGGTCCGGGTCCGCGAAATCAATGCTGATCTGCACAAAATCAACCTTCAGGTCGACCAGCCGCGGTGCGTAGTCTTCCAGATCGAGGCCGTTGGTAACAACATAAACGATCAATCCCCGTTGCTTCAAACGCTCGATAAGAGGAAACAGCAAGGGGCTCATGAACACTTCACCACCGGTAAAACCGACTACCCAGGTTCCTGAATCAGCGATCTCGTCGGCGATTTCCATAGCGCGCTCAAGCGAAAGCGCTTCCGGATACTTATTCTTCAATGTATGGGTGCCGCAAAATCCACAAAACGCGTTGCAATCAAAGGTTAGCAACCAAGTTACGAACAAAGGCCCGCGCGGCACGGACCGGTTTAACACCCGCCCGAACAATAGGTTCGCCGCCAAGGTAACGCAAGCGGTCAGGAAGCGGGGTGACAGGGGGGCAAAATTGGCAATGTTCATTTCTGCAAACCGGCGTACTGAGTTGGCGCCCGAAAAGTCCGTTTGGGTGTTTGGTCAGCGGACTTGCGGAGAACCAACATATACAAGGTGGGGATTTCGTTTCCTGAAGTAAGGGCGTAGCCGAATTTTGAGCCGATCACGAAGTGAATTTGCGAAAAAGTCCGTGGTAAATGTAGCAATACATGAAAAATGGTGTTCCGCAAATAGTGCCGCCAAGGTTTCCCCTGAAAAAGACCGGACATGTTGGTATTGGTGAAACGTCCTGCGAGTCACGGGGCAATAGACTTCCGTGTCAGCGAGGTTTTCTTCGTTGGGAGTTGTGCATATCACCACGCCGCCCGGTTTAAGCAATTTTTCGATCGCCTGAAACGTGGGCGCCACATGATGATCTAGAAGATGTTCCACGGTCTCGATGAAATATACGACGTCGAATTTCAGCTTTATTTCCGCTAGTTGATCAATTGAATAAGCGCCCACGAAGTTACTATTTTCCGCGTTGTCGGCCTGTACCGATTCCAGGTTATTTCTTGAAAAGTCAACACCGGCAGCTTTGTGCGAGGCGAGAATTTTTTTCAGCAAAAACCCCTTACCGCATCCGTAATCACAAATTGTCGCGGATGCCGGCAGGAATCGCTCGGTCAGTTGGAGAATACGGTCGCCGCAATTGGCCGTGAAAAACGCCTCTGGTTTGAAATCGCCAAAATACTCCCAAAGCGAAGCGACAAGCTCATCGGTCCATTCAAGGGGCTGAATTGGGGAGCGTTCATTCATACGTTAAACCAGTTCAGAAAAAATTGGATCCCGCGTTCCATAAAAACACGACGGCGCAATTATACGGAGAACTTTCATTGAGGCCACCGACAGAAATCGTCATCTCCTGACCTTAACCAAACGGCCATAGAAACGATGTCTTGGGCCGAGCGTAATTCATCGAAATTGACGCAATTCATGCCGGTGGAAAGCGTCGCTTTGTCGTCTTTGCCGTATTCAAAGTCAATACTCGAAAGAGGTGTCGGGCGGACCAGAAAAGTCCCATACGCATATCTGCGCGCCAGTTCGATCTCTGCATCAGACATTGGCGGAATGCTATCCAGCGAGCCCAATCTCATCAGGTATTCCCCGCGGGTATCGGAGTCTGTTGTGAAGCCCTGGCGATCATATCGGCCTGTGCCTGCGGTCAGCGTCCGGATGCCGCGACAGGCGGCTTCAATGCCAACTGTTCCGCGCACCGTCAGGCAATAATCGGCCACGTCGAATACCGAATACGTGCTGATATCTGTTGCCGAGGGAAGCAATTTGATGTGATCAGGCAATTCACCGAGAGTCTTGCGGATCGCGAGCACTTCGGAATGTTCTCCGAAAACATTGTCCCGGTGGTCTTTTACAGTGTTGGCTGGATGAATTTTGATAATCCAGTTCAGATATTCATTGCTCGCCGCAAGCTTTATAACCTCGCAAAACCATTCTTCGTAATCCTGAAACAAATCCTTGCCCCAGAAGAAGGTAGCGTCCCAAAAAATATGAGGGAATATGACAGCCGTTTTTTTGTTTGGATCAAGGCCAAGGCTTTCAGATAAGCGGGCGTTGTCGACAATTTTCGTGTTGGTTTGCGTTCCCACCTCGGAATACCAGTCGCCTTGTTCATAAGTGTCGAAAATTTCGTCTTGTAGGGCCTTAGCCCGATCAGCGGTCCAAGGAATTTTCTTTAGTTGATCCCATGTCTTGTCGGAAAGCGCCAAAAAATGGTCTTCCTGATTGTGTCGCCCGTATGACTTGAATACGACCTGGCCGCTTCGGTGCGAGGCATTCAAGACGACAACCGGTATGCCACGTTGCAGACATAAATCGAATAGCTCGCCATAGGGCGAATAACCGCGATCGGACATCAACATGATTTTTGGATTGAACCGTTGAAACATCTGGCGGCCACATTCGGCGGCTTCGAGAGAAAGTTTCAATTGCTCGCGAACAACTTGGCGCGTTTCGCCGTCTTGCAGGTCGAGAACGCCGCTTTTTCGCAATCGACGCATCGACGTAGAGGCCGCGTATTTCCCGACCTTCACACCGTTGTCGACAAAGTTTAACAGGTCAGCACAAGTTTCAATCTGACCTAAAATGCCATCAACTTTACCATCCGAAAGGGAAGTTTGATAATCGGCCGTGGAGATGACATTTCTCAACCCTAAAAGTTTGTATGCCTTGAGCGCATACCAAAACCGCGGGGCGACAATGACGGGAAAATACCCAGCCAACTCGAAACCGGTAGCCATTGCCTTTTCCAGCAAGCACGACCCAATTCTTCCAAAACCGAACAACAAGGCGCAGTCGGCATCTTTGTTGGCCGCACTGGCGCGAAAATTATCGCCTATCTCCGACCGGAGCTTCCGATAGGCTGTGATATCGGACCTAAACTGGTGACGGAATGAAGAACTAAGCGCATACCGCGCCCAGAACGTCAGCCCTAGCACCCACGGAAAATGTCTAACGGCGAATGCCTTGAGAAAGCCATCACTCATGCTGCTCATCCGTTCCCTCACTCGATTGAACGGTCATTGCTTTATGACCTTGCGAGCAAATAATTCGTTGGCGATGGCGCGAATTTCCATCACGTCTTCCGGGTGGGCTGCGTACCACCGTTTTTTCCTGGCCCGAATATCGCCAAGGTGGGCATCAATGTTGTCTTCTGTTAACAAGACCCCGAATGGCTTGGCCGTGGCCCTTTCGTCAGTTTTTGGCCCAATCACCCGGTCCAATATTTTGTTTCCAAGCGCCCTGTTGTAATGAGACGAATCTATATACCAGCGCATCTTCGGACTGCCGCCGTTGCTGCCGGAAGGCGGCACGGGTTCGGTCGTGAATTCATTAAATCCGCTAAAATCAAAAAATTGAACTCTGGCCTCTGATTCGGTTTTCTTCGTTTCTTCCGAAATGATGCGCACAAGAGCCCGCTTCCATTGTTCGTAATTTTCCCACAATCCCAGTTCCGAGATCACCGCCTGCTGGCGTGCATGTGCCGGACTTAGCACCACGGAAACGTCAACGCCATGATCAAAACTCATGCGGATCATCTGCCGAAAATATGACGTGGTGTCGATCTTTCCGTCTTGGGAAATCGTCGCATTTCTGAAATGCGGCTGGGAAAAATACACCTTGTTCATCATATGCCGCTCGGACCACAGGAACTTTTCCTTTATGGACTCGGCATTAAGTTTGGTCATTCCCTGACGCTGGATCGTGTAGAAAGAATTGAAGGTCGTATCGATAGATAAAGCGGTGCCAATGATCTGCAGCGAAGCGGCAAGATTCCGACCGCCACCTGGCTTGATTTTTAATACCCTCTCATCAAATGCTGGCAGCGAATTTCTGTAAGCGTTGAAGCTATAAAAATCCATCGCTAACACCGCTTTCTTCAGAGGAAGAAAGGCCAGCGCATTTTGATAATAGCGCATCTCCTCATAAGCGGAGCTACCACCAATCGACAGATTTTCGGCTTTCAGCGGGGTCAACAGGGGGTGCTCTGCATCCAACCCTGCCAGAGAACGGCTGGTTCCGATGATCACCGCTTCGGCTTCCCCGTCATAAATAGACAAGGCGCGTTGCAAATATTCGTGGCGTTGAGACTTGTTGGCATTAAACCCTTCGATCCGAGGGCTGTCATAAATGCCGTAAGGATCAATAAACCAATTGAACATGGCGTTGACGCCAAGCAACGTCACAACAATTAAGCCAAGGGATCGAAGGTATTTCTTAAAGGCCATGATTAAAACTGGTAGTAGAGGAATTCATTGACGCGGCTCGCAAACAGGACTGAGACGACGGCCATGCCGCCGACAATCACCCCCCAGGCCACCGTCGGCCGCCACGCAAAAAGGCGCAATCTCGAGCGATTGATTTCGTTGAAGTAGGTTTCCAAAGCGGGGCGATAGCGGCCCATGATTTGCTGCGTGTTCGGCATGAACCACACAACCACCAGCATGGCAATCATGGCTATACTGGCCCGGTTGCCGACCATCATGAGGTCCTCTTCAAAACGCACCCCGATATCGGCCAGAACTGGCCCAAGCGGCCCAAGCAGCCCAAAATAATGAGCCCGCAAGGCGACACCGTTGATACCGACCATCGCCTCAAACATGTTTTGGGCGGCCATCAGGTCGTCAGCGCGGAACATCGCCCAGGCAAACACCACGGCAGTAAATGTCAGAAGACGGGAGGCCGCCCGGGAGAGCCACGAAGATGGCTCAGCCGATACGCCGACCACAGACCGCCAAGCGTGATTGACGATCAGGAACGTGCCGTGCATGGCACCCCATGCAACAAACGTCCACCCGGCGCCATGCCACAACCCGCCCAAAACCATGGTTACCAGAATATTAATGTATCGCCTCATCGGACCGCGGCGGTTGCCACCCAAAGGAAAATACAGATAGTCACGCAAAAAGCGGGACAGAGTCATGTGCCAGCGCCGCCAGAAATCGATCATGTTGTTCGCCTTGTAAGGCGAATTGAAGTTGAGCGGCAACCGGATACCAAACATCCGCGCCAATCCGATGGCCATATCGGAATAGCCCGAAAAATCAAAATAAAGCTGGAACGTGAATGCCAGAGCACCGCTCCACGCTTCGAAAAATGACAGCGGAACGTCAGTGGCTGCGGCGGCGAACACGGGTTGCACGTAAATTGAAATCCCATCGGCGATAACAATTTTCTTGAAAAGTCCGATCGAGAAAATGGACAAACCAATCGCCAGGTGACGCGCCGGCGAGGAACGCCAGGATTTAAGGCGCTCGAACTGCGGCATCATTTCCTTGTGGTGAACAATCGGGCCGGCGATGAGCTGCGGAAAAAAGGTGACAAACAGGCAATAGTTTAAGAACTTGTACTCTTGTGCCTCGCGTCGATAGGCGTCGACCAGATAGGCAATCTGCTGAAAGGTGAAAAACGAAATGGCGATGGGCAGCACCACATCCTGCCAGTTGAAATCGACCTTCGCCGCGCTCTCGACGGTGTGCACAAAGAAATTGCTGTATTTGAAATACCCAAGCAACGACAGGTTAAGGACCACGCCCGAGATCAGAGCAAAATACCGCGAAGAACCCGTCGTTGTCAGCGCGCTGATCTTTTGACCGATGAAATAATTGGAAAATACCGACAGCGCGATGAGCGTCAGGAAATGGACATTCCACCACCCGTAGTAGACCAGCGACATGCCAACCAGCCAGGCGATGGCAGCTTCCTTGCCCATCCGTGCGCCCAGCAGCCAATACCCGGCCACCACCACGGGAAGAAACAAAAATATGAACTCGTAGGAATTAAACAGCATATTGTTTGGACGCCGAAGTCAGGCGCTGATTGCCTCTTCCAGAATTTTTTCGACGGCGCGACCGCAATCTTCCATACGATAATTCTCATCATAGGTGCGTCGTGCAGCGGCGCGAAGGCGCCGGCTTAAATCACGGTTTTCGCAAACCCGCACAAGAGCATCCACGAATTCTTCGCCGCTGGATGCCATCAGGCAATTTTCGCCATTCACATACTCTGGGGATCCTATTGCCGTGACATGGTGGGTGACGATACAAGCCGAAACCGCGCAGGCAGACGACAGCCGCATACCCGGACCCGGAAGCACGGGAATGGGAACCAAAACCGCGTGTGCGCCATTCAATGTATCTGCCAAATTCTCAACGAACCCCTTGAAATGAATATTCGCGCGTTGCAGTTTTCGGGCGACGAAGGGATAGGGTTCGAACTTTCCAACAATATGGAATTCAAACTCCTCCTGACGTCCGCTCCGATCAATAGCCGTCAGAATATGATCAGCAAAATGAACCAAGCCAGCAGTCGTCAGCCCGGCGCGAAGATGACCGAAAAGAACAATTCGATACGGTTTTCCTTCCGGTGGCTGGGTTGGGTTTTGGCGCGTCAATTCGTCGGATTCGTCTTTCGCCGGGTGCGATAAGTGGTGAATGCACGACCGCCCCTTCATGATTCTACGCCAGATCCTCGCGTAATAAACACTCGGAACGATCATATGATCGGCGTTGTCACAAAGGCGGCCAAGGGACCTGTGATGGGCAGCCAAGTGAAGCGGCAACAATAGTCTGGCCAATCCTTGCGATCCTAACACCTTGCGAAAACCGAATTCGATATTGAGTTCTAGAAACGGCTCGCCGGTCTGGAACATCCAAGACACCAAGGGCTTGGTCGGTTTATTGCGAATGTCCTTGAGAATCTCGACAAACGAAAAACAAACATCACCTCGCATCTCGTCTGCCATGGTTTTCAGGTGATCGGCGATATGATTGCTTCGGGCGCCTTCAGTACGCAGGCGAGCCAGTCGATAGGCGATAGACCGACGCAGGCGAAACAGGAACCCGATATCGGATGGTTTGATCGCGCCGCACGAAATTGCCGTCTGAAATTTGGCAGGAATAGGAACACTGCGGATTTCTTCGACCCCGATTTCGCGAAGCGCTTGGTAGTCACGTTTTCGGTCCTCGTCGCAATAGGGTATACCGTCAAATCCAGTATTTTCCAAATAGATGACCCGGATCGTGTGACCAAGGTTGCGCAGATATTCCAAAATCCAGAATACCATATTTGTGCCGCCATCATGGCCACCAGGCAGCGGCGGCGTTGGATTAATGAAGATTATTTCCAAAATTTGTCTATCCGAATTCAAGTCACGTGTCGCATATGCCAGTTAGGACTGACCTGGTTTCTATTGCGGGCGGCGTTTTCATGTGTCGCATGAAGGACATGGACTTCATGCCCTGCTTTGATAAGCTGACAGATAATATAAAGATCGTTAAACGCCTTCGCGGTTGAGGCACCTGGCCTTAAGTTCTCCGGCGCAAGAATACTTTATTCGCCATAACCCGACGTACTGGCAGAAACCAAATGCGTGGAAAAGAACACATGACACCTGAATCCCCGAAAGTGGCGCTTATTCTCTGTGGGGGTATGGGAACACGGCTAAAATCCGTACTTCCCGACATTCCCAAACCGATGGTCCATGTGGCTGGGCGTCCATTTCTCGAAACGCTTATCGATCAGGTGCGCGAATGGGGGATCGAGCGGGTCGTTCTCGGTACGGGATACAAGGGCGAGATAATCGAAGCGCATTTCGGCACCTTATGGAAGCAATTGCCGATCGCCTACGCTCGCGAATCTAAACCGCTGGGAACTGCCGGGGCCATGCGTTTTGCACTCCCCCAACTGAGCGGAGATAGTTTCGTCGTGTTGAACGGCGACTCCTATTGCGGAGTAGATTTTGCCAAGCTTCTCGGCGCACACCGGAAACTACGGTCCAAAGTTACCATGGCTTTGTTCAAGGTATCGGACGTTTCAAGATATGGCGCGGTGAATCTGTTGGACGATGGTCGCGTCCGAGGTTTTGTTGAAAAGAGGGACATTCCAAGGGAAGGAATGATCAATGCCGGAATCTATATCATCAAGCGTAGCGTAATCGAGAGCCTTCCTGACGGCGTCAATCTATCATTCGAACATGACATCCTACCGAAACTGGTTGGCAATATTCTTGGCGGATCAAAAATGCCCGGGCCGTTCATTGATATCGGAACCCCGGAATCGCTGGCCGCCGCCGAAAACTTCTTCGCCCAAATTGGCAATTAACGGGTTTATCGATCCCATACGGCTTTGGGCGTTCGGCGCAACCAGGCGAGCGTTCGGCCAATGCCGTCGTCAAGAGAAACGCGGGCCTCGAAGCCAAGTTCACGTTTTGCAATCGTTGTATCAAAACGTAATGACGAAACGGTGCTCGGCTTGTCCGGGCAAAAACGGATATCCACGTCGGTGAAGCGATCGACTTCGATCGCGGTTCGAAGAATTTCGTCAACCGAATACCCGCGTCCGCTGGCGATATTCACCTCGAAATATGATGCCGGGTGTCTGGCCGCCGCGATAAGACCGTCAATGAAGTCATCTATATAGATGACATCTCGAATATCCTCCCCGTTTCCCCATACCTCGACAGGCACCTTGCGTTCCAAGACTTTTCGGATCAGGGCTGCTGTTACGTGGGAAGTCTGGAAATTAAATTTATCGCCGGGACCGTATATATTGGCGGGCCGAACCACCGTGCAGTTCATTCCGTGCGAGACTTTTTCCGCATAAGTGCGACAGAGGATTTCCCCGTAACGCTTCATCCACCCGGCGGCGAAGTAGCAATCAGGCGGCGGCCCATCCAATACTTCAGACTCACAAAATTCATGATCGCCACCCTGCGGGTAGACGCATCCGGTACTCAGAAAAACAAATCTCTGAATGCTGGCCCGGTGAGCGGCTTCAAGGATTTGAGTATTCATCACAACGTTCGGCGTAACATGGGCGAGCGGTGTTCCGCGAATGACCGCTGCACCCGATGTGACCGCCGCGCACATGAATACGATGTCCATGCCCGCAACCGCTTTTTCGCATTCTGCGGAATTGCGCAAATCCGCCTGTATAAATTCCACCCCTTTCGGCGGGTCGTGCGGTCGGTGGGAATTGAATGTCGCGCGAACCGAATGTCCATCCGCGGAGAGCCGACGGACAAGGTTCTGTCCGATGAAACCGCTGCCACCGGCAACCAGGATTTTTGAACCGTCAAGCATCTTCGGTGCCGTCGTCACGCTGCGACAATATAGGATTTTTGACGGGCCACCATATGCCAAAAGCGGGATCGTTCCACAAAATCGTGAACTGACCGGAACGGTCATAAAGCGTGTTTTGCTTGTAATGAAAAATTGCCGTATCGCTCAAGACAACATGGCCATTTCCATGCTTGGGTGGGACCAAAACCTGCAGGCGATTGGTGTCCGACAACGTGAAACCTTCCCATTGTCGGTAAGTTGGTGATGCCTCATCCATATCGACAACGACAAGATAGAATTTACCGTAAAGGCAAGAGATTAGTTTCCAGGTTTCTCTATCGCCATGAATTCCACGAAGAACGTGGCGGCTGGAGGTTGAAATATCGTCCTGGATGAAATCGACCTCAATTCCGGCCTCCCGATATAGGGACTCGTTGTAGAGCTCTACGTAGGATCCGCGAAAATCCTCGAAATTGGTCGGCGGATTAACTATCCAAACCTGACTTAATTTTGACTCGCTGACATTCAATGACATAGCACTCACTGCATTTCGGCCTTGGGTTTATCCGATGCGACGAAGAACTCGTTTTTAGTGTATATCCGGCGCAATTCGGTCATGTGATGGGCGGAAAGTTTGCCCAGCCTAGCGGCGGCGGCATTTTCGCACACTTCAGTTTCATTCATCATTCCCGGAATTACTGTCGCAACCTGATCAAATGCCAGGCAAAAGGCCAGTGCGAGTTGGGCCGATGATCGTGCCTCTTGATCATCCGTCCCCGTCGAAAAAGTTTCTATAGCCCTAGCCCAAACGGTAACTTGTTCGCGCGACCAGCGACTACGCTGGTCCGAGTGATCGAACTTCTGATCCTCGCCGATGTTTCCCGAAAGAAAACCAAAACAAAGCGGTGTGCGGGCAATGATCGATACGCCCTTCTCCGCTGCCGCCTCGAACAAGCCACATTCAAGCGCCCTTTGATCGACCAAATTAAAATTCACCTGTAAAGCATCGACGCTCAAGTGCTGCAGCGCCAGCAAACCATCTTCCGGAGATTCTACGGAAACTCCGAAGGCTCGAATTTGGCCTTCGCTCAGCCAGTCTTCAACCAGCCGCTTCAATTCATCCGATTCACGAATAACCTGCACAGGCGGGCTGTGCAGTTGAAACAAATCCACGTAATCGGTTCGTAGGCGCCACAAGCTTCGCTCCAACGAGCGCTTCAATGCAGCCGACGAGAAATCAATCCCTTGGCTGAAGTTCTCGCATCCGCCTTTTGTGGCGACAACGATCTTTTCTCGCCTACTTGCCAGGGTTTGGCCAATAAGGGTTTCGCTGTGGCCCGCGCCATATGCGGGTGATGTATCGAAGAAGTTAATTCCCTCATCCATAGCCATCAGCAGTGTACGACGCGATTCGTCGTCATCCGTCTGGCCATAAGACGTTGCACCCGGGGTCAGCCCCCCAATTCCCCAGGCCCCAAAACCGATCTCCGAGACAGATAGTCCCGATTGACCAAGTCGACGGTAGTTCATTGATCAGACTTCGCTTTATTGAAGGGTGTTTAGAGGGTCGGCTGGAACTTGCAGGTCAGTGATGACCCGCGTAGTATTTTTTCAGGGCGTGACTACCGTAAAGATAGGCTCCCTTTTTGTTGCCGAACCAGACAACCTGGCGACACCATTCTTCCCATGAGTTCCAGGCTTCTTTAGACCTTTCGATCCGAATCTGCGAACGAGCCTCCTTTAACGGTTCCCTCTTTCCGCGAAGCACGCCTTGATAAAGATCGAGGATATTGTGGTGCAGGTCAATTTCCATATCCTCAGGCTGATATGGCAGTTTCAAAAATTCACGATTTAACAAGAGTGCCTCGCCCAGGATGGAGGTCACAAACTGATTGTTACCTTGCTCAACCATTTCTTCCATAATCTCAAATGCCTCATCGAAGAAGGCTTCGAGGCGATTATTCACGGCCAGTTGGATGAAAATAAACTCGTCGTGCGGCCACCAAATTCCCAACCACTCCTCCGAGAACTCATACTCTGGACCGCCTTCCTGAATGACTTGTGCCCGATCAAGAAAATAGTCGCGAATTTCGGCGGTTACGGGGAAGCGTTCGCCGTTGACAGACATAAATGCTTCAATCGCATCGCGGTAGGAGACGCCGGCAATCTCATGTAGAAGGATAAGCGGTATCTGTATCAATTTGTTGAAGTGGAGAAGCGCTGTCATCCACCCAAACGCCCTTGAACGCCGCCAATCAGGCATCGGCATCGCCGTTGTCGCCACAACTAATTGCTGGGTTTCATCGACATCCCATTTTGCGATATCCCGCGCCCCGTGCATATTCAGAATTTTGGTTTCGACAAGCACCATACCGTATTTTCTTAAGTACGCGGGGTCGCCCATTTCGGCATTGGGGAGAACCGACAAATTATTGAATTGAATACGGTTGTGCTGACCATTTTCAATAAGGGTTGAAACGGCATCGGCGAAAGAATCATAGGTCTCGCCGGGAAGACCCAAGATAAGGTCCGAATAGGTTGGAACCCCATTTTCGGTGAACCTGGATTGCAGGATTTCGTAGGTGTCGAGCGATATGTTCTGGCGCTTGATATTTTCCAGCGTGACCGGATCCAATGTCTGCATGGAAAGCGTCACACCCTTGTTCAGGCCCGCGTCCGCCAATATCTTCTGGACTGTATAGGCCCTGTCGGTAGCGTTTTTGGTGTTCTGAACCGACAACGCATGGGGATACCCAGTTCGCTCCTTCGTCTCCACGGCAAATTGGGTAATTTCGATATCGCGGGCAAGGATGCCGAAATTGGCATCACAACAAAAGATGAACTCTATCCGGTGATCTGAAAACCAATTCATCTCGGCCTGCAGACGATCCATTCCGAACTGAAAGACCTTTGTTTGGGTTGCCGACCCCCAGTCGCAAAACGTGCATTGAAATGGACATCCACGGTTGGTTTCCCACAGAATCAACCACTCACCATCCGCGTTGGCAGCCATCAATTCATCAAATACCCCGGTTAGGTAAGGAGACGGGATTTCTTCCAGGGTCCGGATACGCTCACCCTTTGGATGGGTAACAAATGATCCTTCGTCATCAAGAAAACTAACTCCGCAAACACCGCTCCAATCCTGCTCATCCAGGTTTTCAAGGATTTCCAAAAAAACCCGTTCGCCCTCCCCATGGACAACAACATCAACAAACGGGTTGTCCCGCAGAAATTTTTCGGCGCGGTCCGGAACCTGCGGCCCGCCACAAATTGTCAGAACATTCGGGTTTTGCGCCTTTATCCCCTCAAGTATGGCAAGAGAAATTCGCTCATTCCATACATAGAGGCTGAACCCAACGACATCCGCTTCGCCGAACTTCTCGATCCCTTCTTCCAATGGAATTCTTTTGAAAAGCGGAGGAAGAAAACGATAGCGCTCCGGGGCCGCAGCATGTTTTTCGACATAAGCCTCCATCAGTCCTGCGGCATATGGCAAATAGGTTGCGCCGGAGAAGCTGTTGTTGATTTGGGCAAGGCCAATGATGTGTTGCGGCGAAGAGTTCATTCTCGGTTCAAACGTTTACTGTCATGAATTAGGAGCAGCCACGATCCATCTATTCAACAACGAAATACGAGACCCGCGACGCATGCGGGTACTTCTTCAATCGAATATTGCGCAAGCCCAGTGTTTCCATCACCGCCAGGGTCTCGCCCGGCGCGTCCGGGTCGTTCAATTCGTCGAAGGCGACGACGCTGCCCTTGGTTAACCGCGGGGCTATTGCTTCAAGAATATTCTTCGTCGGTTCGAAAATATCGAAATCGAGAAAAGCGAGCGCGATTATCGTTTCGGGATGATCTTCGATATATTTCGGTACTTCGATCGAGGCATCACCCTTTCTGATTTCGAATTTTTTGATGTGACTAAGCGGATTCAACGCTTCGTGGGTGGTCAGAACTTCGCCCAGAAATTCTTCATAATCTTCCGAAACGCTTAAGCTGCCAACTTCCATCATTTCATGGTCACCATCCTCGGGAACGACCCTGGGGAAGCCAGCAAACGTATCAAAAGCGACGATTGGGCGATGGCGGTTGAAGGGGTCGTAAATCCCCCTTAGTGCTGAAAACAGCGCGACGTTTTGACCCCAACGGGTCCCGAACTCCATCACGCAACCGTGGACATCGACAATCTGGCGGAACAGATGATCCATCAACAATATCCGCGCAAGATTTTTTGACTCAATGAAAAGACCGATATTGGAAAGTAATTGTTCTTGAGGGATTGGCGCTCTTTTCAAGAGTTCCGCCATTTTTCCCCTGTTGTCGTCTTCAGATTTTGAGGCATAAGTAATGATGCCGGTGGGTTCCATCTTGGTTGGTCCTCTGTCAATTCCAGCCGCAATCGCATTTCGGCTTGGTCAGTAGCTCATATCGTGGTTGCGCAGGTAGGTTTGAATTGCCCGGATATTGTCCGCGATTTCCTCGCGTGAAAGGCTTTTGCCCCAGGGCGCGTTTTTTTCGTATTCGAAGGGCAAGCCGACATCCTCGTCATCGCCGAACCGATACAGCAGATGGGCGTGTTTTGAAAGGTCATCATCAATGTGTTTAATGCCATATTTCTTTTGGTCGCGGAAAAATGGGGATCCGGGAACCGGATCGAAACCAGACACGGCAACGAAATCGGGTCGAACCTCTTCAAGGAACTGGACCGTCCTATCTAGGACATGCACTGATTCCCCGGGGAGCCCGAAAATCAGACAGACCTTCACCTTGATCCCGTGTTTTTTGAGAAGTTCGATATAGCGTTTGTTGTTTTCGATGCTTTTTGACGGTTTGTTGGCCAGCGTAATAACATCGTCAGAGTCCACGCTTTCCAAGCCCAATGCCACTTCCTTGAGACCGCTTTCGGCCGCCAAGCGGACCATTTCCTCGATCCCCAGGGGTACGGATTGGCCGCGCCAAATGACGCCCGCATTTCCAATCGCCTCGATATATGCGACCGCCTCTTTGGCATTGACGGGGATGCACACCTCGTCACGCAGATTAACGCCCTGAACCCCGTATTCCCGCTTCAGGTATTCGATCTCGGCGGTGATTTGCGCTGGGCGGCGATATTCAAACTTTGGCGGATTGTTGTAAACGCAGAAATTGCAGCGAAAACTACAGCCGCGTGAGAAGTAAACGCCTGTCCCGGGAACGCCCCCGTATTTCTGGAAGTGCTTTTCGTTGACCACCCGATGCGGCTCGATAAAATCACGCTCAGCGTGGCCGAAATCGCTGAAATGGGGCCGATTGTCGGACATGTACCTTTGCCGAAGTTTGCCCGCATCGACATCCTTAATAGCCCGAATGAGTATATCCTCGGCCGTCCCAGTCATGATGCAGTCAAAAACCTCGGCGCATTCGGCCTGCATGTGATCCACATGGGTACCGCCTGCGACGTGAACGCTGTCCGGGTAGAGGTTACGCAACTGCTGGATAATTCCATATACCTCAAATGCATCTGCAGATTTCATGACCCAGTAGACGTAAATATTCCGCTGTGGAATTTTGAAATTCTCGGCACGGCACTCAGGCTCCCGAAGATCAATAACATCGACAGCAACATCCGACAGGTTCCTGCGCAAATGAGTAGCGTAATAGAGTTCCCAAAGAGGTTGGAGCTTTAGGGGATCAACCCAATAGTGCCAGGACGGAACAACAATACCGATAGAAGTCATTCAGTTTTCCAAATATCCAAAAACCGTCTGATGACGGCCGTTTGCTTCACGTTACAACATCGTTGCGATACCACTCGATAGTCTTGCGCAGACCTTCGCTGATGGATATCGATGGTTTGAAGTCAATTTCAACCATCGCCTTGGTGTTCGAAAAGCTGCACTGGGAAATCGAGGTAGGTTTGTCGGCCCGGCGAACGACTTGGGAGTCCGAATACTGATCGAGTTCTAAAACCATCCTGAGAATCTCGTTGACCGAGTGGCTTTTCCCGGAGGCAACGTTAAATGCGGCATGCCTGTCCAGCTTCTCAACTGCGGCAAAGGCCGCGTCAACTACGTCACCCGCGTAAATCAAATCCCTGGTTTGTTCGCCCGTTCCCCACACCTCGATTGGCCTTTCGCGATTTACCACGCGGCGCACCAAAGAGGGCAGGAAATGCGCAGTTTCCTCATCGAAATGATCAAATTCGCCGTACATCATGGTCGGACGAAGAGCAATAACCGGCATTTTGCGGGGAAACCGTTCGGAAAAAGCCCGGCAAACGGTTTCCACATATCGCGTCATCCAACCCAGCGCGTACCAATTTCCCGGTGGATCACCGTGGAACATGCGGTCCTCTGAATGAGTCTCGTCCCCAGCGGGATATCCGGTCGTACTACTGAGCCAAACGCACTTCGCCACACCTGCCCGATACGCGGCTTCCAGGCAATTTACCGCGATACGCAGGTTGGCCAGCACGGGGCTGACGGGATCGCTCGCCAAGACCGGAGAAGTAGATAATACCCCAGCAAAAATTAGAGCATAATCCGCACCTTCGAAGGCTTCCGGGCATGGATAAGGAACCGACAAATCCGCCTGAAACACTTGGATGTTTTTCCCTGCAATTCGGGGCGGACGGCTGTGACAGACAGCGCGGACTTCAACCCCTGGAACATCGCACAAAGCCTTTAGAGCATGAGACCCCGCCAATCCACTGGCACCAAGCACGCAATAGCACCCTTTGGGAGGGATTGTGCCTGTCACGATTCAGTTCCGTGCTCGACCATCGCAATGATCGGTTCGCAGCCGTCGTGGGCGATTACCCACGCCCAATAGCGTAACTGCCCCTCGTACAATTCGAATTTATCGAGCGTTCCCGGCTTCTGACGAACCTTAATCGGTTTGAGCATTTCACCCTCCCGCATTTCCTCGGCCAGTTGCCGGGGGCTGGGGGACATACCCAAGGTGTTCGCCTTAGCCTGTTCAAGCGACGAAAACACCTTGCCAGTGTGTGACTCCATCACCTCGATCGCATCAACGTTGATCGGTCGGATATCCGCTGAATACGCACGCGTTATCGCACTCATATCGATGTCATCAATCGTTCGATCAAGGGCCGTCGCATTACTTCGCAGATTTGCGTCGCGCGAGGTCATGGGTATGGCGACAGTGTTTTCCTTGCGCGCCACCCATTGAAGCGCGACCTGCGAGGTGGTCATCGCGTAGCGTTCGGCTACGTCTTGCAGAATTTCATATCTGTCGTCGTGCTTCGTCAACCGGCCCTGGCCCAGAGGACTGTACGCGATCAAAGACAGCCCACTGGCAGTACAGAATGGCAAAATACGCGGTTCAACAAACCGTTCCAGCAAGCTGAAATCCTGCTGCATCGATACGAGGGGAAAGTCCTGCGGCAAAAACGCCAGTATCTTTCGGGCATGCGAGACGGTAACGTTACTTAGCCCGACGGCGCGGACTTTTCCTTGTTCAACAAGGTCCGCCAATCCCCCGAAAGTTTCCTCAATCGGGATTTGGGGCGCTGGCCAATGCATTTGATAGAGGTCGATAAAATCCGTATTCAGCCGCTTTAAACTACCTTCGGCGGCACCCATTACATCGGCATAACCGCTGTTGGCAGGCGCGAATTTGGTTGCGATTACAACGTCGTCACGAATTGCCGAAACCGCTTTCCCAAGGATTTCTTCGGCGTGCCCTTTGCCATAAACCTCTGCTGTGTCGAAGAAATTCAGGCCGAGGTCAACAGCAGTCCGAATTAGATGGATGCAAGATTCCGCCGCCTGTTCTTCACGTTGATAACGACCACCGAACCCCATGGTACCCAGGCCGATGGCAGAGACCTTGATGGCCGATTTTCCCAAAGATTTGTAAATCATACCAATGAGCGCAATAGTTTGGCCAGATCACCGCTGGTCAGCCCAAACTTGTCATGTGCCCACGCCCGGCTGGCCGATCCCAACAGGTAAACATCGGGCAGCGTAGCGGCGCGGAACTTTGGGTTCAGCCTCGATTGGGCGATAATATTGCCAATCGCCGAGGCCAGTCCGCCATTGGGGGTGTGTTCTTCACAAACAAGTACCGCCCCGCTCTCTTTCATCACGTCAATGAGCTTGCCTTCGTCAAGCGGTTTAAGACGAAAGACATCGACAACCCGCACCGAAACCCCTTCACTGGCCAAGGTTTCCGCCGCCGCCAGGGCCTGAAACGTCAACACGCCGGTCGAAAGGACCGTCACATCCGTTCCTTCCTGCCAAATCTTGAACCCGCAATCGAAGTCGTCGGTGGGACTGTAAATGGGCTGGATGTTTTCTTTATCGACACGAACATAGGCCGGCGAACCCAAATCATAGGCGGCCCGAACCAATGCGGCCGTTGAAATGCCATCACACGGGTTGAAGATGGTCATGTTGGGAAGGGCCCGCATAATCGCAACGTCCTCGGTCCCGTGATGGGTTGGTCCGTCGGCACCGTAAGCCAAGCCCGGTCCAACCCCAAGAATCACCACGGGCAGGTTCCCAACGCAAATGTCTAGTTTGATATGCTCGAGCGATCGCCCCACCAGATGGGCTGAAATGCCGAAGACGTAAACCTTTTTGCCAGCAAGCGCGAGCCCGCCGGACACGGCCATCAGGTTTTGTTCAGCGATACCGACATTAATGACCCGTTCGGGCATCTCGGCGCGAATTTCATCTAGGATCATCGCCCCCATGTCGTTTGTTGCGACGACGACATCCGCGTCCTCACGCATGATGGACCGTATCGTATCAAATACCGCGTCTCGAAAATCCATAAGAACTAAACCATTTCCGATAAAGGAATAAGTTGCATGATCACCCTTACTTTACGTCTTTTGCCAAACTATCAAACACCATCCGAAATAGGAGACGTTCCCAAGAATTCTTCGACATTCATTGATTTTAATAGCCCCGGTGTCGGCATATGACCGAAGATGATCAAGGTAACCGTTCAAATAGTTTCTTTTTTCGAAATATCTTCTTCCCAAATAACCAAGAAGGGTTTCTATTTCGTGCATTTCTATTATCGGCTCCACATGAATATATGTATCTGCACCCTGGCTATACAGGTAATCAAAGAACTTATCGTATTTATTTCCAAGTTGTTCCATCGCGCCAATCGTAAAAACAACGCTGTTTTTCTCGATCTTAGGAAATTCATTGTCTTTGAGCATATCGAATCTTTGACCCGATACATTAATCCCAAAATTGTTGTTAATTTCCAAAATAATTTCTTGCGAAGCCCGCGCCCAATCCAATCCGACGTACTTCTTTTTTGGGTAGAGCGAACCAAATGCCAATAAATTGTGGGCGGGACCGCACCCAAATTCATAGGCCGTATCAACGTTCGGTAGGAATTTGTTGGCCAACCAGGCTTGCAAAACTTCAAAGAAGTGATACTCAAACATCGGATTGTTAGGAAAACCTAGTTGATCATCTATCCGCATGACAGACGGACCACGACGGTAGTAACCGGGAATGAGGGCCTCGGGGTCAAAGCCCGAGGACCGGAAATTTAGCAGGTTTTCTCCCCACCCCTCCTCCCACTTGGGAAGCCGCTTCGGACCAGAAACCGGAAGGGGCGTGTCTAGCGCTTTTACAAGATTCAAAACGACCTGATCTCGCTCTTCGCCCTCCAAAATACGGTAAGAAAAATCATATTTCTCAATAATGGCCTTACATTCATCAGGCAATTCGCCGGTTTCTCCGAACAAACGGGCAAAATCATCTTGATTAAGGGAAAGAGGGTATTGTTCAGACATAGTATTCACCACGTTTTTTCCAAATCGTCTTGCGCTATCTAGCTAGCTGCTGCCTCAATTGAGACAGAGCGTCATCGATCCTTTCCCCTTTTGGCAATTGATGGTGCCAATTCGGTGAATCCTCCATGAACGAGACCCCTTTTCCCTTGACGCTGTTGCTAATCACCGCCAACGGACGGGATCTGCTTTTCAGGTCCGCCGGAGAAAGGACGTCGAGAATTTCGTCAAACGAGTGACCGTCAATGGAAACGCACTCCCATCCGAAAGCCGACCATCGCTCTTGAAAGGGCTTCAGGGTCACAATGTTGTCGGTAAAATTCGTTGCCGCGAGACCGTTGCAATCGACAATAGCGACAAGCTGGCCAAGATTATTGTGGCCAGCGAACATTGCTGCTTCCCAGACAGAACCTTCGTGGCATTCGCCGTCGCCGAGAACAACAAAAGTCCGCCAATCCTTGCCATCAAGTTTAGCGGCCATCGCCAATCCCGCGGCCACGCCAAGACCATGACCAAGGGACCCCGACATCACGTCGACGCCAGGAATAAGAAAATCCGGATGTCCGGGCAACAATGAGCCATCGCCGGCAAATTTTTCCAGCTCGCTAGCATCGAAAAACCCGCAGTCGGCAAGAACGGCATACAGGGTCAGGCAGGCATGCCCCTTGCTGAGGATAAATCGGTCGCGATCCGGCCAATCGGGCTGATCCGGGCGGAACCGCAACACGCCGCCGTAGTACAGGGCCACTGCTATTTCAGTCCACGAAAAGGCGGGTGGAACGTGGCCCTTTCCAGCCTTCAGCGCCGTTTCGAGTGCCGTAAGCCTAACCTCGGCGGCTTTTTTCTCTAGATCACTAATCAGATTCATCTGTTTCAAGCCATTGGGTTGGAAAAGCCAAAATCCATTTCGTGCGCCCAACCTCCCATTACGAAGAGCGGCAATGCCGCAATGTGATCGAAATGTCCCGCAATTACGATATTTCTGAACTCATCGGGGGTTAGCAGAGACGTCGAGATATCTTCCTTGGGTTCAAAATCAGTATCCTTGATTGCGCCAGTCGCAATAAAATAGTGATTGCAGGCGTCCTCGCGGTCCACCCGCAGTATACCTCGGCCTACAAGCTTAATATCGGCGCAATGGAATCCCGTTTCTTCATAGACCTCACGGGCTGCCGCGTCTTCGGGCGATTCCCCTTCGTTGACAGCCCCCGCAGGGATTTCCAACGTTACACGGCCAAGTGCCGGGCGATACTGGTGAATCAGCACGAAATGATTGTCGGGGGTAACCGGCAGGATGACAACACCGTCGGGGATTTGAACCTTGTAAAACGGTTTGCCGACGCCTTCTTTCCCGCGGTCATCGCCATATTGCGCTTCGACACTAAACCATTCCGACGAAAAGACGGTTTCTTTTTTCATTAGTTCGCTATCAGGGTTACTACGGATTTCGATTATGGTCAGCGGCGATCTACCTGGTCGTCCCGGCATTATATTCCTCGGGATCATAGTGAATTATGGTACTTCCCTGCCGCGAAAACCCGAAAGGAACGTGAAGCAAGGACTCGAGGGCCATTTTTATCGCGGCCCGACCATCAGGGGGGACAAAGAACAACAAAAAACCGGATTCTCCCGCGCCCAACAGCTTTCCGCCGAGAGCGCCAGCTTTACGGGCACTTTCGTATATTCCGTCTATATTCGAATTTGTGATGCGTCGGCTGAGGCTGCGTTTCAACTGCCAGGATTCGTGGAGAAGATGGCCTAATTCGTCAAGCGATCCTGTCCCTGTCAGAATGCCTTCCGCCGTGTCCACCATTTGCAGCATTTCGCGTAGCGTCGCCTCTTTCTTCGGAATATTCGCCACGACGTCAGCAGCAACCTGAGATGCGTGACGGCTGATCCCCGTGTAAAACAACATCAAATGGCTCTCAAAATCCGAAATTCGCGCCCCGGCAATGGTTATTGGCTCAACCCTGATTTCACCCGTTTGCAGAAAATCAATTCTGTTCAAGCCGCCATTAGCGACGGCTGTTTGATCTTGCGATCCGACCGTTTCATGCAAGACATCGCGTTCAAGCTCAATCGCCTTTAAAGCCATTTCCTGCTTGCTGACGCGATGCCCCCGAAGCGCGTGTAGCGCGTTAATCAAACCCACAGCGAATGCCGAACTGGAGGCCATGCCGCTACGCGCCGGCAGGTCCGCATGATAATGGATATCCAGCCCCCGCGAATCGTCGAAACCGAGAAAACGCAGTCCCTCGCGAATGGCTGGATGCTGGATGTCTTCGATTTTCCAAACGTTCTCGATTTTCGACCAAACAATCCGGTGACGCATTTCAAAAAAGGGCGGCAGGTAGCGGCACGCCATATAGAGGTATTTATCGATTGTCGTCGATAGCACCGCCCCGCCTTCGCGCAGATACCAGGCGGGGTAATCGGTTCCACCACCAAAAAAGGAAATGCGAAAGGGGGTTCGGGATATAATCATCAGACGAAGGCCTTTTGCGACTCGATCAGCCTGCGGTGGTAATCGAGGAGGTCTTTCATGGTTGTTTCCACCGGGATTTTAGGCTGCCAGCCTGTTGCCGCCTGAAACTTCGAGATATCCGGAATTTGTAGCGTAACGTCGGATGGACGAAGAAGACCGGGATCAACCTGATGACGAATCTCGCAGGTTGCGGATTTTATCAACACTTCGAGCATTTCACCGATGGTCATGGTTTGGTTGCCACCGATGTTATAGACCTCGCCGGGTTCACATTTTTCGAGCAGCAGCCAATAGGCGCGAACCGCGTCGCGAACATCAGCAAACGTTCGAACGCTATCAAGATTGCCCACCCGAACAACGTTGCCGGAAGTCAGCCCGGCTTCGATCATGGCAATTTGTTTTGCAAACGAGCTTTCCGCAAAAACGTCGCCGCGCCTGGGGCCGGTATGCGTAAACATCCGTGTCCGTATGGTTTTGACGCCGTAGGAGAGGAAATACTGCAAAGCAATCATATCCTCACCAACTTTGGAAACGGCATAGGGACTTGCCGGGCGGAACGGATTGTGCTCGCGGATCGGGACCTCGTCCTCGCGCACCTGCCCATAGACCTCCGACGACGAACAAATGTGTACCAACGGGTCGATCTTGGCCTGACGAACCGCGTCCAGCAGATTAGTGGTGCCAATCACGTTGACGGCCAACGTATCGGCTGGCGCGCTGAAACTGTCCACGACATATGATTGCGCTGCAAGATGGAAAATTCGATCCGGCTTTACGGACTTCATAACCTCAACAAGCGAATTAAGGTCATGAAGATCGGCATGGTGCAATGTGACCCGGTTTTGTATCCGGCGGATATTGTCCAACGGACTGCGCCATCGGATGATGCCGTGAATTTCGACCCCGGAATGACTTTCAAGGATGTGGTCGGCCAAATGGCTTCCGACCATCCCGGTAATGCCCGTAATCAGTGCCTTCATAATTCGACAACCCGTATCAAAACGGCCCTTTAAATCGTTTGTAGAAATCAGCCATGGATTTTTCGTCGGGAAGCGGTACTGCGTGGTCTTCTTTTCCAGTAACCAGTTTCGCCGTGGCGTCGACCAGATCGGCCAAATTTGGGTAATAAATATCCTCGAGCGATTTGGCGGTGGGACACGGAGCCAAGGCCATTCCCATGGTAACGACGGGTGCCTTCAACGCCTGTGGGAACCGCTCGCAAACCAATCGGCAAATTTCGGCAGAGACACCGTAGGGGAGCCAGCTTGTGTCAGCCACCAAAAGCCGCCCCGTTTTCTTTACGCTATCAAGAATCATCTCTCGGTCTGGATGGGATACGCAGTGCAAATCGATGATCTCGCAGTCAATCCCGGCTTCCTCCGCCAATAATTTGGCCGCTCGCTCGGCTTCCAGAACCATGATCGACGTGGCGACAATGGTAACGTCCCGCCCTTCGCGGATTTTTCGCGACGTTAATGGCATTTTCTCTTTCTGGACAGCCACCCAATCTACGTTGAATTCCAGATCGTAAAGAAGCCGATGTTCGAACGAAATGACCGGCCCCTTATAATCTCTAATGAGGTAAGGATAGGTTTCCAGAATGGATTGTGGGCTCGACGGCATAATCACGGTTAGGCCGGGGATGTGGGCGAATAGAGATTGAAGACTTTGCGAATGCTGCGCCCCCTGCCCCCAACTACGCCCGACAACCGTTCGGATTAGCATCGGCGTTTCAAAACGCCCGCCGAACATATAGCGGTATTTGGCAATCAGGTTGATAATCTGGTTCGTGCATAGAAGCATGAAATCAGAGCGGATATGTGTTTGGATGGGATAAAGGCCGTTTAATGCAGCACCAAGGGCCGCACCCGCCATAGCTTCCTCGGCCAGGGGCGTGTCGAACACCCGATCGCTTCCGAATTCTTTGTGCAGGTCCGTCGTCGTTCCGAAGATACCTTTGTAATCATCAACGCCTTGCCCGAATATGATGGTGTTTTGATGGTTTTTCATTCCCTCGCGCATGGTTGTAAACAACGCCGAGCGGTAGGAAACAGGATCGGAGGCATCCTCGTCGCTGGGAACTGACAGGACCGGCGTCGCCGTTTTTTGCGGGTCCGGATGATCAACATCGGTCAAAAGTTCATCGCGATCCGGCCATGGGCTGTTCTCGGCAAACGCGACGGCCTCATCAATCTCGTCAAGGATTTCCGGCAACAGTTTTTCACAAA
>JABGRG010000203.1 GCA_018648445.1 Rhodospirillales bacterium | reverse complement strand
GGATTCCCTGGCCCATCAACTGTTCATGGTGGTTTTCGGCATCTTCCTCGTGATTTCCATCGTCATCACCTCGGTTCAGGTCGTCCGAACCTACGAAGATTCCAAAGACGAAGTCTCCGAACAATTGGAAATTGTCGGCGCATCGTTCGGCGGAGGATTGGCCAGGGTTTTGTGGGAGTTCGACGAAGCCGGAGCGAGAGCAATTCTTCGCGGCATGATCGAGAATCGCGACGTTCTCGGGGTAAAAGTGACCGATGTCCGGGGCGAGAAAATTGTTATCGCCATGGGTCGTATCCTTGACGGTGATGGTCAGGCGGTCGCTCTGGACGACAATGGAAACTCGCGGCCGATTTCCTCGCAAGGGATCTTTGACGATTTGTTCGGCGAGGACTTCGACGTTGTTTTCGATCTCGGCGGATCCATCGAACTGGTAGGGCGGGCAACCGTCTATTCCAACACGAATTTGGTCATCGAGCACATCCGTTTTGACGTGGTCGTAATCGTGTTGAGCGAGATCATTGAAATCGCCGTCATGTGGTTCATTTTTGTGATCATCAGCCGCCGAATGCTGGGCCGGCCACTGGCGATCCTGACGGCGGCGACCGAGCGTCTGGCCCAGGAGGAAATCAAGGACTTCAAGGTCGACATCCAGTCCGATCGTCGCAATGAGCTGACCTTACTTGAGGAAGCCTTCAATTCCAGCGCCGCCAAGCTGCACAGGACCCGCGATGAGCTGGAAAATCGTATGCAGCAAGCCCTCAACGCCGCTCGTATCGCCACCTGGGTTTGGTACCCCAAAGAGGACCGTCTCGAATTCGACAAACATTTTCCCGATATTTTCGGCCGCCAGCGCGCCTCTTTTCCAAATTCGTTCGCCTTGCTGAAAGAGTACATCCATGTGGAGGATCGGGAACGGACAACCGCAGCGATGCGTGAGGCCATCTCCACCGGGAAGGACGCCCAAACCGAATTCAGGGTCATCGCCGAGGGCGGTGCCACCCTATACATTTCGACCCAGGCGGTCGTCATGGGCGAAGATCAGGATTCGCCCCGCCTGGTCGGTACCGCCGCGGACATCACGGAGCGCAACCGCCTGAACGCGGAACTGGAAGCAGCCAAGGACAAGGCCGAGCAGGCCAACAGGTCCAAGTCGGCCTTCCTGGCGAACATGAGCCATGAAATCCGCACGCCGATGAACGCGATTATCGGGCTTAGCCATCTGGCATTGAACACGGAATTAACGGAACAACAGCGCGATTATCTATCGAAGGTAAATTCGTCTTCGCTATCGTTGCTGGGAATCATCAACGACATTCTGGATTTCTCAAAAATCGAGGCCGGCAAGCTGGCCATGGAGCATACATCCTTTGATCTGGATGAAGTCCTGAGCGACCTGTCGAACCTGATCATCGCACGCGCGGAGGCCAAGGCGACAGAGATCGCCATTTCATGTCCGCAAAGCGTGCCACGAAATCTTGTTGGTGATCCATTGCGCCTCGGTCAGGTCCTTCTCAATCTTGCAGGAAACTCCATCAAGTTCACCGAAGGTGGTGAAATCGTGATTTCCGTGCGACCGATGACCCAAACGGGTGCGTCGAGCGTACTGGAATTCTCCATACGCGATACGGGCATCGGCATGAGCGAAGACGAGATGGGAAAACTGTTCCAGTCGTTCTCGCAGGCCGATACCTCAATGACCCGAAAATACGGAGGTACGGGTCTGGGCCTGACAATTTCGAAACAACTGGTTTCGATGATGGGCGGCGAAATCTGGGCTGAAAGTGAGCCGGGTATCGGCAGCACTTTTTACTTTACGGCTCAATTCGGTCTCGATCATGAACGCAGTGGCCTGCTGCAGCCAACCGCCGATCACCTTCGCGGTAAGCGCATTCTGATCGTTGACGACAACCCGACGGCGCGGCAAATCCTGGTCGAAATGACGGAATCTTTTGGTTATTTCGCGTTTTCCGTTCCATCCGGAGACGCCGCCCTTGAGGAATTGCTGAGGGTTGCCGACGATCCTGATTGCGCGCCCTACGACATAATCTTGATGGATTGGAAGATGCCGGGGCTCGACGGCATCGAGACCTCGCGCCGGATCAAGGACCAATATCCGCGGGGTGAAGCGCCCGTTATCATAATGCTCACGGGTTTTGACGGCTCCGAGGCAAGAAAAGAGGCCGAGGATGGCTTGCTTGATGGCTTGCTGCACAAACCGGTGACGTTGTCCGATTTGTTTAACGCCATAGCAGATGTCATCGGCGGCAAGGCCCGCATCGAGGCGCCGGTGCCCGTGCGAATTGAGCCGGCGCCAATAGATGTGAACTGGCGTGGTGCAAAAGTCCTTCTGGTCGAGGACAACGAAATCAATCAGCAGGTTGCCCGCGAGTTGCTGGAAAACCGGGGTATCACCGTTACCATTGCCGACAACGGCCAAAATGCGGTTCAGGCGGTGAAGGAAAACGCGGGCGCTTTCGATTTGGTGCTGATGGATATTCAAATGCCGATTATGGACGGCTATCAGGCGACGGCTGAAATCCGCAAGGACTATGACAGCGATTCGCTGCCCATTCTGGCGCTGACCGCACACGCCCTGACCGGCGAGAGAGAGAAATCCCTGGCCGCCGGTCTGAACGACCATGTCACCAAACCCATCAATCCCAGTGCCCTATATTCGACGATGGTCAGATGGATCGGAGCAGAGAAAATCGACGCCATCACAAAGCAAATGCCGTTACCGCTGCAACAAAGCGTGCCGGCGTTCGATGTGCTGCCCGAAAGCTTGCCGTCCTTTGATTTGGCCATCGCCGAGGTTCGCGTCGGCGGGAACAGGGAATTGCTTCAAAAATTGATCGTCAAGTTCCACGAACAATACGGCGGCTTTGCCTCGACGCTCAAAAAGCTGATCGCGACCAAACGGTTTGACGATGCCCGCATTCAGGTCCACACGCTCAAGGGCGCGGCGGGCAATCTGGCGGCGCAAACCGTGTATGAAGAAGCGCTACGGCTGGAAGGCGCTTTCGGCGCAGGCCAACTGGCTGAAATCAAGAAGTGCATACCGACTTTCACGACGGCGCTGTCAGCCGCATTAACGGACGCCAAAACGATATGTGACGCCAAGCCCCACGCCCCACCCAGCGTTGCCACGGCGCAAGACCCATTGGATAAGATCGCCGTCACCGGGTTGATCGACGAACTGGCCCAATTGTTCGCCAAGAACAGTATGAAGGCGAAACGGAAATATCCGAAACTTCACACTATGCTGAGCGGACACGGACTGGATGCCGACCTCGCACCCATAAAGGCCGCTGTCGCGGAGCTTGATTTCAAAGCCGCCAACGGGGCGCTCAAATTGCTTGCTGGAAAACTTGAAAAGATGAATTGATCCCGGCAAAAAAAGGCGGGTATCAATGGGCCGATGTTAGTGAGGGACTTCAAGAAGGGAAAACCAAGAAAATGGACTGCGCCGAGAGTTTGTTTCGTACCGCCCTTGCGGCGGGCGTCGATGTTTGTTTTGCCAATGCCGGAACGAGCGAAATG
>JABGRG010000054.1 GCA_018648445.1 Rhodospirillales bacterium | reverse complement strand
CCTTCACCCGCCGGGTGACGTCGGGCGCGTCTTTTATGATGTGTGTACTGCATTGATTCTTATAGCAGAATCATGTTATCGCCGCATGAAATATCGGGTTCATCTGGGAAATGGGGGTTAATCTCTGCTTCCCGAACAATATGGGAACATCAGGCGCTGGCCATGTGCCTTTCATGTGACATGGACAAAGCAGCACTCGCCGGGACCAGATGGATTTATCCAATATAACAACGGCTTAGACGAGACGGAGTCGGCACACGCCATTTTTCGGTTTCCGGACAGCAAAAAGCCCGCAACCTATTGAGGTTGCGGGCTTTTTATGGTTGCGGGGGTAGGATTTGAACCTACGGCCTTCAGGTTATGAGCCGGATAAGCTATATGCTAACTATTTGATAACAAATAGATATTTTTTATATGTAAAAAAAATGTGTAAGAAAATGTGTAAATATTCCGGCCTTGATTGCACAGTTTCCTGAACTGTCTTGCCAGGGTCAAACACTCCAAGGGGCATTGACACGTTAAGTGTCTGGCCCAGGCGGTCAGATGTCGCTACCGTCACCGAATGGTTCCTATCTCCTTCAAGCGACATCGCTTTCCGCCTGCGGTCATCCAGCATCCGGTGTGGCTGTACGCCCGGTTCACACTGTCGTTCCGTGATTTCGAAGAGTTTCTGGCCGAACGGGGCATCGACGTTTCAAACGAGACGGTACGGCGTTGGTTCGTGAAATTCGGCCGGTTGATCGCCAACAATCTTCGACGCACCCGTCCACGTCCGAGCGCCCGGTGGCATCTTGAACCTGTTCAAGTACTGCCGGACGAGTACCAGGTCAGCTACCTGCTTGTGGCGCACGATCTGGCGACAACGCACTACCTCGCCGACCACGTTGCGGTGATGTATCTCGGGTCCGTGGTCGAGATGGGACCTTCAGAGGCGATATTCGGGGACCCAAAACATCCCTATACGCAGGCCCTATTCTCCGCGACGTTGCCTCTCCGTCCTGATAGTGATCAGAACGAAATCATCCTGCAAGGCGAGGTTCCCTCGCCGCTCGATCCGCCGAGCGGATGCACCTTCCCTCCGCGTTGCCATCGCAAGCTTGGTCCGATCTGCGAGCGCGAGGAGCCGGTCAGGAAAGCTTGGTTCAGCACCAGTTAAGTTGTCAACGCCGTTTCAGGCCCTGCGTGGCGACCGTCTTGAAGACTACCGCCACGCGCCCGATGGCCACGTCCTACTGACCCGCATCCGTTTGTTGCGAACCCACTGGAAGGAAATCCCCACCGCTTCCGGGCTCAGATCACGGCCGTCCGTCGCCGTGGAGGGGCAAGCAAAGGGGCACGATGTCGTCCAATGCCCGCTGCTCGGGATCGCGCCCGGGCACAGCCGCAGCCGTCCGACGCTGCGCCACCTCAAGAGCATGGCCGGCTTCGTCTCGGTCCAGGGTAAGGACGCGGCCCTGCTCTACAACCCGCACGCCGTCCACGTAAACGTCCCGTACGGCCCGATCGGCGGCCGCATATACCAAACTGCGAAGGGGATCGCGGATTGGCCGCATCGAGGGATGTCGGAGGTCTATTAGCACAATATCCGCCTTGCACCCGGGCGCCAACCTGCCGAGGTCGGGACGACCGAGCGCCCTTGCACCCCCGACCGTGGCGCAGCCGAAAACATCCTCAGTACTCATGCAATGACGCGTTCCCGACGCTACCCGGGCGAGGATCTCAGCCCACCGCATCTCCTCGAGAAGGTTGTGAGGATGAGTGTCCGTCCCCATACCGATGTTGATTCCAGCCCGAAGGTAACGACCAAGATCGTGCATGAGCGTACCGTCACGGGCGAATACCGTGGGCGCGTGGGCCACTGACGTCTTGGTCGCGGCGAGGAGGCCTAGATCGTTACGAGTCGGCCACATCATCCATGGGTGCTCGTCGGTGAAGACCGCATGACCGATCACCGTGTGCTCCGAAAGAACGCCGATGCTATGAAGCCATTCGATGGGGGTCATGTTGTTGCGCCGCGTCATGCCGTTGAATTCGGCGTAGCTCTGCGCCGCGTGGATGTGCAGGGGGCGACCAGTGTCCTTGGCGCAGGCGATGCTCTCGCGCAGGAGTTCCTCGGTGCAGGTGTCGACCTGAGCCGGCGCAACCATCGAAGTGAACCGTCCGCAGGGATGGCGGTCAGCCTCGTCCATCACCTCGATCGCCTCAGCAAACGCCCCGCGGCCGCCGTCGGAGGACCATTCGTACTTTATCTCCTGGCCGGTATCAGTGTACCAGTGGGCCGAGCGGTACATCGGCCCGACGCACGCGCGTATCCCGCTCTGCTCCAAAATGCCGAGCCAACCCGCATACGCATGTGACAGGTCGAGAATGGTCGTGACGCCGCCGGCCAGAAGCTCCGCCAACACGAAGGCAGCATTCGCCAATTGCGCCTCCCCGTCGGGCTCGAACGATTGGCGGAACAAGTGCCGACTACTATGGAACAGGCGCGGGTTGCCATATTCCTCGGTGTACCCTCGGGAGATGGCATGCGATGAGGGATGGCAATGGATGTTGATGAGCCCCGGCATTGCCATGAGACCGGCGCCGTCGATCTCCTCGTCATGCGGGCCCGGATACCGTTTCCCAACATGTACGATCTCGTTGCCCGTGAAAGCCACGTCTGCGTCCCGGACGTAGATATGGCGCTGGCTCCGCTCGTCCCAAGCCACGAGCCAGTCCGCCTTGCGAATACATGTCGTCTTGGTCATTTTCCCCTCCACATCGGAACCGCGCACGGGACGAAAGGCCCCGGTCCAGCGATCGCTGTCGTCCGCCTCATGACTCAGCCCCCAAGATCATCCGGAACCACGCCTCCGCTCGCACAGGCTTTTGATCTTTCGGCTGGAGCGATGTTCGTTGGCATAGGCATAGATCTGAAGGCGTTGTCATGTATGGACTATTTGAAGCAAGTATTTTCTCGTAATTCTTTAGGGTATTGATAATGCCCTCTCGACGTGACGGGTCAAGGATCGCGGACGACGTAGTTACTCGCGGCCTCCCATGACGCCGCCACCTTGTCTCCATGGCGGAGATCGTCAACAACATCTGCTCCGCCCCCGGCTTGCCGCTGAGCGACCAACGGCTGCCCGTTTTCGAAGGTCATGTAATAGAAGGTGTTCGAGCCCTTATAGACGACTTGATCAACCTTGGCCGTCACGCCGTTGAGGTTGTCCGCCTGCGGCATGGCATGATGGAGCCAGATCTTTTCCGGCCGCACCGCGACGGTCACCATGTCCCCCTGGGCAACGTCATAATCGGGTCTAGGAGCGTTCAGGACGGTCCCATCCGACGTCCGTATTTGCAGCCATCCGTCGGCGAAGGTATCGACCGTGCCGGTAAAGAAGTTCGAGGTGCCGATAAAGTCCGCCACGAATCGGGAGACCGGCCGCTCATAGATATCGCTCGGTGCACCGTACTGCTCGATACGCCCCTCCCGCATGACAGCGATATGGTTGGCCACCGTCATCGCCTCCTCCTGGTCATGCGTCACCAGGATCGTGGTCAGGTTCAGCCGCTCCTGAAGTCCCCGCAGCTCGATCTGCATGGCTTCCCGGAGCTTCTTGTCGATGGCCCCGAAGGGCTCGTCGAGGAGCAACACCGCCGGCTTGATGACGAGCGCCCTGGCCAGCGCGACGCGTTGCTGCTGTCCCCCGGAGAGTTGCGCCGGCATTCGGTCCGCGAGGTCCTCGAGCCGCACGAGCCGTAGCGCGTCCCTGGCGAGATCGTTGCTTTCCGCCCGGCCGATTCGCCGCATCTCGAGTCCGAACATCACGTTCCGAAGAACCGAGAGATGGGGAAACAGCGCATAGTTCTGGAACAGCATCCCGACGTTGCGGTGGTGCACCGGCTTTCGGGTCACCGGCTCACCCTTGATCAGAACCTCTCCGGATGACGGCCGCACAAGACCGGCAACGGTCCGCAGGGTCGTCGTCTTCCCGCACCCACTGGGGCCGAGGAGGGCGAGCAGCTCGCCCGCTCTGACGCCGAGAGTGACGTTGTCGGCGGCAATGGTCTGGCCGAAACGCTTACTCACCCCGTCGACAACAACGTCATATGCGCTTTGGTCTGTGAACATTCTTCTCTCTCGTAGCCCATCGTAAGGGTTAGGAACGCCCGGAAGATCGTCGGGGCCGGCCTCGAAACCGGCCGGCCCCTGTGATCCGGGCTCAGGCCGCGAAGATCTGGTTCATCTTTTCAGTCCAGGCCGAGCGGTTCTTGTTGATGAACCCCCAGTCCGGGCTGAACAAGCCGAGCTCGTCCATCTTGGTCTCGGGATAGGCCACGTATTTCAGCGTGTCCTTGGAGAGATCGACGCCGGCGACCGGCGGTGCAATCAGCGCGAACTCGGCCAACGGCTTTTGCACCTTTGGATCGATCATGCGGTCCATGAAGGCCGCCCCGAGGTCCATGTCGGGGCCGTCCTTCACCAGCACCTGGCTGTTGATGCCGGCAAAGGTCCCCTCCTTCATGAACGCGAGGTCGATCGGCACCCCCTTTACGGTGTAAGGGTAGACGTACTTCGAATACTCGATGCCACCGACATCGGCCTGTCCTTGGGCCACTTCGTTGACCGCCTGAATGCCCGAATCGTAGAGATTCTGAATATTGGGCTTGATTTCGGCAATCTTGTCCCACGCTTTCTCGATCTCGTACTGGGCCTCGCCGAAGGGCTTGCCGGTGACCACGGAGGCCGCCGCGATCAGGAAGAACATGCTCGGCGTGTTCTTGGCGCTGCACAGCTTGATGCGCTGCTTCCATTTCGGGTCCCAAAGCTCGGCGAAGCTCGCCGGCGGTGTGATCGAGGTATTGTAGAACATGCCGCCGGAGGAGATCCCGAGCGCGGTTCCGTATCCGTCGCCCTGAAGAAAGCGCGGGTAGAGGTTCGCCAGATTGGGCATTTTATCCTTCGGCAGGGGCGCAATGAGTCCCTCTGCCTTGCAGATCGGAATCGCGAGATCGTCCACGAACATGACCGAATAAGACGGATTCGATTTGGTCGCCCGCATCTTCGAGATCTGGCCAAGCGTCGAGCCTTCCTCGGCCAGGACCTTGCAATCGAAATCGTTCTCGAAGCCCGGCAGGACCTTCTTCTTGATGAATTCGCCTTGGGCTCCGCCCCAGATCCCCATCTGGATCTGCTTGCCCGCGGCCCAACCGTTCTTCACATAGAAGACCGGCGCCGCCACCACCGCAGCTGTCAGGCCCGTCGCGCCCTGAATAAAGCGACGACGACTCAGCCGTAATTTCGTTTTCGATGTACTCATAACGGGTCTCCTCTTTCAATTTGTTGAAGTGACGACGTTTCGTGGGTCCCCCTTGAAGGGTCCAGATGCCGGCGCGGTCTCATGCCGCTTCGACACCGACCAATTTCTTGATGCTGACTTTCAAAATGCGCTCGGTAAGCACAAGCAACAAAACCGCGAACAAGATCATGAGTGTGGCGATCGCCGCCATACCGGGGTCGAAATAGCGCTCGATAAAGACGAAGATCTGAAGCGGCAACGTAAAGTTGGCCGCGTCGGCCAGCCACATGGCCACCGGGAAATCGTCGAACGAAATGATGAAGCAGAACACCGCCCCCGCCAGCAATCCCGGCTGAATCTGATACCGCGTCACCCGCCAGAAGGTTCGCCATGGTCCGGCGCCGAGAGTCCGCGCGGCGTCCTCGATGTTGCGATCGGCCATCATCAGGCTCGCCGAGACCGTGCGAACGACATAGGGAACACAGATCACCACGTGCCCGACCACCAGGTGCAGAAAGGCTTCCCCCGAACCGAGCCGGGAAAAGAACTGCAGGAGCGCAACACCGGTCACCAGCACGGGAAAGATCAGCGGTGACAGGAGGAGGCCTTGCACCAACCCGCGTCCCGGGAATTGGTGGCGGACCAAGCCGACCGCGGCGAAGGTTCCGATCACCAGAACGATCAGGGTGACGACGGCCGCGAGTTTCAGGCTAAACAGAAAGGCGGTGAGAAATTCCTCGTCGGTCAAGACCTTGGCGTACCACCGAAGGGTAAAGCCTTCCGGTGGGAATTTTACATAGAAGGTGTTGGAGACCGACATCAAGGCGGGCACCACGAGCGGAGCCAGGATGAAGGCAACCACAAGCGCCGCCAGTCCATACAGGACCCATGCTCCCAATCCTTCAAGGCGCGGTTTCATCGCTCACTCCACCGGGGCCCACGCGCCGAAATAGCGCTGGACCAATGTTAGGTAGACAAGATTGATGAAGAGCACGATGACGATGAGAACCGTCGCGATGGCGGCGGCGAAGGACCAATCGTGGACCGCCATGACCTGCTGTTCGATCAACGACCCCAAGAGGGCAGAGAAGTTTCCACCCAAAATCTGCGGCGTCACAAAAGACGCGGCCGTCATCGAGAACACCAGGGTCGTGCCGACCGCAAGGCCGGGCAGACTGAGCGGCACAGTGATGCGCCGGAACAGGGTCCATTCAGAGGCGCCGAGAACCCGGGCGGCCTCGTCGACCGCGGCGTCGATCTTGCTGATCGCCCCGGCGAGCGGCAGCACCATGAAGGCGATGAAGACGTGCACGGATGCGATGACCACCGCCCATTCCGTATAGAGAATTTGACCCGGATCCTCGGCCAAACCGAGCCATGTCAGCATCCAGTTGAGCAGTCCCTTCTTGCTCAGGATCAGGGTCCAACCGTAGGCCCGGACGACCACGTTGACCAGCAGCGGCGCGAGGACGACGACGGTGATGACCCGGGCCCAGGCGTCGCTGCCGCGAACCATGACAATCGCCAGAGGATAACCAATGATGATACTGATGATCGTAGTCAGGAAAGAGACGCGAAGGGTTCGGATGAGCACTATACGATAGAGATCGACGTCGAACAGCCGCAGATAGTTACCGACATTCCAGGACTCGATCATCACCCCGGCCTCCGACCGGGCCGAGATGCTGTACACGACCATCTGGAAATTGGGTACAACGAAGAAGGCTACGAGGAAAATCACCGCCGGAGCGACGAGAAGAAACCCAACGAAGGTTCGGCGTTCCGTCGCCACCGTCCTTCCCATTCTCATTGTCTCTTCTCCGTTTAACGTAAATTTTCGGTCCGTGTCGTTTTTTGTTTAGTTGGTAACTTGTGGGGTGGGTGTTCGTTACGTCATGTAAACACCACCCGTGACGTTAATCGCCTGCCCGGTCATGAACCTGGAGGAATCGGAGGCCAGAAAAAGAACGACGTCCGCGACGTCTTCCGGTTCTTCCAAACGGCCAAGCGGGGTTAGATCGATGTAGGACTGGAGCACGGCCGCTGGCGTTGACCCGAGAAGCTCGGCTTCCCACTCAACCTCGCGTTCCTGCATCGCCGTCCTGACGAACCCCGGGCAGATCGCGTTGACGCGAATGCCGTCCTTCGCATGCTCGCGCGCCAGAGCCTGGGTCCAGCCCACCACCGCGAACTTGCTCGCCGAATAATGGGCAAGAAGCGGCGCCCCGATTTTTGAGGCCAGGGAAGCCGTGTTGACGATCACACCAGGAAATTTTTTGTCGAGGAAATGCCGGACCGCAACCTGATTGGTCAGAAAAACGCCCTTGGCGTTGACGTCGAAGTTGAAGTCCCAGTCCTCCTCGGTCAACTCGATGGCCCGTTTCATGTTCGAGACACCGGCGTTGGCGTGAACCACATCCACCTGCCCGAACGCGTCGATCGCCTTGGTGAACGCTTGTTCGAGGGACGAACGGTCGCGAACATCGGCCTCAACGGCGATGGCGGACTTGCCGATTCGCCCCGCAAAATCGGCAGCCTTCGCCTGATTTATATCCGTCAGGACCACCTGATAGCCCTCTTTGGCAAAGGCCAAGGCGGACGCCAAACCAATGCCGTTCGCCGCACCGGTTATCAGAGCTGTCTTGCTCATATTCACTCCAACCATTTCTCAGCCTTGTTAAGGTTCGCACAAATAAGCACATCCTGCAACAACATTTGTTTGTTTTTGTTATTTTCTGTGATATATATGATTTATTCAAACAACCTAGCTGGCGTCAGTGGCTCGCATGACAGAAACCAAATTACCCGCCGCACAAAGACACGAGCTTATTCTCAGGGCCGTTCAGAGCGATGGCTTCGTGACTGTCCCCGATATGGCGAAGACTCTCGCCGTCTCGGAAATGACCCTCCGTCGAGACTTGGACTCGCTGGCCGAGAACAATCAGCTGACCCGAACCCATGGCGGCGCCATTTCGACGGAACGTTTGGGAAGCCTGGATGTCGACCTCGTGGAACCGCCTGTGGGCCAGCGCGCCGGCCGTTACCGCGAAGCCAAGATGGCGATCGCCAAACATGCAAGCCGGATGTTGCTTCCTGGCCAGACCATTGCGCTGGATGTTGGTACAACGACTTTCGAGCTCGCCGACTTGGTGCGGGACATATCCTTGCGCGTCTTTACCAACAGCCTGAAGATCGCAAGCCATCTCAAAGAGTCTGAGGCCAGCACCTATGTGCCGGGCGGTCAGGTGAACGGGACGGAGCCCTCCATCGTCGGCGTCCGCGCGATCAAACACCTCAACGATTTCTATTTCGATTTTGTTTTTCTGGGTGTGTCCGGCGTAACGGCGGAGGGTTTTTACGACTACTCGCTCGATGACACGGAAATCAAGAAAGCCTTGATCGCCTGTTCGCAAACGTCGGTCGTTCTGCTCGACAGCTCCAAATTCGACCGAATGTCCGTGGCCCTTGTCGCCCGGATGGAAAAAATCGACGTTCTTGTCACCGACAAACGTCCCCCGGAAAAACTTAACCAAGCCCTGGAGGCTGCAGGCATCCGTGTGGAGATCGCGCCGGCCGTTAACGAGTGAAGGATACTGAGATGATTTTCGATTTTCTTGGAAGCAAAAAGAAGGCCGTTATCGCGATGGCTCACATCGGCGCCATGCCTGGCTCTCCGTTATACGACTCGAATGGCGGCATGAATAAACTGGTCGATGACGTCTGTGGCGATATCGAAAAACTGCAGGCCGGGGGCGTCGACACCATTATGTTCGGCAACGAAAACGACCGGCCCTATCTTCTTGAGGCAACACCGGAAAGCATCTCTGCTATGACGGCGATTGTCACCGCCGCCAAGGCGATCCTCAAGGTGCCCTTTGGCGTCAATTTTCTCTGGGATCCGACGGCGACCGTAGCCATCGGCGTTGCGACCGGCGCTTCGTTCGTGCGCGAGATCTTCACGGGTGTATTCGCCTCCGACATGGGCATTTGGGCGCCCGATTGCGCGACGCCGTCCCGTCTCAGGCGCAATCTGGGCCGGCAGGATATGAAAATGCTGTTCAACATCAATGCCGAGTTCGCCCATACCCTGGACCAACGCCCGATCGAACTGCGCGCTAAATCCGCGCTCTTTTCGTCAATGGCGGACGCGATTTTGGTTTCCGGTCCCATCACCGGGCAACCGGCGGACGCCTCCGACCTGCGCAAGGTCGCCGAGACGGTCACGGAAATTCCCGTCTTCGCCAACACGGGCGTCAACCTCGACAATGTTCGCGACGTCATGTCCGTGGCCTCGGGTTGCGTTATCGGCACCCATTTCAAGATCGATGGCGACACCTGGAATTTGGTTGACGGCGACCGGGTCAAACGGTTCATGGATGTGGTCAATTCCATTAGATAGGTGCTTTCGATGAAGTGTGTGCTCGGAATCGATATCGGGACAACCTCCACCATTGGCATCCTGATTTCCCCCTCTGGTCAGGTTCTGGCGATGGCGTCTCGGCCGGTGACTTTTTCCTCGCCGCAGCAAGGGTGGGCGGAGGAAAACCCGGCCGAGTGGTGGGAAAACGTCTGCAAAATCGTGCCGGAGCTGCTGGCCACCTCGGGTGTACTAGGAAGCGACATTTGCGGAGTGGGGGTCACCGGCATGCTCCCTGCCGTCGTGCTACTGGACAAAGAGGGCCAATTGTTGCGCCCTTCTATCCAACAGAGCGATGGGCGTTGCGGCAAGGAAGTATCGGAGATCGCTGCCGACATCCCCGAAGCCGAGTTTTTAAAAAAGGCCGGCAACGGAATCAACCAGCAGCTCGTCGCCGCCAAGCTGCGTTGGATCGAAAAAAACGAACCCGACGTGTTCGCTCGAATCGATACGGTGTTCGGTTCCTACGACTACATCAACTGGCGCCTGAGCGATGAACGGGCGGTGGAACAGAACTGGGCATTGGAGGCCGGTTTCGTCGATCTGTCTAGCCTTGAACTGTCCGACGAGTTGATCGCGTTAGCCCATATCTCGCGCGATGCCATCCCGCGCAAGGTCGGATCCCACGAAGTGTTGGGGACGGTATCCGCCGATGCCGCAACGGCAACCGGTTTGCCGCACGGCATTCCGGTGGTCGGCGGTGCGGCCGACCACATTGCCTCGGGCTTTGCGGCCGGCATCACCAACCCTGGTGATGTCTTGCTCAAATTCGGAGGCTCGACCGATATCCTCATCGCCACTCAAAAGGCTGTGCCGGACCCGCGCATGTTTCTCGACCATCACCTGATCCCCGGCCTGTTCATGCCCAATGGCTGCATGGCCAGCGGCGGATCGGCGTTGAACTGGTTCGTCGACACTCTTGCGGTCGGTGAGCGCGATGCTGCTCAAGCGGAAGGCCTCAGCCTTCATCAACACTTGGACCGGATCGCAGAACAAACGCCGGCTGGAGCTGACGGTGTTCGGATCATTCCTTATTTCCTGGGCGAAAAGACCCCGATCCACGATCCCGACGCGCGCGGCGTGATCCAGGGCCTGAGCCTGAACCACGATCTGCGCCATCTTTGGCGAGCGCTGCTGGAAGCTTTCGGTTACGCCTTCCGCCACCACATCGAGGTATTCAACGACATGGGCCATCCCACGACGCGCTTTCTGGCGTCCGATGGCGGTTCGAACTCGCGTTTATGGATGCAGATTTGCGCCGATATTCTCCAGCAACCTTTGCAACTGTTGGAGGGGCATCCCGGATCCTGTCTCGGCGCGGCCTGGATGGCTGCGCTGGGAACCGGCATGACGGAAGACTGGGAAGGGGTGACCAACTTCGTCCAGTACGGCGACAGGGTTGAACCCAACCCCGCCAACGCCGAATTGTACGACGATGGATTCAAAGCATATCGGGGCAGTTACGAGGCTCTTTCTGCAGTGCAAAGAGGATATTTTTCATGAGCTTCCGCGCGGTGGCATGGGACATCGACGGCACCCTTGTCGACAGTGAACCGCTTCATTTGCGTGCCTTGCTGGCCACCTGTGCAAGTCACGGCGTGGATATTTCCGATCTGCCGGATGAAGAGTTTGTCGGCGTCACCCTTGATGGTGTTTGGGGGGCGCTCAAGGACCGCTTCGCGCCTATCCTGTCGATGCAGGCGTGGATCGACGAGTTGAACGGGAATTACCTGGCCGAGGCGGATAGGCTCATCCCGATGCCGCAGGCCAAGGAGGTCGTCGCCGAACTGTCGCGACAGGGTATTGACCAGATCGCGGTATCCAATTCTCACCGGCCGATCGTAGATGTCAATCTGCGGGCTGCAGGAGTCGCCGAGTTCATGGCATTTTCACTCAGCCTCGATGATGTCCCCGTCGGAAAACCAAGTCCTATTCCCTACCTCATGGCGACGGAAAAACTCGACCTTTTGCCAAACGAAATTATTACCGTGGAGGACAGTCTCTCGGGCATCCAGAGCGCCAAGGCTGCCGGACTTGTGGCTTTAGGGATTTCCCACGGGAGGACAAGCCTTCCGACGGCTGATCGGACTATCGAAGGCTTGGCGGAAGTCATCGACTATATTGGCGGGACATCTGTGGCGCATCGAGACATATCGCGAGATTTTCATGACCAGCAATGACAGACCGAACATTCTGTGGATCTGCACCGGCACAACGAGGACCCGGTTTAAGCTTGTCCAAGGATGCCGTGTGATTGCCCGTTTTCTCGGAAAGGCCACCGCGGAATTGGCTCAGTCTCTCGGTTGAATCGGATAGATAAAATGCCGTATTGAGTTCTTTTAATATAAAACGATAGACTATTACGTAATAATAGTACATAAATTATATTGCACGCGCTTCATGTTACACGTATCAAGGTCGAGGAAAACAGAATCGCCGGTTTAATTGGTGAGCACAGAACTCAATTGAAGAGTGACATCAAAGATCGGCGATCTCAATGGAAGTTCGGGGCCAGCGTCGGGTGGGCGTGACCGTCGTCGGCAGTAATCATTCTGTTGCGCCAAAGGGAGAGGAGATTTCAGCAATGACATCATTAAAATCAATCGGTGCTGCGGCGATCGCCGGAGTTCTGTTGTCTGCCGGCTATGCCGCCGCCGAGACAAAATTAAGATTCGTCGGGCAATTTGGGCCGACTGATCCAAAAGCACCCATGGAAGACGCGTTAGTCAAGCGTCTCGAGGCGAACCCCAAGCTCGACATCAAGATCGATCATCTCAACAGGGACGTCTTGAAGGTGAAATCAGCGGACGGATTTCGGCTCGTAAAGTCACAGACCTTCGATCTCATGTCTATTCAGATTGGGCATGCGTCGCGGGACGATGCGTTCTTCGAGGGCCTGGACCTTATCGGTGTATCGACCAATATGGATGACCTACGGGTTGCCGTGAATGCTTACCGGGACGTCTTCAACGAGCGTCTGGCCGCCAAATTCGGCTCGAAAGCCCTGGCGCTCTGGCCTTTCGGGACTCAGGTCTTTTACTGCAACCATCCAATCAAGAATTTGGGCGACCTCAAGGGGCTCAAAGTCCGTAGCTTCACGCCCTCGATGTCGGAGCTGCTCAAATACCTGGGTGCGACCCCAGTTACGCTTCAGTTCGCTGAAGTCTACCCGGCCCTCCAGCGTGGGGTCGCCAGCTGTGGCGTGACCTCCCCGACCTCTGGGAACGGCGGCAAGTGGCCGGAGGTCACCACCCATCAGCTCCCGGTCTCGGTCGCGGGATCCGTTCAGGGACACGTCATAAACTTAAAAAAATGGAACGAGTTTTCGGATGCCGAGAAAGCCATTCTCGAGGAGGAGTTTCTCAAGTTCGAGGACCAACTCTGGGATGCGGCAATCTCGCTCAATGGGGATGCGATCAATTGCAATACGGGCCGCGAACCCTGCGGAACGAAGCACGCCAAGTTCAATATGACTCTCGTCGAGGTTTCGGACGCCGACAAAGCGAAGGTCAAGGAAGCGGTGAACGCTGTCGTTCTGCCAACGTGGGCGAAGAAGTGCAACAGCATCTATCCGGAGTGCTCGAAGATCTGGAACGAGACGGTGGGTAAAGCCCGCGGATTCCAAATCAAGTGATTAGATAAATGACCCCGAGGAATGTCCGTCTCTGAGGACGGGCATTCCTCGACCGTCGATCACGGTTCTTAGGAATTTCCATGATGGAACATAGGCTTATCAGGTCGTTGGAGGAAGGGGTTCGTTTCAGTACCCTCATTTGCGGCTATCTCCTCCTTTTCCTCTCGATCCTCGTCGGATTCGAGGTCTTGGCGCGCAAGGTGTTTGGCTTCTCCATGCAAGGCGCCGATGAGATCGGCGGCTATATCTTTGCCATCACGGGGGTGATCGGCTTCTCCTATGCGTTGTTGAGACGCGCTCACACTCGGATCGATATTTTCCTCTCGCGGATGCCCGAGGGCGCGCAGCGGGTCTTGAATGTTCTCTCCATTATTTCGATGGCCGCCTTCGCAGTGTTTATGGCTTGGCGGGCCAGCGCCGCGTTAATGGAAACGCTCGAATACGGCAGTATCGCAAATTCGCCATTGCAGACGCCCCTATGGATTCCCCAGTCGCTCTGGCTCATCGGACTCATCGTGTTCGCGGTGACGTCGGTGAGTTTGGCGATCTCGGCGGTCTATCTGCTGGTGCGGGAGCCCGAGGCGGTCAACCGGCGATTTGGACTGGTGACGGGAGATCAGGAGAGCAAGGAGACTTCGGTATGATCGGTTTCCTTCCCCTGGTCGTCGGATTCCTGCTCATGCTGGGGCTAATGTTTCTGGGCATACCGGTCGCAGTCGCGATGTTCATGGCCGGATTCCTGGGATCCGTCATCTACGCCGGGCTCCCGACTCTGCTCGACTTCGGCAATCTCATGTGGGGAACGCTCGACAACTTCATCCTCGTTGCCATTCCCCTCTATATTCTGCTTGGAGAGATCCTTCTGCGCAGCGGCGTGACCGAGCGCATGTATACCTCCCTCTCGTACTGGCTAAGCCCCCTACCCGGCGGGCTCCTGCACACGAACATCGGCGCCAGTGCCATGTTCGCTGCCGTTTCCGGGTCGTCGGTCGCGACCGCCGCCACCATTGGGACGGTGGCGCTGCCGGCTTTCCGAGCGAGACAATACAACGAGCGGATGGTCCTCGGTTCGATTGCCGGCGGCTCAACTTTGGGGATCCTAATCCCCCCGAGCATCAACCTGATCATTTACGGGGCGCTGACCGAAACCTCCATCGGCCGACTCTTTCTGGCTGGGGTCGTCCCCGGAATCCTGATGGCAGGCCTCTTCATGCTGGTGATCATTATCATCGCCCTCATCAAACCGTCGATCACCGGTCGCAAGGTAGAACTTCCGCCACTTCGCGTCCGGTTCGCGGCCCTGGTTCATCTGCTGCCGGCCATCGTCATTTTCGTTCTCGTCATGGGCGGGATTTACTTCGGTTGGGCGACCCCCACCGAGTCCGCAGCTCTTGGTGTTCTCTTCACGTTGATTATCGCGTACTTTTATAGACAGTTGTCGGTGAATATGCTGCACCAAGCGTTTGTCTCGACCATTCGCTCCTCTGCCATGATGATCCTCATCTTCGTGGGGGCATCTTACTTGACGTTTATCCTGGGGCTGCTTGGGGTCGCCCAATCGATGACGGACCTGTTCACGCGCTTGGAGATATCACCGGCGCAAACGATTTGGGCGATCGTCGTCTTCTACGTGATCTTGGGGTGTTTTCTGGAAACGTTGTCGATGCTGTTCGCGACGATTCCGGTGTTGTTCCCGATCATCCTGGCGGTCGGAATCGATCCCGTGTGGTTCGGCGTCTTTCTGGTGCTGATGATGGAGATGGCCCTCATCACGCCGCCCGTCGGCATCAATCTCTATGTCGTGCAAGGGGTACGTGGGCACGGTCCGCTTCTCGACGTTGTCATTGGTATCCTGCCGTTTCTTGCGATGATCCTCGTTACCGTCGCGCTCTTGATCGCGTTCCCGGAAATCTCGACCTGGCTCCCGGATAAAATGTTCACATCCCTATCCTGAAATTTCCGGCGGGGTCGGGGGTGGTTCTTTGCATCTGCGACAGAGAGAGAACCAAATGGCATCGACGACCTGCATTCGAAAGGCAAGCTGGCTGGTAGGCTGGGACGATCATGCCGGCCGACACGTCTACATGCGAGACGGCGACCTCGCCTTTTCCGACTCTGTGATCGTTCACGTGGGCGGACACTATAGCGGGGCGGTCGACCAAGAGGTCGACGGGGCGAACCTGATGGTCATGCCAGGCTTGATCAACATCCATTGTCATCCCTCCGCGCAAGCCATCTTTCGAGGCTATACGGAGGAGTACGGCAACCCGAGGCTCTTCTATAGCGGCCGGAATCTCTTTCGCCAATCCTTCGAGCCGGACGACGAGTCCCAGCTTGCATGCGCGGTGTTTACGTTGGCTGAGTTGCTCGCAGGCGGGGTCACCACAATCGTCGACCTCTCACACGCCTATCCGGGATGGATCGACCTGCTTGCGCAAAGCGGCATCCGGGCGTGCGTCGCACCATTGTTCCGGTCGGCCCGGTGGTACACCGATACCGGCCAGGAAACGCAATACGAATGGTCCGCCGACGGCGGAAAGGCGGCCTTCGCGGAGGCCATAACAGTGATGGACGAGGCCGATCGCCATCCGTGCGAGCGACTCACCTCGATGGTATCCCCGGCCCAAGTCGATACCTGCACCGAAGAACTCCTGCGCGAAAGCGTTGCCCTAGCCAAGGATACCAAGAGACCCCTCCATATCCACGCAGCGCAGAGCTATGCCGAGTTCAACGGTATGACCCGCCGCCATGACATGACCTCGATTGCATGGCTCCATCGGATCGGTCTCCTGTCAAACCGCACGGTCGTCGGTCATGCGGTCTTCACCGACGAGCATCCATGGATGATGTGGCCGTCGCGCGATGACCTGCGGTTGCTCGCCGAGACCGGCACGTCGGTCGCGCACGCGCCCAACGTTTTCGCCCGCGATGGCAGGATCATGCACGATCTGGGGCGCTATCTGAGAGCCGGCATCAATATCGGAATGGGAACGGACACACACCCCCACAACCTGATCGAGGAAATGCGGTGGGCGGAGATCCTGGCTCGCGTTGCCTCGGCCACCCGCCATTGCATGAATACGGCGGACATCTTCACCTGCGCGACCAACGGTGGTGCTCGGGCGCTAGGTCGGGACGACCTTGGGCGCCTCGCGGTCGGCTGCAAGGCCGACGTCGTGCTGGTCGGCCTCGAACATCCCGCCATGCGGCCGCTGCGGGATCCTCTCAGGAGCTTGATCTATTCGGCGGCGGAACGCGCCATACGGGATGTCTATGTCGACGGCTTGCAGGTCGTGGAGTCGGGACGGGTCCTGACCCTGGATCGCGAGGTGTCAGCGATTCGGCTGGAAGAAGCGCAGCAGCGCGAGGCTGCAGCCGTCCCCCGACGCGATCCAGAGAAGCGGAGCGTCGACGAAATCGCGCCTCTATCTTTGCCGAGCGCTGAATAGAGCGTTCGGACCGATTCATCGTTGTTTTTGTCCGTTGGGTCGAATTGCTTAGCCGAGTCGGCGATTCATGCCGACATCGCACTTCGCCGCCTTGAGGTACATTTCGCGGTAGTAGGGTTCGAGGCGGTCAATAACGGCCTGCCCACCGCTCCAAACAGAAGCGAACTCCGCCACAATATCCCGCGCCTCTGCTTTGATGGCGTCTTCATCGACGCCGACGAGGTGGCCGTTTTCATAGACAATGTCGCCAGCGACCATGGTCATGCGGACCGCCGATCCGTTTTCGCAATAGACCAATTGGCGGTGAAGATCGTTAAGTGGTGTGAAGCTCGATGCATCCAGATCGAGCAAGATCAAATCGGCATCATATCCGGGGGCCACGATCCCGGTTTGATCGGCGCGAAGCATTGCCCGCGCGCCGCCACTAATCATGCAGCGAAGAATTTCTTTCGCATCCGGCCAGTTGCGATAATCCGGATCGGCAAGATTATGAACCAGACCCGCCGATTTGGCGACAGACCACATATTGATGGCATCATCGGAAATGGCTTCGTCACTGCCCAAACAAATCGGAATGCCGCGATCACACAGACGGCGGAACGGCATGACGCCGCTTCCCAGCCGCAAATTGCACAACGGATTGTGGGCGACCGTGCATCCGGATGCAGCCAACAGGTCCATGTCGTCATCGTCGACCCAAATGGAATGGATGATGTTGCAGCGCTCGTCCAGCACGCCCTGGTCGTGAAGGTAGCGCACCGGGGACTTGCCGTACTTTTCCTCACCCAACACCCGTTGAAGCCTGGTCTCTAGAACATGAATATAGTGGGGAAGGTTGAATTCCACGCTCATTGAATTGAGCGCGGCTAGATACTCGGTCGTTACCCGTTGTGGAGCCGAGCACGAAACCGCGGTACCGATGCGCCCGCCATGGGCGCCCTCCCAGCGCCCTATAAACCAGCGATATAAATCAACCAGTTCTGCCGTGGATTGGCGCGGGGCGTCGTCCATTTCGCGCCGTATATGGTCGGGGATCAGATCTGCGAGGAACGGGTATTTTTCGTACTCAACCACATTGGGCTGATCCATGGACACCCGTGCTCTGATGCCACTATCGGCATAGGCCTTCATAATCGCATCAATGCCGTCGCGTGTGGGGATCGGCACATGATAACAATCGTCCTGAACCGCCGTAATACCGTTTCGGAGCATTTCCATGGCACCGATCATGGTCCGAACATAGTTCACGCGGGGCGGCAACGGCGTGTCCTGAAGCGGGGGCACCTCGTAGAGCATGAAGATTTCCAGCGGCGATCCTGCGATGGATCCCTTCAGAAGATTGCCGGGGGAATGAAAATGTCCATTGATCAGGCCGGGCATGAGCAGGTGGCCGGACGCATCGATGATTCGAATGTCCGATTGTGCCGCTGGAGGCTGAACATCGGGTCCGACGGCAGCGATCCGACCGTCTCTTACCAAGACATTGGCACACCCGAGTTCCGTATCGGCGTCGTCCATCGTCAAAATACGAGCGTTCATAAAAAAACAGTTCATATCGACGCCTTCGCCTTTTTAGATTTCTCCGATGATCGTTTAACAAGCCTAATCCTTACGAAAAAACGCCGCCAGTTCGGTACTCAACCCCTTGGTCGGTTTTTCGCCGGGCGGGCTGTAGGTGCCTTCGGTCGGCTTGCGCCAACCGGTCAGCACGGCGGTTTCAAGGAAGTTGACCGCATGAGGAACCGGCGAAATGACGGGAACCGGCAGTTTGTTCACGATGCGCGCGCCCATGCCCGCAAAGGCCGCCCCGCCTAGGATCAGAACGTCGGCATGGTCTTCCTTGACGGCGGCCCATCCTTGCCGGATTACCTCGGCGTCGGCGGCCTCCGGATTTGCCGCCAGGTCGGTTCCCGATATATCCAGAACGCGCACACTGGCCATATCTGCCTGCATGCCCATCTGGGCGATAATTTCTTGGTTGGCACCGCGTTCGGGACCACCCATGCCGATGATCGACACCCGTCGCCCCAGCAGTAATGCAGCGCGCATGCTGGCCTCGGCAATTCCAATCACCGGTATAGGAATCAGTTCTTTCGCGGGCTCGACAAGGATCGGGCAGAAGGCGCCAACGACAACGGCATCAAAATCGGTGTGAACGCGGGCAAGGCGATCCAATAGCGCATAGCCTGCGATCGCCATCTCGGAACGCGCGGCGATATATGGCACGCCAAATTCGGCCGACATGCCGTGAACTTCAGTATCCGGGCGGCAAAAAGTTCGGGCCTCGGCGACCATCATTTCGGTCATACGGTGCGTCATGTTTGGATTAATGATCAAGATGCGCATTGGGAACTCCTCGTCGAATTATACGGCGCGCTCAGGATGGGTCATGATCTCGTCGGCGATATCGCCAGCACGGGTGATCCAAATGCGGTCTGACAACTCGGCCACATGGCGAAGGGCTCGACGCAATTGGCGAAGCCGAAACGGCTGCCCCACGATGTTGGCGTGAATTGCCAGGCCAAAGACCAACGCCTGCTCGGTCGATTGTTCCAGCATTTCATCGACCTGATCAATGATCATATCGGCGAATTGATCAGCGCCGACAAAACGCCCCATAATCGCTGCACTGTCGTTGATTTCCTGGGAATAGGGGATCGACAATATCCGGCCGTTGCGCGTTTTCAGCCAAATTGGCTGATCGTCGGCGCAATAGTCGAGGACGTATTGGTAGCCGTTTTCCTGCAACAGATCCGGCGTCAGTGGGGTTTCAGCCAACCACGGGCCGAGCCATCCGCGCGGCGGCGTCCCGGCAACTGCGGCAATGGAATCAGCAACATGATTGATCAGCTCGCGCTCGGCTTTCTCGGAATAACCCGCTTGGCTTTCGGAATTGGTCCGACCGTGGGCCGCGATCTCGTGACCAGCGTCGCACATTGCTTTGACCAGGTCGGGACAATGGATTCCGACGGCGCTGTTTAGCAAAATCGTTGCCGGGAGCTCCAAGGACTTTAACAGGTCCAAAAGCCGCCACGCGCCGATGCGAGTACCATATTCCCGCCACGACGCATTCAGGATGTCGGGCTCACTCATTCCGGGCACCAGGTCTTCGACCAAGCCTTCGCCGAACGCATACTGTTCCACGTTCAGGGCCACGTAGAAGGCCAGCCCCGCGCCGCTCGGCCAACGATAGCCCGGCCGACGGTTGATCGGTACATAGTCGTAACGGCCATGTCCGGGCAGCAACGCGAACGAGTCTTGTTTGGACATTGATTTGATCATTTTGCCATCGCCTTCGGTAGCCGGAGAACGATTTTAGGAGACACCGTGATCGCCGCGAAAAACGGCATCACGCCGCGAATTACGTCGGCCAGCTGACCGGCCTTGCGTACTCCCTTACAGGTTCATGCCGACCGGCGGCGTCAACGACGCCAACTCACACATAATCACATAATAACGACGAAGACCCCGAAATTACATAACTACGATGAACACCCCGAACCAATCGGGTCGTAGTCCAGTTGGAGGTGTTGTCAGAGAAAATTGCGTGGGACAAAGAAATCCGGAATCGTTCGTTTCTCAGGCAGCAAGTTCACGCCCCTCCGCCAGAGGGCAGTGTCAGAAGAAAATCACTTGAGGGCGATGGGTTCTGCTCCTAGCGTTCTCAAATGAGAAATCCATTCCGCTACCTCAAGACTTCGCCCGAGATCATTCGACGACGGACACTTCAACATCACGATAGCTCAGTGAAAACCTGAAATTGAGCCAGACCAAGTGTGGAATGATGACGGGCGGAAAACGATGACGGTGATACGAGATATTGTTCATACGCAGACACTAGAAAACATTGTCCCCAAAAGTCCGTCGTTAACCTAACAAAGCCCGCTGGACCACTTGAGGCCACTGACGCAGCCCGTCTAACGAGAGAAAACACTGCCCCACGGCAGGCCCGGTTTCGTGTCGACGCTGGCAAGCGAGAGGGTTTTCCACACCGCTATCGATGCCGTGTCATAAATCGGGATACCGAGTTCTTCCTCCATTTCAGCGATGATGATGGCGCCGGGAAAATTCGTGCAGCACGACAGGATCGCTTGAGGGCGGGATTTGGCTGCTGAACGCATCATCTCAGCAACGGTATCCAACGGTATGGAAGCGTACGACAGGTTGTCGCTGAGGCCGGCATGCTGATTGGAGATGCAATTGAACCCGGCCGCCTCGATGTTGGCTTCGATTCTCTTGGCATAGGCTTCCCGGTACGGCGAAACGAGCGCATAGGACTTTACCGCATCTTCACGGAATACCTGCTCGACGGCGAGCAGGGATGTCGTGCTCGCCACGCCGGTCATTTCTGTTATACGATCGACCAGCACACGGTCCTTATCCAGACCGATATTTGCACCTTTAGAGCCGTTCCACGTAATGACCGAGAGATCGGCATGCCTTAGCAGCCGCGCCGCCTCCAACATGGAATCCCAATCGTAGTCATCGGGAAAAGGGTCCAGCGCACCAAATACCGGCGTTCGCGAAAAATGTGGAGAGACTTCCGGAAAGTGACGCAAAATTCCTAACGTGACGCGCTCGACAATGGTGTTGCCCGACGGAGTTATGAAACCAACGAACTTCTGGTGGCCTAAATACATGTCTTTGCAACTGAGCACTATCACACATTCCCTTGTTTGAATTTAGACAAAGTGACCAGCCTTACCTAAGTGGTCCAGTTCTTATGAGAGACACTGGCCGGTTAGATCGCCCTGTGGTGACGACCGGAGCATAGCGTAGGTCGGGGCCACAGGGCGTGGCAAGATGGTTTGTGGCGCTGGCGGTCGATAACCCAGCGAACTATGCGGCCGGATTGTGTTGTAGTATTGTCTCCAGCGTTCAATCAGCACCTTTGCCTCCTTCAGTGTGTAAAAGATCTCCGTATTCAGCAATTCGTCCCGAAGCTTGCCGTTGAATCTTTCGTTGTAGCCGTTCTCCCACGGGCTGCTGGGCTCGATGTAGAGCGTCTTCACGCCGACCCGCCCCAACCACTCACGCACGGCATTGGCTGTGAACTCTGCACCATTGTCAGAACGAATGTGTTCCGGCGGAGCTGTCACATTAACCGCGTGACCTGTCTGTGGTTGAACAGTAATGTCGATGAATGCAGAAAATCTCCTATGCTCGGCACCGATTTCCACCGGTGATTATTCGGCACTCCGTCTGGCTGTATTTCCGGTTTCCTCTCAGCTACCGTGATGTCGAAGATTTGCTTGCTGAACGTGGAATTGACGTTTCCTACGAAACAGTCCGGCGCTGGGCATTGAAGTTTGGGCAGGCTTATGCCCGAAGACTGAGGACAACCCGCCCTCGGCCGGATGTCCGGTGGCACCTCGATGAGGTGTTCGTGTCCATCAACGGCAAGCGCATGTATTTATGGCGCGCTGTCGATAGCGAAGGCGAAGTGCTCGATATCCTGGTTCAATCCCGGCGGAACAAGAAAGCAGCGCTCAAACTGATGCGCAAATTGTTGAAGAAGCAGGGCTTCGTGCCGGATAGTTTTGTCACTGACAAACTTCCATCTTACGGTGCCGCTTTGAAGGATCTGGGCCTTGCCAGACACCATGATTTTGGCGGCAGAAAAAATAACCGGGCAGAGAATTCTCACCTGCCGGTCCGACAACGCGAACGACGAATGCAACGTTTCAAATCGGCCCGATCAGCGCAACGCTTCCTCTCAACTCACGCCGCCGTCTACAACACCTTCAACGTCCAACGGCATCTGATTTCCCGCAAGACACTTCGCCAGTTTCGCAACGAGGCAATGAGTGCCTGGCGGACCGTAACGGCCGCGGCGTGATCCAAATGTTTTCCCCGGATTCACGCCACTGCGGTTGGATAACGTGACAGCACCTTCAGAATGATCCACCTGCAAATTGTCTCTGCAAGCCCGGCCTTTTTTCACGTATAATTACGCCAGCCTGACTTGTGACAGGGTGATGCGGACAGCTCGCGTCAACCACAGGGATTTTATAATTTGTTATTCAACAAGCGAATAAGCTACGAGGTTTTTGTCGGTCAAGATAAACGCTGGCTGATCGATACCACCCATGACGCCAAATCCAACGCCATGATCCGGGCGCAATCTTTGCTGGACACCAATCAGCACGACGCCGTCAAAGTGACCCGGCTGGTGAACGACGCCAACGAGGAAGTGATCTTCCTGAAGGAATGCACGCGCAAGGTCGATAAGCCGATTACCATTTCTGCAATTGAGGAATCGGCTGTCTGTAACGCTGCCGATGATCTCTCGGGTTTCGAAGCCCGAAAAACAGTCGGGCGTCTGCTTCGGCTATATCTTGATGAGAAGGGCATTACAGCGCTGGAGTTGCTTCACAATTTCGGGCACATCCGCCAACTGGCCCGAATGGAGACCTTCTACAATCAGGCCCTGCACCGGGTTGCCTCAATCCAAGCCCGCGCCCTGGGCGTGGACGCGGCCAACCGTAACGACATCCTGTACAAGCTGGCTGGCAAGGTTGAGAACCGGGCACGCAAGGCTGACGACCCAGCCCCGTATATGACGCTTCTTAATGACAAGGGGTTGTCGGCAGTGCTTGCCAAAATAAAAAAAAAACGCTGCCCCAAAGAAAGCCCTTTTTTTCACGGGCGCCGTGCTTGCGGAATTTCTCGGTCAGAAACGCGACTGGAACCAAAAGCTGGGCTTGGCCATCGATTTGCTCGAGCAAGAATCTGGTGAGCAAGCCGTTGCCCTGCTTGATCAAATCTGTGCCGAAATCCTCGACGGCTCCGAAGCAATAAAGGATCTGCTCGGCCCGCAACCGGATTTGGTCTCGGCCCTTCGCATCATGGCTCAATTAAGCAAGGGAAGTTACAAAAAGGGCCGGAAAAGCAGCATCCCGCTGGGCCGGTTTAACGCCGTGATGAAAAACCAATCAATGCCGCTCAGCAAGGGTATTTTGCTGGAAAGGGTGGCCCGCGCCATTTCGGGAGCGAACCCGCTAACCCGCGAAAGCGATGTTGCCGATGAAAAGGCCTTTCTCGCCCTCTTTAAGGAATTGATCGGCCTCGGTGGGTTCACGGGAGGTGTCGCTATAAGCGAAGCCGTCACTCGGCGTGTACGCATCGTGATGAAAAGTGGCGACAACGACCTTTCGCCTGATGCCGGCATCGCCAGCGTCCTTGCCATGCTCCCTAATCGGGCCGTCAAGATTGGTTATCTGCTGGACCTTAGTCATTCGGATTTTGGTGCCAAGTATCAGGTCGGTGTCCTAAAACCACTCATAGGAATACTGGAATCCGTGTCGTCCTTGAGCGACGTGCTGCCGCCTGGAAGTTCACCAGACGAGGTCATCAAGGCGGTCGACGACATGCGACAACGCTTTGGCACGGGCACCCTGGGACAAGAGATCGGCAACTTGATCGACGCCAAACTAAACAAACTTTTGAATGAACACGAGCCCGTTACCGACGAGTCACCCATGCCGGCCCCTGGAGGTCCGACGCCACCTAAGCAACCTGGCAGGGGAGATCTCGGCCAACGGGTATTCACGACAGGTGACACTATTTTCAATGAAGGCGATGATGGCGACGAGGCCTTCTTGATCGTTTCCGGAGAAGTCGAGAT
>JABGRG010000001.1 GCA_018648445.1 Rhodospirillales bacterium | reverse complement strand
GCCCTCAAACTCGATTACAAGAACGCCTTCGAGTTGGATTAAGGCGTCGAACGCATCGTTTCAGTGCTATCATCACCTTTTTTGCAGTGGTTTTTGGTAATGATTCCCTTTGTAGATCTTCGTGCACAGCTCGACTCCATACGGGCTGACATTGACCTCGCGATGGCCGGGGTAATGGAGACGTCGTCTTATATTCGCGGGCCGGCGCTGGGTGCGTTTGAGGCTGGCTTTGCGCGGCTGGTGGGCGCGGATTTTGCCTTTGGTGTGGGTTCGGGGACGGACGCCCTGCATTTGGCCGTTCGCGCTCTGGGCATCGGTCCGGGCGACGAGGTAATTACGGTGGCCAACACGTGGATATCGACGGCCTTTGCGGCATCCTACGTCGGCGCCGACGTGGTGTTGGTAGACATTGATCCCGACACCTACCAGATGGACCCGGCTTGTCTGATGGCGGCGATCACGCCCAAAACCAAAGCGGTCATTCCGGTTCATCTGTTCGGCCATCCGGCGCCCATGGACGAGATCATGGCCATTTGCCGCCCGCGCGGCATTGCCGTTATCGAAGACGTGGCGCAGGCGCCGCTGGCCGAAGCCGGGGGCCGGCAGGTCGGCACCATCGGCGACATCGGATGCTACAGTTTTTATCCGAGCAAGAATTTGGGCTGTTTTGGTGACGGCGGCGCGGTGGTGACCAATGATCCGGCCCTGGCCGAAAGGCTGAGGCGGCTTGCCAACTATGGCCAGTCGGGCCACTTCGACCACGAGATGGTGGGCTACAATTCGCGGCTGGACACCCTGCAGGCCGCCGTTCTGAACGCCAAGATGCCGCACCTGCCCGCATGGACCGACGCGCGCCGCCGGGCCGCCACGTGGTACGCCGAAGCCCTGAAGGATTTGCCGGTAAAATGCCCGGTCGAGGCGGCAGGCGCGCGCGCCGTTTATCATCTTTACGTCATTCAGGTTGATGATCGGGACGAATGCATGGCGTATTTGCGCGATCATGGCGTGATGGCGCAAATTCATTATCCGCAGCCCATTCATCTGCAGCCGTGTTACGCCGGACTGGGGTACGGTCCCGGAACTTTCCCGGTAACGGAAGCGGCGGCGCAACGCATTCTGTCGTTGCCCATGTATGCGGAACTGACGCAGGACCAGATTGGCATTGTCGCCGACACCCTTGGCGCATTTATCAACGAATAGAAACATGTACAAAAACAAAAAAGTCCTCCTCATCGCGCCCGCCTACAACGAGGCGCGCAAAATCGAGGAAGTGGCCAAAAAGGTCCCCTACGACGTGGTGGACACCTTTTTGGTGGTGTCCGACGGCTCCACTGACGATACCGCCGAAGCCGCCGAAGCCGAGGGCGCGCGGGTGCTGCGGCACGAAAAGCGCATGGGCGTCGGCATGTCCATCCGCGACGGCTATAAAATCGCGCGGGAAGAAGGCTTTGATATCGCCGTCGTCATCGCCGGCAACAACAAGGACGACCCGCGCGAGATCACCCGCCTGCTGGACCCCATTTGCGACGACGATTGCGACTTCGTCATGGGCTCGCGCTATCTGGATGGCGGCCGGTTCGGCGGCGACATGCCGACCTACCGGGTGTTCGCCACCAAATACGTGCACCCCTTTATCGTCAACTTGTTCTGCAAAAGGGGCGTCACGGAAAGCTCCAACGGCTATCGGGCTCTGAAGGTGTCGGTGCTGGAAGACCCGCGGGTTAATCTTGAGCAGAAGTGGCTCAAGGACTATCAGCTCGAGATGTACATCCTCATGCGCATTCTGATGCTCGACTTCAAATGCACGGAAGTACCGGTCTCCAAAATTTACCCGCCGCGTGAAATCGGCAATACCAAGATGACGCCGATTGTTGGCTGGTGGAAAATGGTGTATCCCATCGTTCTGGTCGGACTGGGGTTGCGAAAATAGCGATGGCTTTGAACGAGCCGACGATTAACGAAATCGGGATTGTCGACGTTGCGTTCGGGCGGAACGTGACGGTGGTGAAGCCCGTCAATCTGTACGGCTGCACCATCGGCGATGATTGCTTCATCGGGCCCTTTGTGGAAATCCAAAAAGACGCGGCCATCGGCAACCGAACGCGCGTTCAATCCCATTGCTTCATTTGTGAACTGGTGAGCATCGGCAAGGACTGCTTCGTCGGCCACGGCGTCATGTTCATCAACGATTCCTTTGAAACCGGAGGACCCGCGCGCGGCCAAAAGGAATTGTGGAAACCCACCCACATCGGAAACAACGTCAGCATCGGCTCCAACGCGACCATCCTTCCCGTTTCAATTTGCGACCACGTCGTCATCGGCGCCGGCTCGGTGGTTTCCAACCACATCACCATCCCCGGAACCTACCACGGCAGCCCAGCCCGCCTGGTACGCCCGTTTGCCGACAAAAGCCCGGGAAGTTTCCCGGTTCACCCCTCCTCCTGAACGGACACTGTATCCCATGACCTCTTTCCTGCTTCCCTCCGATGTCACCGAGATCGCCGAGCGCATCAGCGATGCGGCTCAGGATTTTGCCGGGAAGACGGTTTTGCTGACCGGCGGGCGCGGGTTTTTGGGCCGCTATTTCATGGCCATCTTCGATGAGTTGAACGCCAAGCACCTGAAGACTCCGGCCAAGATGGTTTCCATGGACAACCTGATCTCGGCGGGCAAGGAAGGGGCGCAAATTCCCGAGTCCGAGCACGTGACGTTCGTCAATCACAACGTCATTGAGCCGTATGATTGGGAGGGGCCGCTGGATTACGTTATTCAAGCCGCCGGTATCGCCAGCCCCTATTATTACCGGGCCTATCCGCTGGAAACCTTGCAGGTGGCCATCACCGGCACACGTCTGATGTTAAATCTGGCTGACGAACACGACGCGCGGTTCAGTTTTTTCTCGTCCAGCGAGATTTACGGCGATCCCGACGCCAAGCATGTGCCGACGTCTGAGAGCTACCGGGGCAACGTTTCGTGCCAGGGCCCGCGCGCGTGCTATGACGAAAGCAAGCGGGTGGGCGAAACCCTTTGTTTTATTTTCCATAACAAGAACGGCACCCACACCAACGTCATCCGCCCGTTCAACGTGTTCGGACCGGGCATGCAGGAAACCGATTATAGGGTGCTGCCTAACTTCGCCAACCGCATCAAGGCCGGACTGCCGCTGAATGTTTACGGCTCGGGCGATCAGACCCGCACGTTCTGCTACATCACCGACGCCATGGTCGGCTTTTTGCTGGTTATTTTGAAAGGCGTGGCGGGCGAGGCTTACAACATCGGCAACCCCAAGCCGGAAATCTCTATGCTCGACTTGGTACGCAGTATCGAGGGCGTCACGGGCAAGAAAATCGCCTGCAACACCATCGAATACCCCGACAGCTACCCGGCGGATGAACCCAACCGGCGCTGCCCGGATATCAAAAAGGCCCGCCTGCAGCTTGACTACGGGCCCCAGGTGGATTTGGACGACGGCCTCAACCGATTCCTGAACTGGGCGGACGGCGTTTATACCGGCGAGCAATAGCCCGGTGGGCGGCGATACACTGCGTTTCGGGCTGATCGGCACAGGCCGCCGGGGCCGCAATTTCATCGGCGCTATCGAGCGGAGGGAAATGCCGGAAGGCCTAGGTGAGAATCTGGCCATCGAACTGGAATTCTCGGGCAGCGTTCGCGCCGCCATCGAGATTGGCAACCTGTTTCGCCAAAAACGCCGCAGCCTGCGCGCGGAATTTGGCGCTCACTCGTTATTGCTGGACGACACCGGCACCGACAATTTGACCCGCACCAGCGGGTCCGCAATTTCCGAACCCGTTGCCATTTCAGATGAACCTCCGCTATCTTGCGCCGTACAAGCCTTTGCCGACGCCGTCCGGACAAATTCCAGGGACACCGCGCCTCTGAAATTTGCAACCCGGGTGGTTGAGGTCCTTGAAAAATGCGAACGCGCCCTGACCGGGTAAAAATTGGCCGAGTAGAAAAAATATGTGTGGAATCGCCGGACTGACCCAGGACCGACCCGGGCTGCTTGAAGAAATGGCGGCGCGGCTGGCCCATCGCGGCCCCGACGGGTCCGGGATTTGGCGCGACGACAAGGCCAAGGCCGGCCTCGCCCATCGACGCCTAGCCGTCATCGACTTAAGCCCGGCCGCCGCCCAACCCATGGTTTCGGATTGCGGACGCTACGTCCTTGTCCATAACGGCGAGATTTATAATTTCCGGGAATTGAGGCAGGAGTTGGAGGCTGTCGGCGAGCGCTTCAAATCCGATAGCGACACCGAAGTCCTGCTCAGGCTTCTGCGCCGCGAAGGGGAAGCCGCGCTGTCGCGCCTGATCGGCATGTTCGCCTTCGCCTTCTGGGATTGCCGGGATCGATCCCTGTTGATCGCGCGCGACCGGCTGGGCATCAAGCCCCTCCTCTACGCGCCGTTGAGCGGAGGGCAACTGGCCTTCGCGTCTGAAATTCATGCCCTGCGGGCCCATCCACAAATCAATGTCAGCCTCGACTTCGAGGCTGTGTCCGAATATTTGGCGTGCTTGTACGTCCCCGCGCCACGAACCATTCACACCGGCATCCGCAAACTGCCGCCCGGACATGTGCTGAAATGGCGCAACGGCAAGACCGAGATCAAATCCTATTGGCAACCGCGCATCGCGGGCGATCAGGAAATCGGCTTGGATGAAGCCGTCGAGGAAATACTGCCGCTTCTAAAGCGTGCCGTGGTCGACCGCATGGTCGCCGACGTCCCGCTGGGCTGTTTTTTGTCGGGCGGCATCGACAGTTCAATCATCGCGGCCTTGATGGCCGAAGAAGCGGCTTCACGCGGCGCGCCGCCCGTTCGCAGCTTCACCATGACCTTCGAGGAAAAGGCTTATGACGAGCGCGACGCGGCCCGTCAGGTTGCCGGTCACATCGGCAGCAATCACACGGAACTGGCCGCCGGTTCGGGGTTTGTGGACAGGCTCGACGACTATGTGCGAGCCTTCGGCGAGCCCTTCGGGAACCCGACGGCGCTGCTCATCGACGATCTGTCCCGAAAGGCCCGCGAGCACGTCACGGTGGCCCTGGTCGGCGATGGCGGCGACGAGGTTTTCGCCGGATATCCGCGCTACGCGGGCGGTCGAATGGCCCAGCGATACCGGCGCGTGCCGGATGGCCTGCGGCGCAAACTGATCGCACCGCTGGCTGAATTGATCCCGGAAAGCTCGCGCGGACGCCACGGATTGCGCCGGGTCCGCGAATTCCTGACCGGGGCCAATCTTCCCGACGCCGAAATGTACGCAAGCTGGGTCGAGTATTTCTCGCCCGACGAACGGCACGCCCTGATGGGCGGAAGCGGCGCACCGCCGAGCCGTCCCATCGCCAGTCTCTACGAAGACGCACCGTCGTCTGATCCGCTGGACGCCATGCAGCAAACCGACCTTCAATCCTTTTTGCCGGGGAACCTTCTGGCCTACGGTGACGCCATGAGCATGCAGCACGCGCTGGAGCTTCGCCTTCCGCTGATCGATCATCGCCTGATCGAAGCGGTCGGGCGGTTGGCCCCCGAATTGCGCTTCCATGACGGCTTAAAGACCCTTCTGAAGGCGGCAGCCGACCGGCTTTTGCCGGCGGAAATCGTGAATGCGCCAAAGCGCGGGTTTAATCCGCCCATGGGTATCTGGTTGAAAACCGATCTGGCCCCCATGGTCACCGAACGGATCAACCGCGATTCCATGCACGCGGTCGGGCTTGACTGGCCGGCGGTCAAGACCCTGCTGGACGAACATCACGGCGGGCGACGGGATCACGCGTTGAAAATCTGGTCCTTGCTGGTTTTGGATGCGTGGCGGACAAGCGTCGCTTAACGCAAAACTCAGTGATAAACTCGCGCCATGACTTTGCTTGCACTCGCCGTACTATGCTTTAGCGTATTCGCCGCCGTTCTGGTATCGACCGGATGGGTTGTGCGAATCCTTAGACGCCGGGCCATTCTGGATCATCCCAACGAGCGCAGCAGTCACGCCATCGCCACGCCACGCGGCGCGGGCTGGAGCGTCATTCCCGTTTTGTCGGCCGGCTGGCTGGCTGCGGCCCATGCGCAAGGAGCCCTATCGGCCCCGGTGTGGTGGATCTGCGCGCTGGCTCTGGCTCTGGGCGCGGTTTCCTGGGTGGACGATCTGCGCGGGCTTTCTCCGGTCATTCGTTTGTTGGGGCAAGGGATCGCGGTGGGAATTGCGCTGATCGCGGCGGCGCCCTCGACCCCCTATTTCGGCGGCTATTTGCCGGGCGCGCTGGACCCCATCGCGGCGGGTCTCTTATGGATCTGGTACATCAATCTGTTCAATTTCATGGACGGGATCGACGGCATCACCGTGGTTGAAACCGCCTGCACCGGGGTCGGTGTCGCGCTGGTCGCGCTCGTTTCGGGTATGGCCGGAACCGAGGCGGCCTTCGGGTTGGTCGCCGCCGCTGCCGCCATCGCACTATTGTGGTGGAACTGGCATCCCGCGAAAATATTTCTGGGCGATATCGGAAGCGTTCCCTTGGGCTTTCTACTGGGCTGGCTTTTGCTGAACCTCGCCGCCGGGGGTCAATGGGTGGCTGCCCTTATCATTCCTGCCTACTATCTGGCGGATGCAACGACAACGCTGTTCCGCCGCGCTGCAAGGGGCGAAAAGGTTTGGCGCGCCCATCGCGAACACGCCTATCAGCAGGCGGTGCAAAAAGGTGCGGGCCACGCGCGTGTTTCGCTTTGCATTCTCGCCGCCAACCTGGTTCTGATCGGACTGGCGGTCCTGGCCGCGCTGGGCTGGTCGTGGGTGGCGCTGGCCGGCGCCATTGTTATCGTTGCCGGACTTTTGATTTTTCTTCGCGGCGGCGCGGGCACGGTTTCATGAAAATTCTGTTTCTCACCGAAAATTTCCCGCCCGAAACCAACGCCGCCGCCACCCGTGTGTATGAGCGCGCGTGCTATTGGGCCCAATGGGGCCATGAAGTAACGGTGATCACCTGTGCCCCCAATTTTCCGGGGGGACGGTTGTTTGCAGGCTACAAGAACCGCTGGCGACAGACCGAGGAAATGTCCGGGATCAAGGTCGTGCGGGTTAAAACCTATATTGCCGCCAACCGGGGAATTGTTCTGCGCACCCTGGATTTTCTCAGCTTCATGGTGACCGGTTTTTTGGCTGGGATCGGTCAGCCGCGCGCGGATGTGGTGGCGGCCACGTCGCCGCAATTTTTCTCGGCGGTGGCGGGCTGGGCCGTCGGCGCGGTTCGCCGTGTTCCTTTCGTTTTCGAGTTGGGCGATTTGTGGCCCGCCTCCATCGCCGCCGTCGGGGCCATGGGGCGCAGCCCGGCCCTCAAGGCGGTCGAGGCGCTGGAGCTGTTTTTGTATCGGCGCTCGGCGGCGGTGGCAGCGCTGACGCGTTCGTTCAAGGACGATCTGACGCGCCGAGGCATTCCGGGCGACAAGATCGCCGTGGTGATCAATGGCGTCGATCTGCCCCGCTATTCGCCACAGCCGCGCGACGAGACACTTGCCGCCGAATGGGGACTAGCCGGAAAACTCGTCGTCGGCTACGTGGGAACCCACGGCATGGCGCACGCTCTGGGTAACGTTTTGAACGCGGCGGAACGCATTCGCGATGTGGCGGACGTGCGCTTCGTTCTGGTAGGCGGCGGCGCGGAACGCGATTTCCTTATGGCGGACGCGAAACGGCGCAATCTGGACAACGTGATTTTCATTCCGCCGCAGCCGAAAGAACGCATGCCCGCGCTCTGGAGCCTGTGCGACGTGGCCCTCGTGCACCTTAAGGATTCGCCCGTGTTCGCGGGGGTTATTCCGTCCAAGATTTTCGAGGCCATGGGCATGGGCCTTCCGGTGTTGTTGGCCGGGCCCGAAGGCGAGGCCAGCCGTATCGTGACCGCGCGCGAAGCGGGGTGTCACGTCGCCGCCGAGGACCCGGACGCCTTGGCTGAAGCGGTGCGTAATCTGGCCGAGAATTCGGATCTGCGGAAATCCCTGGCCGAAAAAAGTCTGGCCGCCGCGCCCCTTTATTCGCGCGAACGACAGGCCCGCGAAATGATCGAGGTTCTGGAACTGGCGGCATCGGGCAAGGGCGGCGAAGCCGGGCGGCGGATTGAGGGAGTGGGCTGATGCGCGTGCTCGTAACCGGCGCGACGGGTTTCGTCGGCAACGCCCTGATACCGGACCTATTGCGCGCCGGGCATAGCGTGCGCGCCGCCGTGTGGTCCGATCTGGGCGGTGACTTGGCCGAAGGCGCCAGCGCCGTCGAGGTCGGCGATATTGGCCCCGAGACGAATTGGGATACGGCGCTGCAGGATGTCGAAGGGATCATCCATCTGGCCGCCCGCGCCCACGTCATGGACGAAACGTCGACCGACCCCATGGCAGCATACCGGCGCATCAATACCGCTGGCACGCAGCGACTGGCCGAGGCGGCCGCGCGGACCGGGGTACGACGCTTCGTCTTTCTCAGTTCCATCAAGGTCAACGGCGAACGCACCGACGGCTGCCCGTTCAATGAAGCCTTCGTGCCCGCGCCGGAAGACGCCTACGGCATTACCAAACTTGAGGCCGAGCAGGCGCTAAAGGCAGAAGCGAACCGCTACGGAATGCAAACCGCCGTCCTTCGGTCGCCGCTTGTCTACGGGCCGGACGTGAAAGGGAATTTCCTGCGCCTGTTGGGGATCTGCCAAAAGGGACTTCCGCTTCCCCTTTCCGCCATACGAAATGCCCGCAGCCTGATCTATGTGGGCAATCTGGCAAATGTTCTGCGCACCTGTCTGGATCATGAGGCCGCCGCCGGTGAGACTTTCCTGATCAGCGACGGTGCGCCCGTATCAACGCCCGATTTGCTTCGCGGCGTCGCCGCGGCCCTGGGAACGCGCGCCCGCCTGTTTCCTGCGCCTGAAGCTCTGCTGCGCGGTGCTGCGGGCGTCCTTGGAAAATCGGCGATGGCTGAACGCTTGATCGGTTCGCTGGCCGTGGATGATCGCAAAATACGGAAAATTCTCGCGTGGCATCCGCCCTTCTCCATGCTAGAAGGTCTGCGCGAAACGGCGGCCTGGTATCATACGCGAGGCCGCAGCGAGGGAACGTCCTGAAAGGTTAACCGATGCTCGCCCGAATTTCCGCGAGAGGCATGATCGCGTTTGCCCACGATATCGTGATGGCGGCGGTTGCGTTTGTGCTCGCGATTTACCTTCGCCTGGGCGATTCGACCACTTTCTATTCCACCGATCTGTTTGTCAGCGGGACCATAACCCTTTGTGTCATCGCGGCCTTTGTCTTCTGGTTCATGGGGCTTTACCGCGGCATTTGGCGTTACGCTTCCCTTGAGGATTTGTGGGCGATTGCGCGGGCATCGACACTGGTTGTTCTGTTCTTCCTCATGGCCATGTTCCTGTGGACGCGCCTTGACGGCCTGCCTCGTTCCTTGCCCTTCATCACCTGGTTCGTGTTGATGGCCCTGCTGGGCGGCCCGCGTTTCCTGTACCGGCTTTACAAGGACCGGCGCATCGATTTCAAATTGGGGGCCGACGGGATAACACGTATTCCCGTTCTTCTGGTCGGGTCCGGCGATGCCGCCGAGCTTTTTATCCGCGCCGTGTCGAGGGGACGTGACGCCGCCTATCAGGCCGTGGGTATCGTTTCGGAGCGGCCGGACAGGGTCGGTCGCATCCTTCACGGCATCGAAGTCATGGGCTCCACCGACCAATTGGCCGAGGTGGTGAAGCGGCTGTCAGCCTCGGGTCACAAACCGCAACGGCTGGTTTTGACCGCGGAAAATATGGACGGAACCCGCGTCCGCCGCCTTCTCGACGACGCCGACAAACTGGGTATGACCCTGGCCCGCATGCCCAACCTGACCGATTTCAAGGCAGGCATTGAGGATAAGGCGGAAATCAGGCCCATCGCTGTCGAGGACCTGCTGGGCAGGCCTCAAATGCCGCTGGACCGCGACGCCATGGCCGGCCTGGTAGCCGGGAAGCGGGTTCTGGTAACGGGTGCCGGGGGAAGCATCGGCAGCGAACTGGTGCGCCAGATTTGTGGATTCGGACCCGCCGAAATCGTCCTCCTGGACAATTCGGAATATCACCTTTACCAGATCGATCTCGAGGTATCGGAGGGTTTCCCCGACCAGGCCCGCAGCGCCGTCATCGCCGATGTGCGCGACGCGCGTCGCCTGAAACACATTTTTGGCGAATACCGGCCGGAGTTGGTCTTTCACGCCGCCGCCCTGAAACACGTGCCACTCGTTGAAGCCAATCATTTCGAAGGCGTAATGACCAATGTGATCGGCACCGCCAACGTGGCGCAAACCTGCCGGAGCGCGGGTGTTTCCATGATGGTGCTGATTTCCAGCGACAAGGCGGTCAACCCGACCAACATCATGGGCGCGACCAAGCGCATCGCCGAGCAGGTCTGTCAGGCCATGGATCTGGAACGCAGCGAGGGTGACGGAACGCGCTTTGTGACCGTGCGCTTCGGCAACGTATTGGGCTCAACCGGGTCGGTCGTTCCGTTGTTCCAGCGCCAATTGGCCGCAGGCGGGCCGCTGAGCGTAACCGACCCCGACATGACCCGCTATTTCATGACCATTCGCGAGGCCGTCGAGTTGGTGCTCGAAGCCTCGGCTGCCGGGTCGGCAAGAACCGATTACGCCGGGCGCATCTTCGTTCTTGAAATGGGCGAACCGGTGAAAATTCTCGATCTGGCGCGTCAGATGATCCGCCTTGCGGGCATGCGCGCTGGCGAGGACGTGGCCATTGAAATCGTCGGCCTGCGCCCCGGCGAGAAGCTGCATGAAGAACTTTTCCACGGTGGCGAGGAACTGGTTTCCACCGAATATGAAGGCATCATGGTTGGCACGCCCCGTTCGCCCGATGCCAATGAGATTTCACGTATCATTAACGCCCTTACACAAGCCTGTGCCGAAGCCAATGAAACGGCGCTGATAGAAAGCATCCACGCCCTCGTTCCCGAATATAATCGCGAAAAAAAACCTGGAGAGAGTTAATGTCCACGCCCATCCGCCGAGCCCTGATTTCCGTTTCCGACAAATCCGGCCTTGTTGAATTTGCCAAGTTTTTGGCCGAATCCGGTGTTGAAATACTGTCCACCGGTGGCTCCGCCAAGGCGCTTAGCGACGCCGGTGTCCCGGTGAAAGAGGTTTCTGAACACACCGGTTTTCCCGAAATCATGGACGGCCGCGTCAAAACCCTGCATCCGAAAATCCACGGCGGGCTGCTGGCCATGCGCGGCAATGCCGAACACGAGGCGGCCATGGAAAAGCACGGCATCGCGCCCATCGATCTTTTGTGCGTGAACCTGTATCCGTTCGAGGAAACCGTCGCCAAGGGCGCCGATTTTGAAACCTGTATTGAAAATATCGACATCGGCGGCCCCGGCATGATCCGCGCCGCCGCCAAAAACCACGATGGCGTGACGGTGGTGGTTGATGCCGCGGACTACGCCGCCGTTATGGACGAAATGAAGGCCAACGGCGGCGCGACAACCGCAGAATTCCGCTGCAAACTGGCGGCGGCGGCCTATTCGCGTACCGCCGCCTACGACGCCGCCATCTCGACCTGGTTCGCGGGCGAGTTGAACGAACCCTTCCCCAAACGTGCGGCCTTCGCGGGCGAACTAAAGCAAACGTTACGTTATGGTGAAAACCCGCACCAGCAGGCGGCTTTCTATGTCACCGGCGAAGACCGCCCCGGCGTCGCCACGGCCCAGCAACTTCAGGGCAAGGAACTTAGCTTCAACAACTTCAACGACACCGATGCCGCCTTCGAGTTGGTCGGCGAATTCGACGAAACCGCCTGCGCCATCATCAAGCACGCCAATCCCTGCGGTTGCGCGCGTGGCGAAACCCTGACCGACGCTTATCTCAAGGCATTGGCCTGCGATCCCATCAGCGCCTTCGGCGGCATCATCGCGCTGAACCGCACGCTCGACGGCGCGACCGCCGAGGAAATCGCCAAGCTGTTCGCCGAAGTGGTGATCGCGCCGGAAATCAGCCCCGACGCCCGCGACATTCTGGCCGCCAAGAAGAACCTGCGCGTCCTGCAAACCGGCGGCATGCCCGATCCGAATCTGCCCGGCATGACCCTGCGTTCGCTTTCGGGCGGCTATCTTTTGCAAAACCGCGATAACGCGGTGACGTCCGACGAGTTGAAAGTGGTGACCAAGCGCGCACCGTCCGATCAGGAAATGCAGGACCTGATGTTTGCCTTCGCCATCTGCAAGCACGTCAAGTCCAACGCCATTGTCTACGTCAAGGACGGCGCGCTGGTCGGCGGCGGGGCAGGGCAAATGAGCCGTGTCGATTCGGCCCGCATCGCGGCGTGGAAATCAAAGGAAGCGTCCGAAGCCGCCGGTGAAGCGCAACCCCGCACCATCGGTTCGGTGGTGGCGTCCGATGCCTTCTTCCCGTTTGCCGATGGCCTGCTGGCCGCGGCAGAAGCGGGCGCCACGGCGGTCATCCAGCCGGGCGGGTCCATGCGCGACAACGAAGTGATCGCTGCGGCCGACGAAAAGGGCCTGGCTATGGTGTTAACCGGAATGCGCCATTTCCGGCATTAATCTTCGCGTACCGGCAACAGAAGAAGTCCGCCGAGCACGAAAAAGACAACCACCGTGGCCATGCCCCAGCGCTGGCTGTTCATGGCCACGGTAATCCATCCCAACAGGGCCGGGCCGATGAAGGCCGTGGCTTTGCCCGAAAGCGCATAAAGCCCGAACATTTCGTTGCGCAGATGGGGCGGCGCTAGGCGCGCCATGAATGTGCGGCTTGCCGCTTGTGCCGGTCCGACGAAAACCCCCAGACCCAACCCAAAAAACCAAAACAACGTTTGGGATTCGATGACCAGCATAGCCGCGCTGAACACGCTCAAGGCCGCCAGCGAAATCAGGATGGTCGGTTTGGACCCGGCCCTATCATCCAGCCAGCCGAATGCGGTCGCGCCCAGACCCGCGGTGACGTTGAGACCGATGCCGAAAATCATGATCTCGGTGAAGCTCATGCCGAAGGTTCCTGCGGCGTAAATTCCGCCGAAAGCAAACAGCGTGTTCAGACCATCGGTGTAAATCATGCGGGCCAGCAAGAAGCGTGCGATCGTTTTGTATTCATGAACGCGCCTCAATGTTGAGGTCAGCGTCGAGAGGCCACGTCTTACGCACTCAACGAGGCTCAGGCCAGAGGCCGGGGTATCGGGCGTCCACAAAAACAGCGGCAGCGAGAAAACCGCGACCCAAACCGCCACCAAAGGCGCAGTGATGCGCACGTGTTCCGCCGTCTCCCGGTCCAGTCCGAAAAGCGGCCGCTCGGGCTGCACGAAAAGAACGAGGCCGACCACCAGGCACGATAAGCCTCCGGCATAGCCCAAACCCCACGCCCAGCCCGAAACGCGGCCCAAACGGCTACGATCCGCCAGATCGGGCAACATGGCGTTGTAGAAAATGACGCCCATCTCGAAGGCGAAATTGGCGACCGCCGCCAGCACCAGAGCATAAAGAACAAACGACGCCTCGGGCCGGGCGAACCAAAGCGAGGCGCTCGCCAAAACACACAGCACCGTGAAGGCGAAAATCCAGGGTTTGCGCCGCCCGGCGTGATCAGCGACGGCGCCCAGGACAGGACCGGTCACAGCCACGGCCAGCGCCGACGCGCTCATGGCGTAGCCCCAAAGAGCGGTGCCGCTGACCGCGTCAGACGCGATGCCCTTGGTGAAGTAGGCGGCGAAAACAAAGGTTGTGATTACTGTGGGAAATGCCGAATTGGCCCAATCGAACAGACACCAGGCGAAAAGGGCGCGGGAAGTTGTCCCGCGCCCTTCAGCCTGTGTGTCTTTTGCCACCATTTCGGTTCCGTTACGAATCCGAAGAAACCGCCAGACTGCGCAATTGGCGGCTGGCGACGGCGATCATGGCGAGATCGTCGACCTTGCCGGTCCAAAGTTCAGCCAGCATTTGTTCGGTTCTGGCGACGGCGGACTCGTTTGCGCCAATCCACTTTTCGATGATCGCCGCCGGGTCCTTGCTCTTTCCGGCGGTGTCCAGCACTTGGGCCGTCAGGGCGCTCTGGTGGGTGTAAATCTCCTCGACAAGGGCACGCACCGCCAGTTTCTGCCAATGGGTGTCGGAACTCAGACTTTCGGCGGCGGCCCGCAGTCTGCCGAGCCGGAACTGACCGCCCAGCGAGAAGTAAATCCGCGACACCGCAACCACATCCATCTTGCGCGCTCCCGCCAGACGAATGATATCGAGCCCCGAGTACAGGTTGACCTGGGCCGCGACGCGGATGGCCAGATCCTCGGGCACGCCCTGTTTGACAAACACGCCCGCCCGTTCCTTCAAGTCCGCCAGATACGCGGGCGTCAGGGTGTTGGCGAGGTTTTCGCGCAACGTCGCCAAGCCATCCTGAAACGCGGCGACCTGGGCGCTGATATCCAACGGCTGGGTTCCGCTGCGCAGGAACCACAGCGTCGCCCGTTCGACCAGACGGTTGATTTCGTGCAGCATGGCAATCTGCACGGCCGCGGGAGCCTTGTAATCCAGCCCCTCGACCTCTTGCCAGAGTTCCCGCAGGTTGAAGACCTTGCGAACGATGGTGTAGGCCCGCGCGATTTCGGCGGGCGGCATGCCGGTTTCCTCCATCAAGCGCATGACGAACGTGCCGCCGATCCGGTTGACCATGCTGTTGGTGATAATCGTCGCGATGATTTCACGGCGCAGGCGGTGGCTCTCAATGGCACCCCGGTACGCAACATGCAGTGGTTCCGGGAAGTAGCGCACGAGGTCGTTGACCAGACGCGGGTCATCGGGCAGGTCGGAAGCCAGAAGTTTCTCGTACAGCCATAGTTTGGCGTATGGGACAAGTACGGAAAGCTCCGGTCGGGTCAATCCCTGCTTGGCGGCCCGGCGGTCCACCAGAGTTTCCTCGTCGGGCAGGAATTCGACCGCCCGGTTGAGCAACCCGTCGCGTTCCAGGAAACGCATGAAGCGCGCCTGATCGTCCAGATATTCGATTCCCTGGGCCTCGCCCCGCGAAATCGCCTGTGTTTGCAGGTAGTTGTCGCGCAACACCAGCAAGCCGACCTCGTCGGTCATTTTTTCCAAGAGCGTGTTGCGCTGCTTCATGGTCATGTCGCCTTCGGCAACCACCGCGCCCAGCAGAACCTTGATGTTGACCTCGTGATCCGAGCAATCGACGCCCGCCGAATTGTCGATGGCGTCGGTATTGAGCCGACCGCCCGAAAGTGCGTATTCAATGCGCCCGCGCTGGGTAGCACCCAGATTGGCGCCTTCGGCCAGAACCTTGCAGCGAAGCTCCGGCGCGTTCACGCGGATCGCATCGTTGGCGCGGTCACCCGCCTCAAGCTGCGATTCCCCTGATGCCTTGACGTAGGTTCCGATACCGCCGAACCACAATAGATCGACCTCGGCTTTTAAGATCGCCAACAGCAATTCATTGGGTGTCACGGTATCCGTTTCGAAACCGAAACGGGCCTGTATCTGCTTGGAGAGTTTAAGGGTTTTGGCGCTTCGCTCGAAGATTTCACCTCCTTTGGACAAAAGTTTCTTATCAAAATCAGCCCAGCTCGAACGCGGCAGTTCGAACATCCGCTTGCGTTCGGCGAAGGTTTTCGCCGGGTCGGGATCGGGATCGACAAAGATATGCAGATGGTTGAATGCGGCAATCAGCTTGATGTGTTTGGACAACAACATGCCGTTGCCAAAGACGTCGCCCGACATGTCGCCGACGCCGACGACGGAAAAGTCCTCGGTCTGCGTATTCACACCGATTTCGCGGAAATGGCGCTTCACAGATTCCCACGCGCCTCGCGCGGTGATGCCCATCCCCTTGTGATCGTACCCCTGGCTGCCGCCCGACGCGAAAGCGTCGTCCAGCCAGAAACCGTACTCAATTGATACGCCGTTGGCGATGTCGGAGAACGTGGCCGTGCCCTTGTCGGCGGCCACCACCAGATAGGGATCATCGCCGTCGTGCCGGACCACCTCAAGCGGCGGAACCACATCGCTACCCTTGAGGTCGTCGGTCACGTCGAGCAAGCCGCGCATGAGGATCTTGTAGCATTCGATCCCTTCGGCCAGCCAAGCCTCGCGGTCTCCCGGCGGCGTCGTGCGCTTCAAAATAAATCCGCCCTTCGATCCGACCGGCACGATGACCGCGTTTTTGACCATCTGGGCCTTCATCAAACCCAGAATTTCGGTCCGGAAATCTTCGGGTCGGTCCGACCACCGGATACCACCGCGCGCCACCCGGCCACCACGCAAATGCACACATTCCGTACGTGGCGAATAGACCCAGATTTCCACCAGCGGCCGGGGCAGGGGCAATTCTTCGATGGCCTGACTGTCCAGCTTGAAAGAAACGTAGGATTTTGGTTCGCCGTCCGCCCCCGGTTGGAAGAAGTTGGTGCGCTGGGTGGATTGGATCAGATTGATAAAGCGGCGCACGATGCGGTCCTGGTCGGCATTGGTGACGGCGTCAAGCCCGGCATCGAGATCGGCCAGAATCCCCGCGGCCTTCTTTTTCGCCCCTTTTCCACCCGCCGGATCGAACCGGGCCAGAAAAAGCCGCACGACCAAAGCTGCAAGGTCGGGATTTTCGAGTACCGTCTGCTCCATATAGGACTGCGAAAAGGCGATGCCCGCCTGACGCAGGTATTTGCAGTATGCCCGAATGATGACGATCTCGCGCCACGACAGTCCGGCCCGCACGACCAGCCCGTTGAAAGCATCGCTTTCGACCTCGCCGCGCCACACGCCCAGAAACGCTTCCTGGAATTTGGCGCGAACCGTACCCAGATCGATGGGCCGCCCGTCCCGGCTTTGCAGGCCGAAATCATGGATCATCGCCATGCGCTCGCCGTCGGGCCGGATGGCGAAGGGAATTTCATCGACCACCTTGAGGCCCATGTGTTCGAGCATGGGCAGAACGTCGGAAAGCGGGATGGGCGCGTCCGGATGATAGAGCTTGAAGCGGACCTCGTTTTCCGAAGCCTCCAATGGCCGGCGCAGGCTCATGCAAAGTTCGCCGCTGGCCAGCGCCGCCTCGATCATATCGATATCGCCGACGGCAGCCTCGGCATCGAATCGCTCGCGATACCCCGAACGGAATGCGTCCTTATATTGCTGATGCAGCGCCAGGCCGCTTTCTTCGCCGTGAGCCGCGATCAGGGTATTTTCCAATTGATCCGTCCATGACCGGGCGGCGGCGATCAGTTCGCCTTCGATCATGTCGGCGTCGTATTCGGGGATGGCGCCGGGCGTGGTGCGTATGAACATGTGAATACGGGCCAAGGGCGAATCGCTGAGCTGGACATACCAGTCCGCCCTTTCTCCATCGAAGGCCTCTTCCATGATCCCTTGCATGCGCTGCCGCAGGTCGGTATCGAACCGATCGCGCGGAACGTAGATGAGGCACGACATGAACCGTTCGATGTCATCGCGGCGCAGGAACAGAGCCACGCGGCGGCGTTCCTGAAGGTTCAGCACCCCCAGACTGGTGTTCAGCAGGTGATCCTCGGAAACCTGGAACAATTCGTCGCGGGGGAAGTTTTCGAGAATATTGTTCAGAGCCTTGCCGTCATGACTGTTGGCGGGAAGGCCGGCCCGCTCGATAACCCGGGCGATTTTGCGCCCAAGAAGCGGTATCGAGCGCGGGCTGAGGTTATAGGCCGATGAGGTAAACAGGCCGACGAAAGTATGCTGGCCGACGACCTGGCCCTTGGCCCCAAAGCGGCGAATGGAAATCGCATCCATATAGACCGGACGGTGAACCGTGGAGACCCGGTCGGTCTTGTTGATGGCCAGGGCTTCGGGCCGGCTGATGAATGCGCGAACCTCGGGCCGCAGGTTTTCGAGATCGGTAAACTCATCGTAGACGTAGTAGTTCGGATCGCGCAGCAGGCCGAGACCGCCGTCGGCAACGATTTTGACCTTGGCGGTGCTGCCCTCGCCACTGATGGCAAACTCGCGATAGCCTAAAAGCGTGAAATTGTTATCGTGAATCCAGCGCAGAAATCCGCAAACCTCGCGCGCCTCCTCGGCGGCCAGGGGTCCGGGCCGTTTTTCCAGTTCCGCGGCGACCGCAAGCACTTTTTCCCGCGACACCATCCAATCGGCGACGGTGGTTCGCACGTCGCGCAGCACGCCCTCTATTCCGGTGCGGATTTCGTCCAGACCGGCCGCCGACTGACGGCTGATCTCGATGTGCAGGAAGGACTCGCCAGCCATATCGGTTAATTTGTCGTCCACCCCGGCAAGCGCCACAATGGCGCCGTCTTTGCGCTGAACATTGATGATCGGGTGGATAATCAGATGGACGGGGATTTCGCGGCGGCCGAATTCAGCGGCGACCGAATCGACCAGAAACGGCATATCATCGTTGATGATCTCGATGACCGTGTGATCGGACTTCCAGCCATGTTCCTCCAGGCTGGGATTGTAGACCCGCACCTTTGCCTCGTCGGGCTGACGCCTGGCACCCAGCTTCCAGTGGGCGAGCGCCGATCCATAAAGCGCGTTGTGTCCGTGTTCGACGATATCGGCGGGCGGCACACGATCAAAATACAGTCCGACGAATTGGGCGGCCAACGCGCCCTGCTTGCCGCCGAGGCGTTCTTTCGTTTCTTCGACGAGACCTTTGATCAGTTCGTTTTTTTGTTCATAGGCACCGCGAATCATCTTTCGTTTCCTTCCGTTTTGCAGCAGCAAAAATGACTAATTTCGGCCAACAGCCGATCACACCGGACTTGCCGGGCCGCATCAATTTTTTATGGGGGTCATCCGATTTTCAAATCCCGAATCGCCACGAGGTAGCCGACGTTTCGGCGCCAACGGACCGCGACTTCCCTGGCCGCCTCCGTCGACATCTTGTCAAACAACGCCATTGCGGCGCGAATTTCCCGCCGAAGCTGTCGTTCCGTACCCGACCGCGTTTGCCGAATAAGAGAGAAAATTGCCAGAAAATAAGCCTTGCCGATGCCCGTCGCCTTGCACGCAATGGCGAGGCCCTCGCCGCCCGGTTCAAGCAAAATGTCCATGATCAGGTTCTCGCTTAAGCGGGTGATCCGCTCGAACAGGGCAACAAACAGGCTCATTTCGCCGTCGCGCAACGCCGATATCAAAAGTTCGGGCGAAATCTCGCCCTCGCGCTCAAGAACGCCGGCAAGCTCCTGGGACTTTTTCGAGCCCGACGGCAGCGGCGAGTTGATGATCTCCATCGCCGTTGTTTCGAGGGCATCGTCGATGACCTCCTCGTCGATATGGAAATTATCGAGGATGTACTGGCGCAAGGCCGCCGAAACCCACAAAACCATTCGCGCCGCCAACGCGGGCGGCAAGTCATTGCGCCGCAGGATCGGTTCCTGATAGGCATCCACGCGTTTCGATTCCTCGACCACGTATTCAAGGGTCGCGCTGGCGATTTTGGCGCTGTCGTTTTTCAGCAGGGCCGTTATCACCGTTTCGTCGCCAAGATCGACAAGAACGTCGGATACCAACTCGCTGATATCCGGCCGCTCGGCGATGGCGACCTGATGCTCGATGGTTCGGTTGCGGGCAATCTCGACCAGATCCTCGTCGAGAAGAACTGTGCTGAGCGTCAGGATCGGGTAGGCGACGTCGATTTCATCTGCGGCGAGGACCGTGGCCAGTTCGTGCGGCGTATCGGGCTGGTCCGCCAGATAGCGGCTTACGTCGGCCCTCACGGCTGTTTCGATGTCCTGAATGACCCGGTGAAGAATCTCGTAAATAATCGTGCGCTCGTCACCGGTCATCTCGGTTCCGTCGGCGAGGAAGAGATCGGACAGGGCGTCGGCAAACGCCTTGCGGCCGTTCGCAGAGCGGTCGCGCGCCAAGCGCACCAGATACATGCTTTCGACTTTCCCCATAACCCACTCCCAGGCAACCAAATAGAGGGCTGTGGAACCAAGAGAAAAGCCTATTCCCAACCCGCGCCGCGCGCAACGGCAATCGTCAACGACGACACCCTGCGAACCTGAGAATATTTGGGGAGTGAGGGTCAAATTTACAAAAAAACCCGGTCTCTCGCGGAAGGACCGGGTTTTCAAGCCCCCGCGATTACGGGGACGAAGGGAAACGCATCGGTTTAGCCGGCGCGTCTATTCACGTTGGCGCGGCGCCCAAGCTCGGCTCTGCGTTCCGAATCTCCAAGCTGGACTGCACGGCGCAGGCGGCGGTCCGATTCTGACTTCCGCCGATCACGAAAACGTTTCATGCCGTCTTGCATAAGCAGGGCCCGGCGTTCTTCTTGCTTTTTCACCTCTAGGGCTTGCCAGTCAAATCCGTCAGCTTTTTTTTTTACTTCCTGGGTTTCCCACTGGGCTTCGTTCTTATCCTTCTTGTGCTCCAGGGTCTCCCACTGCGATGCGGAATCTTTTTTGGTCTTATCGTGCGACAGGGTCTCCCACTGGAAATCGCTTTTTTTCTTTTCGACCTCCAGGCTGACCCATTGGATGTCGTCTTTCTTGCTGCTGGGCACAGCCGCCCATTGATCGTCCGCGCCCATACCGACGTAGTTGAGGCTGACCCAGACGGGATCTTCCGGCGCCGAAGGTTCGGGCGGCACATTGCGCGCCATTCCGACCGCATTGTCGACCATGTTTTTGCTGATTTGCCCGTCATCGTTGGTGATGTCATCCATCCCGATGGCGGTCAGCAGCGCCTTGAAGCGACCTGATTTCAGGAAGCTCTCGCCCAGTAGCTTGCAGCCGATGATTTCGATGATTTTCGATGCTTTGAGGAGGGATTGGCGCTCATCAAGAGCGCGGAATTTGAACACATACTGATCATCACCGACCAGAACGAAACTGCCCTGGTTGGCCAGCTGATCCTCGAACACCGTTTCGCAAATAAGGGGAAGCGATTCGGCGATGCGGCCCTGGCGTCCGCCGATGGCGTCGTAGAATTCCACGAGACTGAGAACGAAGACCTTTCCTTCGAGTCCCCCATCCTGATACAGGACATCCTTCGCATCGACGGATCCCGAAGGCGTGTATCCTTTTTCTTTCGGTTTCCGTGATTTTTTTGACGCGGTTCCTTTGGCATTTTTGCCGTTCTTCGAGCTGCCGAAGACAGAACCCATCATGCCGGAAAGACGTCCCATTGCCACATTTCCCTCTGAGCCACCGCCACCGCATTTTTTCGCGATTGGAACCTCTGGCGAGTCTCTTTTTTTAATGGTTCCTGACAATAATAAATAGTACCATGCGGCCCTCGTCGCAAGAGAAAAAGGGCGTCCAATTTAGGGTTTTATCCACCGCAAAAACCCGCAGAAATTTACGGTTTTTTCGTCTTTCGCGTATTACTTTAAGACACGCTTTCAATGTCTTGGGATTGCGAACGACTTGTATTGGCAACAGGGGTGTCACCGACGCCCGTCGGCAGTTTCGCGGCAGGGAAAATGTCAGAAGGGGAAATGGAGCGGGCGAGGAGATTCGAACTCCCGACTTCGACCTTGGCAAGGTCGCACTCTACCGCTGAGTTACGCCCGCCCGGGCACTCAACTTACGGGGCCGGGATCATACGCAATGCGCACCGGTTTGCAAGCCCCAACTTCAAGGTTTCTGCAATTCGTCAATTTTGGGTCGTTATCCGTGCTCCTTGGTATATTGTACCGGCCATGAATGCGACACCCGACGATCTTTTCGCCAGGCTTGATCAGCTTGGGCTCGAAATTCAAACCCATCGGCATCCGCCGGTCTTTACGGTGGAAGAATCCAAGCGCCTGCGCGGCGATCTGCCCGGCGCCCATTGCAAGAACCTTTTGCTGCGCGATCACAAGAAGGTGCTTTGGCTGATTGTCGCGGCCGAAGACCGGGCCATCGACCTGAAGGCGTTGAAAGACTTGATCGGCTCCGGGCGTCTTTCCTTCGCCAAAGCCGAGGTGCTGCGCGAAAAACTCGGCGTCGACGCGGGCGCGGTGACTCCGTTCGGCCTGATCAATGATACGCAAATCGCTCTCAACGTGGTGTTGGACGCCGCCATGATGCGCCGCGATCTGCTTAACTTCCACCCCCTGACCAACGCCGCGACCACAGCAATCACGCCGGACGGTCTGCTCGCGTTTATCGAATCGTGTGGCCACAAGCCGCGCGTCGTCGAACTATGAGGGCGCACGCAGGTAGTAATTTTACGTCCTTTTATCTTGCGGCGGCTGGCGGAAACGGCCATTTAATAGGCCGGTTTTAAGCTTACGGAAAAAACGGCCATGGCATTGATTCTCGACCCCACCGCACCGCAACCCGGTCCTGCCGGCGGCGCGGACGAGGGTGATCTTATTAAGGACAGCGACACCGCCAACTTCATGGCCGATGTGGTCGAACCTTCCATGGTAACGCCCGTCATCGTCGATTTCTGGGCGCCGTGGTGCCAACCGTGCAAGCAGTTGGGCCCGGCCATCGAAAAACTGGTGCGCAATGCCGGTGGTCTGGTACGTCTGGTCAAAGTCAACGTGGACGAAAACCGCGAACTGGCCCAGCAGCTGAACATTCAGTCGATACCGGCCGTATTTGGTTTCAGCCAGGGTCGCCCGGTGGACGGATTTACCGGAGCCCTTCCGGAAGGCCAAATCAAAAGCTTTATCGACCGCCTGACCGGGGGCGCGAAAACACCCATCGAATCGGTTCTGGAAGCCGCTTTTGCGGCTTTGGACGAGGACGACGCCGCCTTGGCGGCCGAAGGATTTGCACAGGTGCTGGCGCAGGACCCGGCCAACCCCGAAGCCATCGGCGGGATGATCCGCTGCTTTATCGCGACAAACGATACCGATCAGGCAAACGACGTGATCGGCAGGCTGCCGCCCGAACTCAAAAGCCAGCCGCCCATCGCGGCGGCAATTGCAGCCTTCGAATTGGCCCAGCAGGGCGGCGAGACAATCGATGCCGGTGACTTGCGCCAACGACTGGCGTCTGACGAAAACGACCACGCCGCCAGGTTCGATCTGGCGATGGCGCTATATGGCGGCGGCAACACCGAAGAAGCCATCGACGAATTGATTGAGCTGGTGCGGCGGAACCGCGATTGGAATGACGAGGCGGCGCGCATGCAGCTGATCAAGATTTTCGATGCGTTGGGGCCGTCCCACGCCTTGTGCGTCACCGGACGGCGGCGGCTCTCGACCGTCCTGTTCTCGTAAGGTCGGAAAGAACGCCATGAATGCCGGTGTCAGCGATTTCAGCGCCGGGCCATTGCCCGAAGTCTTGCCGGTGTTTCCGCTGGGCGGCGCGCTTTTGCTGCCGCGCGGTATGTTGCCACTGAACATTTTCGAGCCGCGCTACCTGAACATGGTCGCCGATGCCCTGGCCGCCGAACGGATCATCGGCATGGTCCAGCCCCGCGAAAGCGGGTTGGGTCCGATCCCCGACGACGCGCCGATTTATCAGGTGGGCTGCGCCGGGCGCATCACCTCGTTTTCTGAAGGCGACGATGGCCGGTATCTGATCAAACTCACCGGAATAACCCGCTTTTCCATCGCGTCGGAGCTTGAACCGGTACGAGGATATCGGCGGGTCGCCGTTGACTATGATGAATTCGCGGCAGATCTAAGCAACGAAGCCGCATCCTTTGCGGATCGGGGTCGCCTGTTCAAGGTGGTCGAGCGATATTTCGAAGCAACCGGAATTGAAGCCGACTGCCGAACCATGGAGGCCTTGCCCGACGAGACTCTGGTCAGCGCCCTGGCCATGGCCTGCCCGCTGGAGCCGCGCGACAAACAGGCGCTGCTCGAATGCGCCGGCGTGGCCGAACGGGGCGCGTTTTTGTGCGATCTGATGGAATTCCGCACCCGTGCGGGAGACCGGGATTCTTCTTTGCCCCAGCACTAAAGGGGCACTGAAATAAATGAGGCAACTATGAGCGAACGAAAAGTCGACCCGAAACTGTTGGAAATTTTGGTCTGCCCTTTGACCAAGGGTCCGTTGCGTTATGATGCGGAAGCTGCAGAGCTGATCAGCGATCAGGCACAGCTCGCCTACCCGATTCGCGACGGCATTCCCATCATGCTGGCCGACGAAGCCCGCGCTCTGGAGAAAGCATGATGAGAAAAACCTTCGAAACACAACACCGGCCCACCGAAATTCGCCTCAAAAAAGAAGAGAAGGCGCTGGAGGTCGATTTCGCCGACGGCAAGTCCTTCACGTTGTCGGCCGAATACCTTCGGGTCGAAAGCCCGTCGGCCGAAGTCCAGGGCCACGGTCAGGAAAAACGCATCGTGCCGGGCCGAAAACTGGTCGGCATCATGGAGGTGGAAGCCGTCGGCAACTATGCCATACGCATCAAGTTCGACGACCTGCACGACACCGGCATCTATACCTGGGATGTGCTTTATGATCTCGGCGCCAACGAGAACGAAATCTGGGCCGCTTATCTAGATGGCCTGAAAACCCACGGTCTCACCCGCGAACCGTAAGCAAAAGACCTCAGCTCATCACTCGTCGTAAAGAAGCTGGCCGCGAAGCAGGCGAGGGGGGTCGCCCAGCGTGCCCATGGCGTGGCGCATGGACAGCCTTTTCAAGGGGCCTAACCGGCCCCACAGCGACATTCCCAGATCGCGCACACCCTTGAGCGGCCGCATGTCGTTCGAAAACAATCGGTTCAGCCAGTCGGTTGAGGCCAGCATGACGAAGTTGTCGAACCGTCGGCGGCGTTCGTAATTCGCCAGCGCCGCGCCGTCGGCCGGATCGAGCCCCAGCCTTTTGGCGTCAAACAAAACCTCGGCCAGAACGGCGGCGTCACGCAATCCCATGTTCAGGCCCTGCCCCGCAATGGGGTGCATTCCGTGCAGGGCATCCCCGACCAGGACGAGGCGGCGGGCCGTCGCGGCGCGCGCGAACTGTAACGACAACGGATATGACCAGCGCGGGCCGACCAGCGAAAGGTCGCCCAGAAAATCGCCAAAACGCGAGCCCAGCTCGGCCATAAATTCGTCGTCCGGCAAATCCATCATGGCCGGCGCCAGTTCGGCCCGTTCGGTCCACACGATGGAAGACCGGTTTCGCGTGAGCGGCAGAATGGCAAAGGGCCCCGAGGGCAGGAAATGCTCTTGCGCGACTTGGCCGTGGGATCGTTCGTGTTCCACCGTGCAGACAATGGCGCTTTGACGGTAAGTCCAGCCCGTGACGCCGATCCCCGCGTCCCTGCGCAGAGCCGAATTTCGACCGTCCGCCGCCACCGCAAGCTGCGCGTGGATATGGCGGCCGTCGACCAGCCGTGCGCTGACCCCATCGGGGCCGCGTTCCAGCGTATCAAGTTGCGCCGGAGCAAGAAGGCGAACGTTCGGTAATTTTGGCAGTTTTTTGTGGATGGCGGCCCGAATCGTGCGGTTTTCGACCATGTGGCCAAAGGGCTCACCATTAGCCTCGCGATGATCGAAGTGCAGAAACAGGCGCGACCCGCCCTCGGACACACGAATATCAAGAATGGGCGAGGCGTCGGGCGCGATGTGATCCCAAAGTCCCAGCACCTGAAGCATGCGTTGCGAGGCATGGGCAACGGCCGAGGCCCGGCCGTCAAAACCCTCGTCCAGTAGCGCTGCCGGGTCGCCGCGCTCGATAACGGTGCTGCGCAGTCCAGCCGCGTCCAGCGCCACCGCGAGGGTGCCGCCCACCAGTCCGCCACCGACGATCAGCACGTCGGTTTCAATTTTTTTCGGGGATTGTCGTTTTGCAGCCATCATCTATTCAATTCGTCCCTTTCACCGCTGTTGTCCAGTCCGTATGTTCATCGCTGCCTGTGAAATTCGTAGGATTTAAGAGATGTTGAACCCCGCCGTCGAGCAACTGAACGATTTTCCCTTCGATCGGTTGCGAAGCCTTCTTGACCCCATCGAGCCGCCGCAGGATATGGCGCCGCTGATGCTCTCCATCGGCGAGCCTAAGCATGCGCCGCCACCGATGGTCCGCGAAATCCTCGACGCCCGCGCCGCCGGTTGGGGCAAATATCCGGGCGTCGACGGAACCCCCGAATTTCGCCGCGCGGTGGCTGACTGGATGACCAAACGCTATGGCCTTGCCGACGGCCTGATCGATCCTGACGGGCAAGTTCTTCCCGTTTCCGGAACGCGCGAAGCGCTTTTCATGATCGGCCAGGTGGTATTGCCGCGGCGCAAAGGCGGCGGGCGGCCCGTCGTTCTGGTGCCGAATCCCTATTATCACGTTTATTCGGCGTCGCCGCGCTTGAACAGCGCCGACACCGAATTTGTCCCGGCAACCGAACAAAGCGGCTTCCTGCCCGATTTCACGGCGCTGGATCCGGAAATCCTGCAGCGCACGGCGCTGGCCTATTATTGCAGTCCTTCCAACCCGCAAGGGTCCGTGGCCGACATCGAGGCGCTGAAAAAGGCGATCACGCTGGCCCGCGAGTATGATTTCGTCCTGGCCATGGACGAGTGCTATTCAGAAATTTACGTCGGTGACCCGCCTCCGGGCGCGCTGAGCGCTTGTGCCGCATTGGGGGGCGGGACGAACGCATCAATGGAAAACGTCGTCGTCTTTAATTCTTTGTCAAAGCGCTCCAGCGTGCCGGGGCTGCGTTCAGGCTTCGTCGCGGGACCGCCGGAACTCATGAAGGTTTTTCGGCGCCTTCGCACCTACGGGGGGGCGGGCGTGCCCATGCCGACCATTGATGCTTCAACCGCGCTGTGGCGCGACGAGAGCCATGTCGCCGAAAGCCGCGCCCTTTATTGCGCCAAGTTCGAGGCCGCCGAGGAAATTTTGGGACCACGGTTTGGCAACGTCATCCCGCAGGGCGGCTTTTTCCTGTGGCTGAATGTGGGCGACGGTGAGGCCGCGGCCCGGCGTTTGTGGAGCGAAGCGGCAATTCGCGTCCTTCCCGGCAGTTACCTGTCGCAACCCGACGAAAACGGATTTAATCCGGGGGCCGAATATATCCGCGTCGCCCTGGTCCACGATTTAGCCACCACCACGCAAGCGTTGGGGCGCCTCGTTAAGGTCTTGTAAATCCATATATCGTAGAAACGAAAGCATGGTCGACACGCTTTCCAACGGCGCGCGCGCCGCCCTTCTTCCTGTCGGCGCCGTGGATTTCATGAAACGGCGGCTGGCCGAGGCCGCGGGACTGATTTTGTTCATCTGCGCGGGCGCAGTCCTAATCGCCGTTGCCACCTATTCGCCGCATGATCCTTCGCTGAATAGCGCCGCCGATGGCGCAGTCGTAAATCTACTTGGAATTCCGGGCGCTTATGCGGCTGATATTCTGGTGCAGATTCTGGGTGTTTCGGGGATCTTGCCGGTTTTGGTTCTGGCCGCGTGGGGATGGCGGCTTTTTAGCAAGCAGGCTGTCACCCGCCCGATATGGCGGTTTGTCGCTGTGATCGTGGCCGCTGCCATGCTGGCGATCGCGCTGGGCGCGGTTGACGCGCCGCGAGATTGGCCGCTGAGTGCGGGGCTCGGCGGCGCTGCGGGAACCCTCATGCTTGATCCGCTGGCCCGTTTTCTAGCCCAGACCGGGATCGAAGAATGGATGATCGCCAGCTTGTGCGCAGCCTTGGGCGCAGGTGCTTTGGTCGCCGCCCTGGGTCTTTCATGGGCCGATTGCAAAAGAATCGGCGGCGGCTTCGTTGGTGTAGTTCTGGCGCTGCGCCGCGCGTTCGACTGGTGCCGCACGGCGGCCGGAAATCTGGGCAATCACGACACCCAGTTCGAGGTCGAGCGGACCGAGCCCAATCTGGACACGCCCGCGCAAGCGGCACGCCGGGAAACCAAGACCAAACGGGCGCAACCGGATTTGGTCGCGCCCCGCGCGCAAAAAGCCAAGACCGGTCGCAAAGCCAAGGCCGCAAGTCAGGGGAAATTGGCTTTGGAGCCCGGCGACGAGTTTCAGTTCCCGCCGCTTGACCTGTTGACGCCGGGCGAACGGGTTCGTTCGACGACGGTCAGCGAACAAGCGCTTGCGCAAAACGCCAGATTGCTGGAATCGGTACTGGAAGATTTCGGCGTGCACGGCGAGATCGTGAAGGTCAGGCCCGGTCCCGTTGTCACACTGTACGAACTCGAACCGGCACCGGGCACCAAGACATCGCGCGTGATCGGGCTGTCGGACGACATCGCGCGCTCCATGAGTGCCGTCAGCGTTCGCGCTGCCGTTATTCCGGGACGCAACGTCATCGGCATCGAACTCCCCAATGTCCGCCGCGAGATGGTTCATCTTCGGGAGCTTCTGGGCTCCGACACGTTCGAGCGCCGGGGCGGCAAATTGTCTCTGGCCCTGGGCAAGGACATCGGCGGCGGCACGGTGGCCGTTGATCTGGCCCGCATGCCCCATCTGCTAATCGCCGGCACCACGGGTTCGGGCAAGTCGGTAGCCATCAACACCATGATCCTGTCGCTGCTGTATCGGCACCGGCCGGACGCGTGCAAGCTGATCATGATCGATCCCAAGATGCTGGAGCTTTCCGTCTATGAGGGAATACCGCATCTGCTGGCCCCGGTCGTCACCGAGCCCGGCAAGGCCGTCGTCGCCTTGAAATGGGCCGTGCGCGAAATGGAAGAACGCTACCGGGCCATGTCGCAACTGGGCGTTCGCAATATCGACGGTTATAACGCACGGCTGGCCGATGCTCGCAAGAGAGGCGAGGAACTAACCCGGCGCGTGCAGACCGGTTTCGATGAAAACGGAAAACCGGTCTTCGAGGAACAGCCCCTGCCCATGGACGCCCTGCCCTTCATCGTCGTGGTTGTCGATGAAATGGCCGATTTGATGCTGGTCGCGGGCAAGGACATCGAAGCCGCCGTCCAGCGCCTGGCCCAGATGGCGAGGGCGGCGGGCATCCACCTGATCATGGCCACCCAGCGGCCGTCGGTCGATGTCATCACCGGCACCATCAAGGCCAATTTCCCGACCCGTGTGAGTTTTCAGGTCACCTCGAAGATCGACAGCCGGACCATTTTGGGCGAGCAGGGCGCCGAGCAACTTCTGGGCCAGGGCGACATGCTGTACATGGCGGGCGGCGGGCGCATCACCCGCGTCCACGGCCCGTTCGTCTCGGACGAAGAGGTCGAGGACGTGGTCAGCTTCCTGAAAAGCCAGGGCGCGCCCGATTACGTGGAAGCCGTGACCGAAGAGGAAGAAGGCGGTTTTTCGGACATGCTCGGTGGTTCTGGCGGCAATTCCGGCGACGAACTTTACGACCAGGCCGTGGCCCTGATCGCCCGCGAGGGAAAAGCCTCGACGAGTTTTATTCAAAGACATCTGCAAATCGGTTATAACCGCGCCGCAAGAATAATCGAACGCATGGAAGGCGAGGGCGTTGTCAGTAAAGCTGACCGCGTCGGCCGCCGCGAAGTGCTGATCGGCGGCGGCGAGTATGCAAATTAGGACCATCAAACGGCTCAGCTCGACTTTGGCTTTGGCGCTGGCGCTTTTCGTCGCGGCACCGCAAGCGCAGGGGCAGGAGGCGACGCCCGCGAAACTGAGCGAGGCCGACCGGGCCGCAATCACGCGCGTTGAGGAATACCTGAACAGCGTCGCCACCCTGGAAGCGCGGTTTTTGCAGGTTTCGTCCAACGGAAATTACGCGGAAGGAAAGATGTACCTTTCGCGCCCCGGCAAAATGCGTCTGCAATACGACCCGCCGGTGCCGATCCTGATCATCGTCGCCAAGGGTAACCTGATCTATGTGGACAAGGAGCTGCAGCAGGTCAGCTATGTCGATGCCGACGACACACCCGCCGGTTTTCTGGTTCGCGAAAAAATTTCTCTTTTCGCCGACGACCTGATCATCACCGATCTTGTGCGCGAAGCGCAGACCCTGCGCCTCAGTCTGGTTCGGGCGGAGGATCCGCTGGAAGGCAATTTGACGCTGGTGTTGTCCGACCGCCCCATGCAGCTGAAAAAGTGGGTCGTAACCGACGCCCAAGGGATCACCACGACGGTATCGTTGCTGGGCGCGCGGACGGGCGCGACAATCGATTCCGAACTGTTTGTATTCCGTGATCCCCGGACCAACGATACGTGGGACAAGTTCTAAACCGGTTAATTCCCGATTGGCTGGAACACATGTCTATCGTGCCGGGTTTTTCACTTGCCGCCCGATGGCGGCGGGGCTAAACACGGGAAATCCTTCACCAAAGAGACCTGCCGAAACCCATGATTTCCGCTTTCCTCAAGGCCGTCGGCCAGTTTTCGGATCCCGCCATCCGCCGTGTCATGTGGATTAGCGTCGGATCAACCATCGTCATTTTCGTCGCGCTGTTCGCCGCCATCTGGTTTGCGCTGCGCGAAACGGTTCTGTTCGACATCTGGTGGATCGAGGATTTCGTCGACATGCTGGGGGCGACGGCGGCATTCGGGCTGACCTGGATTTTATTTCCGGCGGTGGCGAGTTCCATCGTCGGGTTGTTGTTGGACAGCGTGGCAAACGCCGTCGAGGCTCGTCATTATCCGCATCTACCCGCTGCCCCGGGTGCGGGAATTGCCGATGCCCTGACTTCGACGGTCAAATTGGTGGCGGTGATGGTCGCCCTAAACATACTGGCATTGCCGCTTTACCTCATTCCGGTGATAAACCTCTTTGTCTTCTATGGCCTGAACGGGTACCTTCTGGGGCGGGAATATTTCGAACTGGCGGCCCTGCGCCGGATGGTTCCGGCAGATGCTTACGTGTTACGCAAGGGCCACGGAATTCGGGTATTTCTGTCGGGTGCGTTGATCGCGTTTCTGCTCACCGTGCCGGTGGTCAACCTGTTGGCCCCCGTCATCGGAACGGCAACGATGGTGCATCTGGTTCAGGGTTGGCGGAACGGCGGTCGGCTCGCCGCAGGCGAAAAAGAAGGGCCGGAAACCGAAAAAAAAGAAGTCGCCGCCGCAGGCGAAAACGAAATTTTGAGCTCGTGACGAAAGGGAACGACGAACCATGTTCCAGAAAAAGGATGGTGACGGCGCTGTGAAGCGCGGCGATGAGGAAGGAAAAGCTCAGGACGTTTCCGCGCCGCCGCTCAAGCCCTTCTCGCGCAAGGGGAGCCATCATGCCCCGGCCAAACCGACTGGTTCGCCGACGCTGCGCCACGACATTCCGCGGCGCGGGGTCGAGTCTGCGCGCCGATTCGACCGGGTGATTCCCGGCGAAAGCGAAAGCCGAAAGCTGACGGTCGGGCGTGAAATCTGCCTGTCCGGCGAAATTACCTCGTGCGAAAGGCTGATCGTTGAAGGAAGGGTCGAGGCCTCGCTTTCCGACGCCCACGCCATTGAAATCGCACCGACCGGCGTGTTCATGGGCAGCGCCGAGGTCAACGAAGCCGATATCAGCGGCCTTTACGAAGGCGAGCTTATTGCGCGCGACATTCTGACCGTGCGTTCGGGCGGCCGTATCAACGGCACGGTGCGCTATGGCCGTATTTCCATCGAAGCGGGAGGCGAAATTTCGGGCGACATGCGGGCGCTGAGCCAAGCCGAGGCCGAAGCCGATGACGCTGGCGATGACGCTGGCGCTGGCGCGAAAGGGGAAACACCGGCCCCCGACGCTCCCAAGACGTCCGACGGTTGAGCGGGTTCTTTCGTATGGGTTCACGGCGGCCGGGCAGCCTGACCGTATTAATTGTCGCGGCCATGCTGGTTGCGGCGTGCGGCACCTCGAAACCACCCAAGGGCGCGGTGAGCGTTGAGCCGGGCGCGCAGGCTGATACCCCCGCTCCTGCCAAAATCGAAGAAAAGCCGAAACAGCCGACGAGCGCCGAACCGGCTATCGATCCACCAAAACCCAGCCCTCCGGAAGTCGCGGCCACGCCGCCGCGTGTCGATTTGCCGGAGCCGGAGGAACTGATCGGCCTATCTCAGCGCAAGGTCGAGGATTTGCTGGGGGCGCCCGTTTTTCGCCGCCGCGACCCGCCCGCCCAACTGTGGCAGTATTCGAGCCCGCGCTGCATTTTCGATCTTTTCCTGTACCGGACGAAAGCGTTGCCCGAGTACCGGGTCACCCATGTGGAAGCACGCGGCCGGACCAACGGCAATATTCCCTTGCGCGAATGCTTTCATAGTCTCGCATTTAAGCAAAAATCTTAGCTTTGTAGCCGCACAGCTCTTCGACAACGCAGTTTGCGCAATCGGGCTTGCGGGCCTTGCACACGTACCGCCCCAGCAGGATCAGCCAGTGGTGGGCGTGCGGTTTCCATTCCGGCGGCGTTTTTTTCACAAGGCCCTGCTCGACCGCCAACGGCGTCTTTCCGACAGCCAGACCGGTACGGTTTGACACGCGGAAGATATGGGTATCGACGGCGATGGTCGGTTCGCCAAAGGCGACGTTAAGGACCACGTTGGCGGTTTTGCGCCCAACACCGGGCAAGGCTTCCAGCGCATCCCGGTCCTGCGGAATCTCGCCACCGTGCTTTTCAAGCAAAAGGGTGCTCAGGCCCATCACGTTCTTGGCCTTGGTGTTGTAAAGGCCGATGCTGGATATCAATTCGCGCAGGCGCGTCTCGCCCAGGTCCAGCATGCTTTGCGGGCTATCCGCCAATTTGAACAATCCCCGCGTCGCCTTGTTGACGCCCACGTCGGTGGCCTGGGCCGATAGCACGACAGCCACCAGAAGGGTGTAGGGGTTTACGTATTCAAGCTCGCTGCGCGGTTCGGGGTTGGCCGCCGCCAGTCGCCGGTAGAATTCGGTGATGTCAGGCTTTTTCAAAGGCCGAGCACGTCGTGCATGGAATAGAGCCCCGGCGCCTTGCCATCGCACCAAAGGGCGGCGCGGATGGCGCCGCGCGCAAACACGGCCCGTGAACCCGCCTTGTGGGTCAGCGCCACGCTTTCGCCCTCGCCCGCGAACATGACCGTGTGTTCACCGACCACGTCGCCGCCGCGCAGGGTGGCAAACCCGATGTCGCCCGCGCGCCGCGCGCCGGTATGGCCGTCACGCACCCGTTGCGATACGGCTTCCAGGTCGACACCGCGCCCGTCGGCAGCCGCGTGGCCCAGCGCCAGCGCCGTGCCCGATGGCGCATCGACCTTGTGCCGATGATGCATCTCGACGACTTCGATATCGTAGTCCTCGCCCAGAATTCCCGCCACCTGGGCCGTCAGGCCCAACAGCAGGTTGATCCCGGCGCTCATATTCGCCGCCTGAACGACGGCGACCTCGGTGGCGGCGGCATCAATCGCTTTTTGCTGTTCGGCGTTAATGCCGGTGGTGCCGATGACCAGCGCAGTCCCGTTTTTGGCCGCCAGCTGCGCGTGTCCGATGGTGGCCTGGGGCAAGGTGAAGTCGACCACGACATCGGCCGCCGCGAACACCGCGTTGGCGTCGTCAGTGACCAGAATCCCCGTGGCGTCACAGCCTGCAAGAGTGGCCAGATCCTTGCCGATTGCGTCGCTACCCGGAATATCCGATCCGCCCGCCAGTTCGCATCCATCGCGCCCCAGCACTTGGGCAATCAGCATCCGGCCCATACGTCCGGTGCATCCGACGATTCCTATTTTCATGGTTTGAATTCCCCCCAATGGCCCCCGAACCTTACGCTAGTCCTTAAGGTCTTCCCACAATTCCTTAACCTTGGAGAAGAAGCCAGCGGATTCGGGGCTGTGTTTTTCGCTGCTGGCGCTTTGTTCGAACTCGCGCAGCAGCTCAGTCTGTTTCTTGGTCAGATTAACCGGCGTTTCGACCATGGTCTGCACAAACATGTCGCCGTGGGACGAGGAACGCAGAACCGACATGCCCTTGCCCGCAAGGCGGAACTGGTGGGCGCTCTGGGTTCCTGCCGGAATATTGATGCGCGCCTTGCGGCCATCCAGGGTCGGCACTTCGACCGTTCCGCCCAGCGCCGCCGTGGTCATGGGAATCGGCACCCGGCAAAAGATGTTGGCCCCTTCGCGATGGAAGAAACGGTGCGCCGCGATGGTCACGAAAATGTATAGATCACCGGCGGGCGCGCCGCGCATACCGGCCTCGCCTTCGCCGCCCAGACGGATGCGGGTGCCGTCCTCGACACCTGCCGGGATATTGACCGACAGGGTTTTTTCCTTGCGCGTGCGGCCATTGCCGCCGCAGCTGCGGCACGGGTCCTTGATGACCTGACCGACGCCCTGGCAGGCAGGACACGTGCGCTCAACCGTGAAAAATCCCGACTGCGCCCGCACCCGGCCATGGCCGTGGCAGGTTGGGCACGTAACGGGAGCAGCACCACCGGCGGCGCCGCTTCCACTGCATTCGGCGCAGGGAACCGATGTCGGTACTTTGATGGTGGTTTTGGCGCCCTTGAAAACCTGTTCGAGGTTGACTTCCATGTTGTAGCGCAGGTCCGCGCCGCGGGCCGTTCCGCCCTGGCCCGCACGCCCGCCGCCGCCCATGAAATCGCCGAACATCTCTTCGAAGATGTCGCCGAATCCACCGGCACCGCCACCGCCGAAGCCCTGCGAGAAACCGCCAAACGGCCCACCGGCACCACCGGGACCGCCCTGTTCGAATGCGGCGTGGCCGTACTGATCGTAGGCCGAGCGCTTCTGCTCGTCCTTCAGGATATCGTGGGCCTCGTTCAGGTCCTTGAATTTCTGCTCGGCGGCGGCATCGCCCGGATTGCGGTCCGGGTGATATTTCATGGCCAGCTTGCGATAGGCTTTTCGGATGTCGGCGGTCGACGCGCCCCGATCAACGCCCAGTGTCGAATAGTAGTCCTGCTTGGCCATTCGTTTTTTTCCGCGAACCTGCTGATCTTTTTTCTTAACAATCAGGGGTGCCCGAGGCACCCCTGATCTTTCTCATGGTCTTAGTCTTTTTTGTCTTGATCCGGCCCACTCTGATCCGGCCCACTCTGATCCGGCCCACTCTGATCCGGCCCACTCTGATCCGGACTGTCGGGATCAACCTCTTCGAAATCGGCGTCAACCACCGATTCGTCACCCGGACCGGACGCGCCTTGATCGGCGGGTCCATCCGCCGGTCCTGCGGCTGCCGCTTCGGGACCCTCTTCCTGGCTGGCCTTGTACATGGCTTCGCCCAGTTTCATGGAAGCCTGCATCAGGGTTTCGGTCTTGGCCTTGATATCGTCCGGGTCCTCGCCTTCGAGGGCGGTTCGCAGGTCGGCGATACCGGCTTCGATGGCGGTTTTTTCCTCGGCAGGGATCTTGTCGCCGTATTCAGTCAGGTTCTTCTCGGTGGAATAGACCAGCGAGTCGGCCTGATTGCGGGCTTCAACCAGATCCTTGCGCTTGGCGTCGGCGTCGGCGTGCTGTTCGGCGTCCTTGACCATGCGGTCGATATCGCCGTCCGACAAGCCGCCCGAGGCCTGGATTCTGATCTGCTGTTCCTTGCCCGTGGCCTTGTCCTTGGCCGAGACATGAACGATGCCGTTGGCGTCGATATCAAACGTCACCTCGATCTGCGGAATGCCGCGCGGTGCGGGTGGAATGCCCACCAGATCGAACTGGCCGAGGATCTTGTTGTCGGCGGCCATTTCACGTTCGCCCTGGAACACGCGGATGGTAACCGCGTTCTGGCTGTCTTCGGCGGTCGAGAAGACCTGGCTTTTGCGCGTCGGGATCGTGGTGTTGCGATCAATCAGGCGGGTGAACACGCCACCCAGGGTTTCGATGCCCAGCGACAGCGGGGTCACGTCCAGGAGCAGCACGTCCTTGACGTCGCCCTTGAGCACGCCGCCCTGAATGGCGGCGCCCATGGCGACCACCTCGTCCGGGTTGACGCCCTTGTGGGGCTCGCGGCCGAAGAAATCCTTCACCGTTTCGGCAACCTTGGGCATGCGGGTCATGCCGCCGACCAGAATTACCTCGTCGATCTCGCCCGCCGAAACGCCTGCGTCCTTCAACGCATCGCGACACGGAGCGACTGTGCGCTGGACCAGGCTGTCGACCAGGGCTTCCAGTTTGGCCCGCGTGATCTTGATGGTCAGGTGCTTGGGCCCGCTGGCATCGGCCGTAATAAACGGCAGGTTGACTTCCGTCTGCATGGTGCTGGAAAGCTCGATCTTGGCTTTTTCCGCGCCTTCCTTCAGGCGCTGCAGGGCCAGCTTGTCGCCGCGCAGGTCGATGCCGTTCTCTTTTTTGAACTCGTCGGCAAGATAATCGATGATCCGCTTGTCGAAGTCCTCGCCGCCCAGGAAGGTGTCGCCGTTGGTGGACTTCACTTCAAAGACGCCGTCGCCGATTTCGAGGATCGATACGTCAAACGTGCCGCCGCCCAAATCGTACACGGCCACGGTGCCGGCGCTCTTTTTCTCGAGGCCATAGGCCAGCGCCGCCGCCGTCGGTTCGTTGATGATGCGCAGAACTTCAAGCCCGGCGATCTTGCCGGCGTCCTTGGTGGCCTGACGCTGGGAATCGTTGAAATAGGCCGGGACCGTAATCACCGCTTGGGTGACCGGTTCGCCCAGGTAGCTTTCGGCGGTTTCCTTCATGTTTTGAAGAATGAAGCCGCTGATCTGGCTGGGGCTCATTTTTTGGCCATCGAGCTGGACCCAGGCGTCGCCGTTGTCGCCCTTGACGATGCCGTAGGGGACCAGACCCTTGTCCTTTTCGGTAAGCGGATCGTCATAGGTGCGCCCGATCAGGCGCTTGATGGCGGAAACCGTATTTTCCGGATTGGTCACGGCCTGGCGCTTGGCCGGCTGTCCGACAAGACGTTCGCCGCCCTCGGTAAAAGCCACCATCGACGGAGTGGTGCGCGTACCTTCCAAGTTCTCAATTACCCTGGCGTCGCTGCCGTCCATCACCGATAGGCATGAATTGGTCGTTCCCAGGTCGATCCCGATTACCTTACTCATCTTATCCTCTGTATCTTGCGGCAAATTCCCCCGGCCACATGGCGCCGCGGGAATTCCTTTGGTTAAATTGGCAAAAAAGCACGCCCCACGGTGGGCGTTTGGGCGTTATATATGTCGGTTGATTGACACGCGCAACCGTTCGCGGACAAAGGTTTTTACCTAATTTCGAATGAGCGGCGACAAACATGATTATCTCGGCCTCCTACAAGACCGATATTCCCGCTTTTTACGGCGACTGGTTCATGCGCCGCATAGGTGCCGGCTTTTGCCGCATGGTCAACCCGTATGGCGGACACGTTTACACCGTTCCCCTAACGCGCGACGCGGTGGACGGGTTCGTTTTCTGGACGCGCAATTCGGGGCCGTTCATGGGCGCGCTGGAGGCCGTCAATGCCTTGGGCTTTCCGTTCGTTGTGCAGTACACGATCACCGGATATCCGCGCAGTCTTGACGCGGCGACCGTCCGACCCGAAATGGCGATTTCCCATCTTCGCGAGATCGCCAACGCTTACGGTTCGCGCGCGGGCGTGTGGCGCTATGACCCCATCGTGCTGTCCTCGCTGACCCCCGCCCATTGGCATCGCGAGAATTTCGCCCGGCTGGCGGATGCGCTTGAGGGCGTGGCGGACGAAGTGGTCGTTTCCGTTGTCCAGCCCTACCGCAAGACCGCCCGCAACATGGCGGCGGCAGCCCGAACCGGCGCGTTTGAATGGTCGGACCCAACCGCTGAGGAAAAAACGGTTTTGCTGACCGAGCTGGCTGCAATCGCCGCCGATCACAGTATCGCCGCGACGCTATGCGGCCAGCCCGAGCTTTTGGCCGAAGGAATGGCCGAAGCAAGCTGCATTGACGCGGGCCGCTTGTCCGACGTCGCCGGACGGCCCCTTGCCGCCAAACGCAAACCGCACCGCAAAACCTGCGCCTGCCACGCGTCGCGCGACATCGGCGACTACGACACCTGCCCCCACGGCTGCGCCTATTGTTACGCCGTGAGTGATAAGGCCCGCGCCAAAAGGCGCTTCGCCGCCCACGATCCGGCCGGGGAGTTTTTGTTCGCGCCTTCCGGTTAGCCTATAGCTCTTCGTCCAGCTGACCGCCTTTGGCATCAGCCGATTCGCTTTGCGCATCGGATTGCTTTTCGTAGGCGGCCCGCTGTTCCTTGTCGGTGGCTTTTTCTTCGGCAGGCTCGGCCGGTTCTTCTACGGCAGCGGCGGCAGGGCCGCCCTTGGAAACGCCGACCCGCGCCGGGCGCAGAAGGCGTTCGGCCAGCATGTAGCCTTTTTCCAATTCCTGAATGACGGTACCGGAAGGCTGGCTCGGATCGGGAGCTTCGAACATGGCTTCGTGGAAATTGTGGTCGAATTTCTGGCCCATGGCCTCGATGGGTTTGACGCCGAACCGTTCCAGGGCGTCCAGCATGGCGCGTTCGGTCATTTCCACACCGGCGGCCAGATTTTCGATGGCTTCGTTTTCCTTGCGGACGTCCGCGTCCACATGATCGAGAGCGCGGCGCAGATTGTCGGCCACACTCAGCATTTCGCGGGCGAAATTGGCGATGCCGTATTTCGCGGCGTCCTGCCGGTCGCGCAGGGCGCGGCGGCGCACGTTTTCGGTCTCGGCCAGGGCGCGCAGCAGCTTGTCTTTCAGTTCAGCCGTTTCGGCTTCAAGCTCGGCGACGCGCGCCAACGGGTCGGGGGCCGCTTCTTCCGCTTCAACTTCGGATTCGGCGTCATCGGCTTCCGTGTCTTCTTCGCCCGGCGCTGTCGCCTTGACGTTGTTCCACGGGTTTTCCGGCTGCTCGATAATTTCTTCGGCCTCGGTTTCAGGCATTTCGTCAGGAGTTTTGGTACTTTTCTTCGCCATTTCTTCTTTTCCGTCTGTTTGCTTTTAACGCAAATACGTCGTCGCTGATGTTCCATCAGCTCGGGATTTGCTCTAGCCGATGATCCGGCCAATTAGTTTGGCGGTGAAATCCACCATGGGAATGATGCGCGCGTAGTCCATACGCGTGGGGCCGATGACGCCGATGGCCCCCAAAACGTGGTTTTGGCTGTTCTGATAGGAACCGACGATCATGGAGCACCCGGACAGGCCGAACAACTGGCTGTCCGAGCCGATGAAGATCTGCACGCCTTCAGCCGTATCGGCCAGCGAGATCATTTTGAGCATGGCGTCCTTGGTTTCCAGGGCCTTGAACAGGCCGCGAATGCGTTCAAGGTCGGCGGCGGCCGTAACGTCGTCCAACAAATTGGCGCGCCCGCGCACGATCAAGCGGCGTTCGCTCTCGTGTCCGGCCCACGTCGCCAGCCCGGCCTCGACCACGCGTTCCGTCAACTGATCCAGTTCGGCGTTGTGGGCTTCCAGCTCAGAAATGATCTCGTCGTTGGCTTCGCCAAGAGTGCGCCCGACCAAGCGCGCGCTCAGATAGTTGGTGGCTTCGACCAATGCCGAGGGCGACAATGTGCGGGGCGTTTCGATAATGCGGTTCTCGACCACGCCGTTCTCGGCCACCAGCACGACCAGGGCGCGGCCCGGGCTGAGATAGACAAATTCGATATGCCGTAACGGGCTGCTGGTCTTGGGGGCCAGCACCAGTCCGGCGCATCCCGAAAGACCCGACAGTGTGGTGGAAATCTGTTCCATCATTCCGTCAACGCTCTGACCGGCAGCCGCGCACAGGCCTTCGATGTCGCGGCGTTCATCCGCCGTCAGGTTACCGACTTCCAATAGGCCGTCGACGAACAGCTTCAGGCCCGCTTCCGTGGGCAGCCTTCCGGCGGATGCGTGGGGCGAAAACAACAGGCCCGCATCTTCCAGGTCGGCCATGACATTGCGAATGGTCGCCGGCGACAGCGACATATCGAGCAGCTTGGAAACCGTGCGCGAACCCACCGGTTCGCCCGTTTCCATGTAGGCGTCGACGATATGGCGGAAGATGTCCCGCGTCCGGTCGCTAAATTCCGTAATCATTCTTTTCACAAGGTGTTACTTGGGGTTTTGCACGGGGGAATTTAGTTAGCGTTCCCGCCTGCGTCAACGCGCGCCGCTCGATTTCGGCCAAAGCCTTTACGCGCGCGGCCCCGCGCGCTAGGGTCCGGCAACTGCGAAACATGCAAAAACAAGCGAAAGACAAGAAAATGAGACCTTCGGGCCGTTCCAATGATCAACTTCGTGAAATCTCCCTGGAAACCGGCGTCAGCAAACACGCCGAGGGGTCGTGTCTGGTGCGTCTGGGCGATACTCACGTGCTGTGCACCGCCACCGTCGAGCAACGGGTGCCGCGCTGGCTGAAGGGAACCGGCAAGGGCTGGGTCACGGCCGAGTACGGCATGCTGCCCCGGGCCACCAACACACGCATGGACCGCGAGGCCGCGCGCGGAAAGCAATCGGGCCGAACGCAGGAGATTCAACGGCTTATCGGGCGTTCTTTACGCACCATCACAAATCTCAAAGCCATCAACGAGATGCAGATCCGCGTCGATTGCGACGTTTTACAGGCCGACGGCGGAACGCGCACCGCGTCCATCACCGGGGCGTACGTGGCCTTGTATATGGCATTCGATAAACTGGTTTCCCTTGGGCTATTATCGGAAATGCCGCTGAAAGACGAGGTAGCGGCGGTCTCAAGCGGGGTTTTCAAGGGTCAGGCCGTTCTCGATCTGGATTACGAGGAAGACAGCGTCGCCGAAACGGACGCCAATTTTGTGCTCACGGGCAGCGGCACCATCATTGAAATACAAGCCACCGCCGAAGCCGAACCCATGACCGACGCCCAATTGACCCAACTTCTGGAACTGGCCCGCAAGGGAACAGGCGAGATGGTCGCCGTGCAGCGCAAGGCGCTGGGGGTGGAGTGACGTTTATTATTTGATTGCAAATGGTTACGGAGGGGAGATGGAAGCATATCTGGAGTGGACCAAGACTTTCCAGTGGCCCATCATCGTTGCATTTGCAATCCTCGCTCTCTGCAGTTTGTTGATCGACCTGACCGATCTTAAATCTAAGAAAAACCGTCAGAGGCGGGGAAGCCGACTTCTCTGGACGCTGGCATTCGCTCTATTTCTATTCGGAGGTTTTGTACCAAATACCATTCGAGGCTGGGGAACCTACGTTGGGCCGAAAGATCTTGTAGTGTATTTCATCATCTTCGTGGCCAGTTTGCTTTTGTTTTTCTTTGCCGGGCGGAGGATGGCGAAGGGTAAATCGTCACTGTGGAACAAACTTTTTGAGGGAGCGACGACGGAATTGCCACGGAAATTCGACAAAAAAAAGCTCATCATCGCCAGCCACAACGCCGGAAAAGTGCGGGAAATCGGGGATTTGCTGGCGCCGTTTGGTGTCGAAGTGGTGTCGGCGGGGGAACTGGGGCTGGATGATCCCGAGGAAACCGGCGTGACTTTTGTTGAGAACGCCGTGATCAAGGCGGAAGCGGCGGCCAATGCGACCGGTCTTCCGGCGCTGGCCGACGACTCGGGGCTTGTGGTCCATGCCCTGAATGGCGAGCCCGGCATCTATTCGGCGCGCTGGGCGGGACCGCAGCGCGATTTCATGCTGGCCATGAGCAAGGTCAACGAAGCCCTTGAAAACAAAGAGGACCGCAGCGCGCATTTCGCGGCGACGCTGGCGCTGTGCTGGCCCGACGGGCATCTTGAAACCTTCGAGGGAACCGTTCACGGGACGCTTGTCTGGCCGCCAAGGGGCGATCAGGGCTTCGGATACGACCCCATGTTCCTCGCCGACGGGCAGGACATCACCTTCGGCGAGATGGACCCGGCCAAAAAGCATTCCATGAGCCACCGGGCGGACGCTTTTGGCAAGCTCGTGGCCGCCTGTTTCGGCGGCTAGCCTCGCCATGAGCGAAAACCTCGCCGTCTACGTCCACTGGCCGTTTTGCAAATCGAAGTGCCCCTATTGCGACTTCAACAGCCACGAATCGGACGCGATTGACCACGCCCGCTGGCACAAGGCGCTGATTCGCGAGCTTGGTCATTTCGAAAACGAAACAAAAAACCGGCCCGCGGGCAGTATTTTCTTCGGCGGCGGCACCCCATCGCTGATGGAACCCGAAACCGTCGCCGGGATTATTAACAATATCAATAACTTGTCGGATGATGCCCAGATCACACTTGAAGCCAACCCCACATCCAGCGAGGCCGGGCGGTTCAGGGAGTTTCGCGACGCGGGCGTCAATCGGTTGTCGCTGGGCGTTCAATCCTTCGAGGACGCAGCCCTTGGTTTTCTGGGGCGCACCCATTCGGCCCGCGAAGCACGCGAGGCCATCGAACTGGCGGCCCGGATTTTTCCGCGCTTTTCCTTCGATCTGATCTATGCGCGGCCCCTCCAGACGGTTGCGCAATGGCGCGCCGAACTGGCGCTGGCTTTGGAGTTCGCGCCGTCCCACCTGTCGGCCTACCAGTTGACCGTCGAGCCCGGAACACGCTTTTTTTCCGATGGCATCGAAGGTGCCCCGGAAGACACGGCGGCCACCATGTATGAAGCGACACAGGACGTTCTGGCCGGGCTTCCGGCCTATGAAATATCCAACCACGCCCTGCCGGGTCATGAATGCCGCCACAATCTGGCCACCTGGCGGGGCGATGACTACGTGGGCGTCGGCCCCGGCGCGCATGGGCGGCTCAGCAAAGCCTTCGTCACCGACGCCATCCGCCAGATCCGCGACCCTGCCAAATGGCTGGAAGCCGTTGAAAAAGAGGGACACGGCACGTCGGAACGCCGCACCCTGAGCCCCACAGAAAGGGCCGAGGAGTTGCTGCTGTCTGGGCTGCGCACAGCCGAAGGGATCGACCGTGCACGCTTCAAGGACCGTTGCGCATTGGGTCTCGACGACGTGATCGATCAGGACGCCGTGAACGAACTTGTCCGCGCGGGGTTTATGGAAAGAGATGCCGCCCGCCTGCGCGCCACGCCCGCGGGCCGCCAACGGCTAAACGCTGTTTTGTCCCGCTTGCTCGCCTAGAACATGGCCTGGGGGAAGGCTTCGGGGGCGCTGTCGATGACCCGGAAACCGCGCCGCTCCACCTCCAGCACGGCCAGTCCCCGTTCGGCCAGACCTTCGGGCTTGAAGCGAAAAATGCCGTCCCGTCCGAAGAAACCGGTTTGGCGGGTCAGGGAATCGAGGCCGAATTGCGGCCCTTCGTCAGCCCCCGCCAACACGGCGGCCAGCGCCGTGGCATCGTAAGCGAGTGTGGCCAGACGGAACGGCTTTTCGCCGTAAACGGCGATGTATTTCTCCTCGAAATCGATGCGCGCGGTTGGCGTGGGTGCCGCGAACCATCCACCCAGAAGGGCCGGTTCGGCGCCAATACCGGCCACGTCCCATTGTCCGGTACCCAGCATACGCACCCGCTTGGGGTCGATGTCGAAAAACGGCAGGTGGGCGCCGATGGCTTGCAGGCGCTTGCCGCCACCGGCGATCAACAGGGCCTCGAAGGGAAGATCGCCATAGGTTTGCAGATTTTCCAGCCGCTCCAGCGCGCGCTTTGAAATCTCGTCGCCGCGTGCTTCAAGTTCGGCCCGTTGCCGCTCCAGCGCAGTGCGGCGCGACTCGTAGCGGGCCAGTTGACGCACCGAGGAGGCGAAATCCTGCGTGTGGGGATCGTAGAACTGGATGCGCGCCACCACGCCGCCCGCGGCATCGACCGCGGCGCGCAGGGAATCGATAACCCTTGAGCCGTAGGCGTCATCCGGCACCATGGCGGCGAATCGCGTCACGCCGCGCGAACGCGCGTAGGCGACCACCCGGCGGACCTCGGCGTCGGGGAAAAAGCCCATGGTGAAAACGCCGTCTCCGGCCACCGAATGATCGGACGAAAAGGCGATAACAGGAACGCCCGCCGCCCGCGCCGCCGGGCTGACCGCGCGCACCGAGGGGGCCAGCAGCGGCCCCAATACCAGGGATGCGCCGTCGCCAATGGCCATGGCCATGGCCTGAGCCGCGCCGTCGGGCGATCCTTCGGTGTCGTGAACGACCAACTCGAACCGGTCGCCGGCAAAATCGAACAGCGCAAGCTGCGCCGCGTTCAACATGCTTTTGCCGATGGCCGCCTGCGGTCCCGTCAATGGCAGCAGAACGCCCACGCGGGGAACCTCGGCGGGCGGCAGAAGCGAAGGCGTGAAGCTGCCCGCGCTGGGTATGGGCGCGGCCACGCCGGGCCGGTTCAAAAGCGGAGCCAGTGACGGAACGCCCGTCGCATCCGGCGGCAATGCCGCCTGTTGGCTGGTCGCGCCCGCTGCACCCGAGCCTTGCGATACGCCCGCCGATGACGGTATTTCACTGTCTTTGGCCGGTGGCGCGGGAGCCGCCAAGATCGGCGGGCCGATCTCGCCTTGCCTCCACGGCGTCAATCGTGAAGACTCACAGGCCACCAACAACAGCGCGGCGGCCACCAATGGCACGGAAACGAAAAAGTTCGTTACACGAAACAGACCAAACATCGCCCGGCGCAATGCCTCCGCATTCAGTTCATCCTGGGGCCGAAGCCGGGCCTGAGCCTATCGACAGCGCGCCCCTTAGTAAACGGTCGGTTTCGCCGCCCGTGGGTCTGGTTCTTGTCGCCACCCCTATCGGCAACGCCGCCGACATCACCTTGCGGGCTCTCGATGTCCTTCGCAGCGCCCATACGGTGGCCTGCGAAGACACCCGCGTAACCGCCAAACTGTTCGCGTTGCACGGCATTTCCGCCAAACTGACGCCCTATCACGAGCACAACGCGGACAAGGTTCGGCCCGCCCTTATCAAGCGACTGAAAAATGGCGAAAGCGTGGCGTTGGTGTCGGACGCAGGCACGCCCATGGTGTCCGATCCCGGTTTCACGCTGGTCCGCGAATGCATTGCGGAAGGGATTCCGGTGACGGCAGCCCCCGGCGCATCCTCGGTGCTGACCGCCCTGCAGCTGTCGGGCCTGCCCACGGACCGCTTCATGTTCGCCGGTTTTCTGCCCCCCAAGACGGGACCGCGCAAAAAGGCACTGGCCAAAGTGGCAAACGTTCCGGCGACCCTGGTGTTTCTGGAAAGCCCCAAGCGGCTGGCCGCTTCACTGGCCGACATGGCCGAGGTTCTGGGGCCGCGCCATGCCGCCATGGCCCGCGAACTGACCAAAATGTTCGAAGAAGTGCGGCGCGCCCCCCTTGGCGAACTGGCCGAACATTTCGCCGCCTCCGGCCCGCCCAAGGGCGAGGTGACGCTGGTCGTCGCGCCGCCAAGCGCTGAGGCGCGGAAATATTCGCCCGAAGAAGTCGACGACGCCCTGATTGAGGCCTTGAAAACGAACCGCGTGCGCGACGCCGCCGCTCTTGTTTCGCTGAGCGCCGGGTGGTCCAAGCGCGATGTCTACGCCCGCGCGCTCGCTTTGACGGAAACGCATTGATGCCGGCCAAACCGACCTCCAAGCGCCAACACGCATGGCGATTCGGGCGCTTCGCCGAACGTTTGGCCGCCGGATACTTGCGCGTGAAAGGGTATCGCATTCTGGCGGCGCGCCACAAAACCCCGGTGGGCGAGATTGATATCGTGGCGCGGCGCGGTTCCTTGATCGCGTTTGTTGAAGTCAAGGCACGGGCCGACGCTATTGCAGCCGCCGACGCTCTGGGGCCAAACCAGCGCCGGCGCATAACGCGGGCCGCTCTGGCCTTCATCGCCCGTTATCCGCATCTGGCCGAACTTTCCATGCGCTTTGACGTCATTTTGGTAACGCCGTGGCAAGTCCCGCGCCACATCGTCGACGCCTGGCGGCCCGATTGAACGCTTCCCTCTTCCGGCAAACGGCAACCGCGATTAGAATGCGCTCGATACGGGACCCCGATCCCTGTTGGAATTTAAGGAGTCAAACACATGAAACGATCGTCAAGCGCGGCGGCATTAGGGTTCGTTCTCGTCTTAGCAGCCGCAATGGGCCTTCAGGGTTGCACCGGCGTCGTGGTCGGCGCGGGCGCGACGGCGGGCGTCGCCGCCTATTCGGATCGCGGCATTGAGGGCGCGGCCACGGATCTGAAAATCGAGGCATCGATTCTGGGGTCTTACCTCGAAAAAGATCAGATGCTTCCCGTCAAGATCGGCGTGGAGGTCTACGAAGGTCGTGCCCTGTTGACCGGTATCGCTTCAAGCGAGCAAATGCGCGCCGATGCCGTGAAGCTCGCCTGGACCGTAAGCGGGGTTCGCGAGGTGCTGAATGAAATCCAGTTGGCCGGTGGCGGCGCGGTCGTTCTGGCCAAGGATTCCTGGATCACGGCGCAGCTAAAAACACAGATCACCTTCAACAGGGACATTATGGCGGTGAACTACGTGTTCGAAACCGTGAACGGCACCGTCTACATTATCGGAATCGCCCAATCACAGGCCGAACTGGATCGCGTATTGGCGCACGCCCGCGAGATTGACTACGTGAAGAACGTTATCAGCCATGTCCGGGTGAAGGGACCTTCGTGAGGCTTCCAGTGTGAGACTTCCGGCTAAAACTCGCAAAAGTCTGAGCGCAATCGGCGCGTTGGCCGATGACGAGATCGATCTGGCGGAGACCGCGCTACTGCTGGCTTCCGCCAGACGGCCTCGCGCCAGCCTTGAACCCTATCACCGGCATCTGGCCAAAATTTCCACCGAGGTCGGCACCTATGCGGGCAGCGCCCGCGGGACAAGCGATCTGGGCGATCAGGTGCAAGCCCTGTCGCACGTGCTGACGCGGCGCTATGGATACGGCTGCGAGGAAGAAACCTTCGAGGACCTGGATGCCGCCAACCTGATGCGGGTCATTGATGCGCGCCGCGGCCTGCCGGTGGCGCTGGGCATTATCCATCTGCACGTGGCCGAGGTTCTGGGCTGGAATATGGTCGGCCTTGATTTCCCGGCGCGCTTCCTGATTCGTATGGAAAAGGACGGCGAACGGGCCGTGCTCGACCCGGCGGACGGTTGCCGAGTGCTCGAACCGGCGGACCTGCGCGCGCTTCTAAAGGCGGCCGAAGGGCTGGACGCCGAATTGACGCCGGGCGGGTATGCGCCCATGTCCAAGCGCGCTATTTTGTTTCGATTACAAAACAATATAAAGGTTCGGCTGATTCGCGCAGGCCGCATGAAGAAGGCCTTGGAAACCATTGAAACCATTGCTCTTTTTGCGCCGATGGTCGCCGATCCGTGGCGTGAATCGGGTTTGATCAATGCGCGGCTGGGCAATTGCTCGGCAGCGGTGGCGGCGCTGGAGGAGTATCTTAAATACGATGCCGACCCCACCAGCCGCCGCGAAGCCCAGGCCCTCTTGCAAGAAATGAAAAGCCTAATTAACTAAGCAAGCTAACAACCGAGGAACAGATTTAATGACCTTGACGGTCGCCATTCAGATGGACCCCATCGACGGCATCGACATCGATGCCGACAGCACCTTCGTTCTGGCCCTTGAAGCGCAAGCGCGCGGCCACCGGCTGTTTTATTACCAGCCCAGGGATCTGGCCTTTCAGGCCGGCCGCCTGACGGCGCGCGCGCAAAGCCTGAAGGTCCGGCGTAAATATGGCGATCATTTCGAACTGGGCGATCCGGTCCCGCTCGATCTTGGGGCGGATGCCGACGTGGTGCTTTTGCGTCAGGACCCGCCCTTTGATCTCTCGTACATCACCACCACCCATTTGCTGGAGCGCATTCACCCGCAAACCCTGGTGGTCAACGATCCCGCTGAGGTCCGCAACGCACCGGAGAAGCTGTTTATGCTGGACTTTCCGGAACTGTTGCCGCCGACCCTGATTACGTCGGACCGCGCGGCCATTAATGACTTTCGCGCCGAACACAAGGACATCATCGTCAAGCCGTTGTATGGCAACGGTGGCGCGGGCGTATTTCACGTGACGCCCGACGACGAGAACCTCAATTCCCTCATTGAAATGTTCGAAGGCACGTCGCGCGAACCCTTGATGATCCAGGCCTACATCCCCGAAGTGCGCGAAGGCGACAAGCGCATCATTCTGGTGGACGGCGAGGCCGTCGGCGTCATCCTGCGCATCCCACAGGCGGGCGAGGCGCGCTCAAACATGCATGTGGGCGGCAAGGCGGTGAAGGAAGTTCTGAGCGCGCGCGACGCCGAAATCTGCGCCGCCATCGGCCCGGCCTTGCGCGAAATGGGCCAAATCTTCGTCGGCATCGACGTCATCGGCGACTACCTCACCGAAATCAACGTGACCTCACCCACCGGCTTGCAGGAAATCAACCGCTACGACAACGTCTGCCTCGAATCCACCCTCTGGGACGCCATCGAACGGCGGTTTGCGGCGACGCGGGATAAAGAACCGCAAAAGTAATACGCCGAACCCCTTCACGCCGCGCCGTTTGACCCCTATGATCGGCGACAACAGAAGAAGGGGTCTCAACCTTTGGTCGCGCGTGTCGGGTCGGTGGCGTTCTCGGGAATTGATGTGTTGGACGTGGATGTCCAGGTGCAAATGGCATCCGGCTTGCCCGCCTTCACCATCGTCGGTTTGCCCGACAAGGCCGTCGCCGAAAGCCGCGAGCGGGTTCGCGCGGCGTTGAATTCACTGGGCCTGGCGCTGCCGCCCAAACGCATTACCGTAAATCTTTCGCCCGCCGACCTGTTGAAGGAAGGCGGGCATTTCGATTTGCCCATTGCCTTGGGCGTTTTGGCCGTCATGGGGGCGGTGCCCGCCGACGAGATCGAAGGCTATTGCGCCTTGGGCGAGTTGGCGCTGGACGGAGCGCTGGCCCCGGTTTCCGGCGTGTTGCCCGCCGCCATTCATGCCAACGCCAATGATCGCGGCTTGATCTGTCCCGCTTCACAAGGCGGGGAAGCGGCCTGGGCGGGCGATCTGACGGTTTTGGCGCCCCACCATCTTCTGGCCCTGATCAACCACTTCAAGGGAACTCAACTGATCGGCGCGCCCGAGGCCAAACTGGCCGCCGATCACGTAATCTATCCCGACATGGCGGATATCAAGGGGCAGGAAACCGCCAAGCGCGCGCTGGAAATCGCGGCGGCCGGTGGTCATAACATGCTGATGGTGGGACCGCCGGGCGCGGGCAAATCCATGCTGGCGTCGCGCCTGCCGGGGCTGTTGCCGCCGCTCGACGCGGTCGAAGCGCTGGAAGTCAGCATGATCCACAGTCTGGCGGGCGACATCCCCGAGGACGGGCTGATCCGGCGCAGGCCGTTTCGCGATCCGCACCATTCGGCGTCGTTGCCAGCCCTGGTCGGCGGCGGCCATCGGGTGCGGCCGGGCGAGGTGTCGCTGGCCCATTGAAACCGGGCGCGCCAGTGTGGCGCGTGCCAACGCGCATGTCACATATCCGGCCCGCTTTCAGCTTGTCGCGGCCATGAACCCGTGCCGCTGCGGCTATCTGGATGACCCCGCCCAGGCCTGCAACCGCGCCCCCAAATGCGCCGTCGATTATCAGTCCAAAATTTCCGGGCCGCTGTTTGATCGCATCGATCTGCATGTGGAAGTGCCCGCGGTCAATCCGGCCGATCTGTCCCTGCCGCCGCCCGCCGAAAACAGCGCCGATATCGCCGCGCGCGTCAATACTGCGAGGAGTGTGCAGAAGGCCCGCTACGCAGGGATTGAAGTGTCGGGCCGCCCGGTGCGCACCAACGCCGAAGCCGACGGGAAATTGCTGGAAAGCGTCGCCGCTCCCGATTCTGCGGGGCAAGCTCTTCTGGCCGAAGCCGCCGGACGGCTGCGCATCACGGCGCGCGGCTACCACCGGGTTTTACGGGTCGCACGAACCCTGGCCGATCTCGACGGAAGTGACGGCGTGACCCGCCTGCACATCGCCGAAGCCCTTTCATACCGCCGCGTCGTGCCCGGACGCAGCGCCGTTTTGATGGGAACGTAACCTATTCCGCCACCAAGACGCGGTTGCGACCGGCCTCTTTGGCGGCGAAAAGGGCTTTGTCAGTGCGCTTGATCAATTTGTTGGCTGTTTCGCCTTCGCCCACTTGCGCAACCCCCAGACTGACCGTGACGGAAACATTGGTGTCGCCGCAATGACTGACCGTCACCTCGACTTTTCTGCGGATTCTCTCGGCAAATCCGCGCGCCTGATCGGCGGAACATTCGGGGAGCACGGCCAGAAATTCCTCGCCGCCCCAGCGATAAAGGAAATCCGATTCGCGAACACACTGGCCGGCGATATGAGCGATGTTTTTGATCACCGCGTCACCAACCACATGCCCGTGCTGGTCGTTGACCGATTTGAAATGGTCGATGTCGAAAATGACCATGGAAAGTGGGCTGCCCGATCGTTTCACGGATTTCAGATTTTGGTCGAGTACCACGTCAAGCAACTGTCGGTTGGCCAAACCGGTCAACTTGTCCGTGGTCGCCATGTCCTCAAGACGCCTCTGATACCCGCGAACGGTATAAATGGCGATCATGATAACAACCGCAGTGATGACCAGGCAGATGGCGAGATTGGCAAGCAGGGTCTGCAGAATTGACTCCCCGGTCGACGCCCCGTCCTGCTCGACAATCAGAATCCAATGGAATTCGGGGACAAGGCGGCTGTTGAGATAAAAGGTCCGGCCATCGTTCCTGTAGGAAAACGACCCCTCGGGCGATCCCAGAAGCTGCGTTGCAACCGCCGCCAATCCCTCGCGATCGCGAATGTTCCCCGGTCTGTCGAAATCGGCGCCATGCAGGGTGACGTTGCCTTCCAGGTCAACGAAGTAGACCATCCGGCCAAAGCGTTGCCGGAAGGTCTCCAGCAATTCCTTGACGGCCGTAACCCCCAAGCCCACGCCCGTGGCGCCGATATACCGGCCCGCGTAATCGTAGACCTTATGATTAATGAAGACCGTGACCGCGTCCTTGTTGATCTCGTCGGGATCCACGTTGATTTCGTAATCCCCGGCTATGTCGCGAACGCGGAAGTACCACGCATCACGGGGGTTGTCCGCCGCCACCCGGCGATGCACGCCGCCCGCGTGGTAGTACTTATGCGAACGATCGGAGACAAAGAAACTTGTGACGGTTTTGTAGCGGTCCTGGATTTCCTTGAGATAGCGCACGATCTGATCGGGTTCTTTCTCTCCATTCAGGGCCCAATCCCGAACGAAAGTATCCTGGGCCATGAGCGAGGAGATAAAAACGGGGCGCAAAAGATCGCGCTGAATTTCCGAGAAAATATTATTGCTGGTCAGCGGCAGGGTGCTTTCGGCGATCTGATCGGTCAGCGAGTCGCGCGCTACGAAATAGCTAACCAGACTGGTCGCCAGAAACCCGGCCAGAATGAGAGCGCCGAGAATGGCGACAAACCGCTTTCCATCGTTCGACATACTGATTTTTCGAACCTTTTCCGGACGCCCCGAAGTTCCCGCATTTTCGTTCGCGGGTTTATGCCACGAATCTGACCCAATTTGGAAGATTGTAGAAATGAAGGGGCCAAAACGGAAGGGTTAGTCGTCCCCGGCTTTCTTAACCACCAGCCACAGCGCGTGGATCATGCCCGGCACGAAAAAACAAAGTGTCAGGATAAGGTTCAGCCAGAAGTGCAAGCCAATGCCGACAGTCAGAAACGCCGCCACGGGGGGCAGAAAAATGGCAATGATAATGCGCAGAATGTTCATTCGTCTTTGTCCTTGAATTCATCTGGTTAAAAAATGGACCGCAGGCCGAGACATCCCGCCCGGTCTATTTCTTGCCCTTTTTGTCCTTTTTCGCCTTCTTGTCCTTCTTATCCTTTTTGTCTTTCTTGTCTTTTTTCCCGGCGCTCTTGACGCATTCGTCCTTCTTGGTCGGATCGGCGATGTCTTTGCATTCCTTGGCCGCTTCCTTGTCCGCCTTCGGTCCCTTGGCGAAGGAATCGGTCGGCAGTGCGAAGGTTGTCATGGCCGTGAAAAACATGGCGATAAAGGCATAAACCAGTGTCTTCCTCATAATGTTTACCCCGTCCTATCTATGCTTTTTTCTCATTTCGCGACGTAAATTGCGCAGGCGAAGACCCGCTTGATACAGCCCGCTTTTGGTAACGGGTTTTGACACGCAGCGCCAAAGGGATTACGCAACGATCATGCCGATTATATCCTCATCCGACTACGCGTCGCCTTTTTTTCTGCGCAGCGGTCATGTTCAAACCCTTTTTCCGGTCCTGTTTCGCAAAGTCGCCGCCACGCGTCCGCGGACCGAACGCATCGAAACGCCGGACGGGGATTTCCTTGATCTGGACTGGCATAGCTGTAACGAACAACAGCGTGCGCACCGTCTAGCCCCCCGTCTGGCCATAATCTCACACGGGCTGGAAGGTCATTCGCAGCGAAAGTATGTGTTGGGAATGGTGGCGGCGCTCAATCGGCGGGGGTGGGACGTTCTGGCGTGGAACATGCGCGGCTGCGGCGGTGCGGAGAACCGCCTTCTGGCCAGTTATCACAGCGGTTTCACCGAGGACTTGCGCCATGTCCTGAGCCACGCGTTGAACAGATACACCGATATCGAGGTGGCGCTGGTGGGGTTTTCCATCGGCGGCAATCAAATTCTTAAATATCTGGGCGAAAATCCCGGTTTCGTGCCGCCGCAGGTCACCCGTGCCGTCACGATTTCCGCTCCCTGTGATCTCACCGCCACAGCCCGGGTCATGAGGCGCGCGCAAAATCGCATTTACACAGAATACCTGCTGCGCAGCCTGCGCCGCAAAGTCTGGAATAAATCGGAACGGTTTCGAAACGAGCTGGACGTATCGGGGCTGGACGCCATTTCCACCTTCGATGAGTTCGACGAACGCTACACAGCCCCCATGCACGGGTTTGCCGGATCGGCGGAGTATTACCGTCTTGCAAGCTGCAAGCCGTTTTTGCCCGCCGTGCGCGTGCCCAGCCTGATTCTGTCCGCCGCCGACGACCCCCTGCTCGCTCCCGAATGTTTTCCGCGCGCGGAAGCGACCGCCAACCCAAGCCTGTTTTTGGAAACGCCGCCACACGGCGGCCATGTTGGCTTCGTTACGTTTTCAGACGGCGGCGAATACTATGCGGAACGCCGCACCTGCGCGTTTCTGGATGGGCCCGGCCTAGCGGCCCAGCAGTAATCTGCCACCAAAAAAGATAAAAAGGCCGCCGGACAGCCGGTCGATCCAGCCCTGGGCGCGCCGGTAAATCCTTGCCACCGGGGGCATGGACACAATGAACGCGGCCAGCGCGTACCATGCGGCGGATATGGCGACGACGGCGGCGACGGTCGCCAGATTGATCCAAAGCGGAGCTTCGGCGGGCAGCATCACAACGAACAGGCTGGTGAAGAAGGTCGCGGCCTTCGGATTACTGAGATCGACCAGCACTCCCGTTCGAAAGCTGCGCAGCAAGCCCCCCGCCCGCTCCTTCTGCTCCGGTGGTATGGAGGACGCGGCGGATGAAGACGAACGAAAAAGAGCCTTCGCGCCAAAGAAAATGAGATATAGCGCACCCGCGATCCGAACGGTGTCATAGGCCCAGCTTGCTTTTTCCAGAACCAGGGCGATGCCGAACACCGCCGAGGCTGCCCAGACGGCCGTTCCCACGGCGACGCCCATGGCGCAAGCCACGCCGGAGGCGCGCGAACGCGACAGTGCATGGTGGGTGGTCGCCAGAAAATTTGGGCCGGGGCTCATGACAACCACGGCCCAAACGCCCAGAACCGTCAATATATTCGGGAGGAACTCCATAACCGCGCCGCCTCGGTCGCCTAGCGGACCAGCATCGGTCCCAGTTTCTTGCCCGCAAACAGGTGGACGTGGAAGTGCATGACTTCCTGATGGGCGTCGGGGCCGGTGTTGGCCAGCGTGCGGTAGCCGGTTTCGTCGACGCCCAACTGGCGGCCAATAGCGCCCACGGCGCGCCAGAAACCGGCGATTTCCGCCACCGTCGCGTTTTTTGCGAAGTCGTCCAGCGATTCGTAGGGGCCGGTGGGAATGATCAGCACATGGGTGGGGGCCTGGGGGTCGATGTCGGGAAAGGCCATGGCGAAGCCGTCCTCGTAAATCTTGTCGACGGGAATTTCCCCACGGAGGATCTTGGCGAAAATATTGTCCTGATCATATGCCATTATTCGTCCCCTGCTTTAATTTATTCGGGCAACCCCTTGTTATTACACATCTTCTCGCACAGCAACCCCGGCGGCGCGCATGTGGGCTTTGGTTTGCGCAATGGTAAAGGTTCCAAAATGGAAAATCGAGGCCGCCAGCACGGCGGACGCGTGGCCTTCGGTGACGCCTTCAACCATGTGATCCAGCGTGCCGACCCCGCCCGACGCGATAACCGGCACCGACACGGCATCCGAGATGGCGCGGGTCAGCGGCAGGTTGAAGCCGATTTTGGTTCCGTCGCGGTCCATGGAAGTCAGCAGAATCTCGCCCGCACCCAATTCCACCATACGTTCCGACCAGCCGATGGCCTCGATGCCCGTGGGCTTGCGTCCGCCGTGGGTGAATATCTCAAAACCCGTTCCGACCTGTTTCGCGTCGACCGAAACGACGATGCACTGGCTGCCGAACTTTTCCGCCGCTTCGCGCACGAAATCGGGGTTGTGGACGGACGCCGTGTTGATGGAAACCTTGTCAGCCCCGGCCAGCAACAGTTTGCGGATGTCATCCAGGGTGCGGATACCGCCGCCCACGGTCAGGGGCATAAAGCAACGCTCGGCCGTGCGGCCCACCACATCCAGAATGGTGTCGCGGTTCTCGTGGCTGGCGGTGATGTCCAGGAAGGTTAGCTCGTCGGCTCCTTCGCGGTCGTAAATGGTCGCCTGTTCGACGGGATCGCCCGCGTCCACCAGATCAACGAAGTTGACCCCCTTGACCACACGCCCGCCTTCCACGTCCAGGCAAGGAATGATGCGAACCTTCAACATTGTCTAAGAACCTTCCAGCAAGGCGACGGCGGCCGCCGGGTCGATGCGCCCGTCATAAACCGCGCGGCCGCTGATCACCCCTTCGAAAATCCCTTCGCCCGCCTGTTTGACGGCTTCGAGGTCGGCCATGGAAGAGACCCCGCCCGATACGATGATCGGTGTCGGCACCGCCTTGGCCAATTCAAGGGTCGCTGCCGTGTTTGGGCCCTGCATGGCCCCGTCGCGGGAGATGTCGGTATAAATGATGGCGGCGACACCGGCGTCGGCAAAGGCGCGCGCCATATCCACCGCCTTCATTTCCGAAACTTCGGACCAGCCCTCCACCGCCACAAAGCCGTCGCGTGCGTCAATGCCCACGGCAACACGGCCCGGAAACTCCTTGCAGGCCTGCCTAACCAGGGCCGGATCGCGCAGCGCGATCGTTCCCAGAATAACCCGTGTGACGCCCGCTTCCAGCCACGCGGCAATCGTCTTCATGTCTCGGATACCGCCGCCCAGCTCCACCTTCATGTCAACTGCGGCCAGTACGGCGCGAACCGCGTCGGCGTTGACCGGGCGTCCCGCAAAGGCCCCGTTCAGATCCACCATATGCAGCCACGTGCATCCGGCGTCGGCGAAAATGCGGGCCCGAGCGGCAGGATCGTCGCCGAATACGGTTGAGCGGTCCATGTCGCCTTGAACCAGGCGGACGCATTGGCCGTCCTTCAAATCGATAGCGGGTAGGAAATTCATTACGGTTTCCAGGCGAGGAAGTTGGAGATCAGGCGAAGGCCCGTGCGCTGGCTTTTTTCGGGATGGAACTGGGTGCCCACCATGTTGTCGCGGCCCACCATGGCGGTGACCTGCCCGGCGTAATCGACATCGGCCAAGACCTGATCGGCCTTTTGGCAATTCATGGCGTAGGAATGAACGAAATAGGCGTGGGCGCCGGGCTCAATCCCCTTTAGAACCGGGTGACCGGCTTGGCAAATGCGCAGTTCATTCCATCCCATGTGGGGAATTTTCAGGCTGGGTCCACTTTGGTCGGATTCTGCGGGCTTCATCGCCACCACCTCGCCGGAAATCCAGCCCAGGCCTTGGTGATCGCCGTATTCGCGGCCAACCTCGGCCATCAATTGCATGCCGACGCATATGCCCAAGAAGGGGCGGCCCTTATCCAGTACCGCCTCGTTCAGGGCGTCAATCATTCCCGGCACCGCCGTCAGCCCCGCCATGCAATCGGCGAATGCGCCGACGCCGGGCAAAACGATATGATCGGCCCGGCGCACCACTTGCGCGTCGGCGGTGACGACGACCGCGTCTTCGCGCCCGGCCTCGCCAATAACCCGTTCGAAAGCCTTGCCCGCGGACCGCAGGTTGCCCGATCCATAGTCGATGATCGCCACGCTCACGCCCGAAATACTCCCATCATCACTGGCGAATTCGCCAAAAACCTTTCCAACGCGCCATCTTCGTTGTCGCCCAGCACCACGCCCTCGTTTGAATACCCGCGCCGTTCCAGCACGAGGCGCCGCATATCATTGGCGAAAAAACCGACGATCAGAGCGGTGGCCAGAGACAGGGCCGCATCGCTCAGGGGATCCAGCCCCAACAATGCGCCCGCCGACCCAATGGCGACGGAGACCACGACAAGCCCCGCCGCGACCCACCACATGCGATGCCACAGCGCCCACAACGCACTAAGCAAAAAGGCCGGCCAGCAAAACCCCTCTTTGATGAGGGCGAAGTCCGGACCGCCAAAACCGCTGCGAAAATGTACGCTATAAACCCGCATATCCACTCAAATTCACAAGGACGTCACAGGGAGCCGCATTACAGGGAGCCGCCCAGAACCCCCTTGGTGGAAGGCACGGCGTCGCCTTTACGCGGATCGGCTTCCACCGACTGACGCATGGCCCGGGCCAGGGCCTTGAACAGGGATTCCGCGATATGGTGGTTGTTTTCGCCGTAAAAATTTTCGGCGTGCAGGGTCAGGCCCGCGGCCTGGGCGAAAGCCTGGAACCATTCCTTGAACAGCTCGGTATCCATTTCGCCCAGCTTGTCGCGCACGAATTCCACCTTCCACACCAGATAGGGGCGGTTGGAGGCGTCCAGCGCCACGCGCGAGAGCGCCTCGTCCATGGGCGCGATGGCCGAGCCATAGCGCGCGATACCCTTGCGTTCGCCCAACGCCTGACTGATCGCCGAACCGATAACGATACCGGCGTCCTCGGTGGTGTGGTGGAAATCAATGTGCAGATCGCCCTCGGCCTTCAAGTCGATGTCGATCAGGCTATGGCGCGCCAGTTGCTCGATCATGTGATCGAGAAAGCCGATGCCGGTCGAAATGTCATAGCGACCGGTTCCGTCCAGATCGACGGAGGCGGATATTCGGGTTTCGTTTGTCTTGCGCTCGACGCTCGCCTGACGCATTTCGGCCCTCCCCAGAGGCTTTTCAGCCCTACATGGCAACTTGCAGGCCCTTTTAACAGGAACAAAACAAAATCGAAAGGTTGCTGAGTGGCCGCAATCGGTCCGAATTTTCTCTTTCGATACAACCCTTGCGTTGGTATGATGAAAAAAACTACCGGAACGTTTGGGGGAGGAACGTGTCTATGTCAGGTTTCGCGCGCACCGCCGGATTGGCGGCTTCTTTCGTTTTGCTTGCCGTTCTTTCCGGGTGTCAGACGGTTCAGGTGGCCAATGTCCCCGAGAAGGCCCCTGTATACATTGACGATCGAAGCGAGTTGGCGCCAATTAAATTGAACCGGGTCGGCGTCAAGATGCGCCGCGGAACGGTAATCGGAAGTTATAAGTACGATCCTTTTGGCTGTATTCCGCACCATGGCAATGTTTATTGGAACCGTGGGCGTCTCCTCATGAAAAACACTGAATTCGAGGACATTTTTTTCGAACAGTTCGATGGCGCCAACTTCAACGTTGTTGGAGATCCGGACGACCTGTTTGCGGGTGTGAAGCGCGATGATGTCGAACCGGAATATCTGATCGGCGGCCAGATTGAAGATATCCGCATGAACATTTGCGATTACAGACCCTTCATCTACCTCGCGGGGAGTGTTTTAACCCCAAAGCAGAGCGGTTCCGCCTCCCTGACGGTAACTTGGCAGGTGTACTCGTTATTCGACGAAAAGGTCGTCTACAAGGCGAAAACCGCCGGATCGGTATCGATAAAAAATGCCGTGCCCGATGGAGAAATATCACTTGTCAATGAAGCCTTCGCAGAGGCGGCGGCAAATTTTACCTCCGACGAAAAACTGGTCGCCCTGCTAAAAAAGAAACCCGCGAACATCGCTGACATTACCGACGTCAAAAATACGGAACTTCTGATCCCGCTTTTCCCGCTTTATGAAACCACCATTACCGACAGTATTGACCGCATCCGGCGGTCGGTCGTGACGATCGAATCGGGCGGAAGCCATGGATCTGGGTTTTTCATTTCGCCGACGCTGATCGCCACCAACCATCATGTGGTGGAAGGAAGGGAATTGCTGCGAGTCCGACTGGTGACAGGGCGCAAGGTCTTGGGCGAAGTCATACGCAAGCATCCCGAACGCGACGTGGCCATCATTCAGGTGGAGAAAGGCGGCCATATGCCCCTGCCGCTTCGCATGGAGCCGCTTAAGATTACGGAAGAGGTCTATGCCATTGGCTCGCCCTTGAAGAAACGATACGCCGGAACGGTGACCAAGGGCATCGTCAGCAAATTCACCAACAACAGATACGGATTGGAGAATATTCAGGCCGACGTTGATACCCAAGGAGGAAATAGTGGTGGCGCTCTGTTGGACGCGCGCGGAAATATCGTTGGGGTTTCCTATGCTGGCATCAAATCGGGCGGCGGCGGTTCCATCGGGATGAACTACTTCATTCCGATCTATGACGCTCTCGACAAGCTGAATGTCAGTATCGACGATACCCGCGGATTGGTTATCAAAGACTGACGCCGAAACACCTTATCGCCGGTGGCCGGGTTGACGGGGCCCGGCCACCGGCATAAATCATCAGCACCGAACGAGTTTTGTCGGCGGCGCGCCTTTGCGCCGCTTTTTAGCGCCCGATGGGCGCTGTGGGGACGCAGGGGAGGCCCAGGAGAATCTATGTCACACAAAGATCCGAACACCTGGTACGGCACCACGGTCCTGTGCGTGCGCAAGGGCGAGGACGTGGTGATCGCCGGTGACGGTCAGGTCAGCCTGGGCCAGACGGTCATCAAATCCAACGCCATCAAGGTGCGCCGCCTGGGTGAAGGCAAGGTGATTGCCGGTTTCGCGGGCGCGACCGCCGATGCGTTTGCCCTGTTCGAGCGCCTCGAAGGGCGGCTCGAACAATACCCGGCCCAGCTGGCCCGGGCCTGCGTTGAAATGGCCAAGGACTGGCGCACGGACCGGTACCTGCGCCGTCTGGAAGCCATGATGGCGGTGGCCGACAAGAACGTATCCCTCGTTCTGACCGGCACCGGCGACGTTCTGGAACCCGAGGACGGCCTGATCGCCATCGGTTCGGGCGGCAATTACGCGCTGGCCGCAGCCCGCGCTCTGATGGACCGTGACGATCTGGACGCCGAGGCCATCGCCCGGCGATCCTTGGAAATCGCCGCCGGAATTTGCATCTACACCAACACCAACATCGTTATCGAGGCCTTATGACCAGTTTCACCCCCCGCGAAATCGTTTCCGAGCTTGATCGTTTCATCGTTGGTCAGGACGACGCCAAGCGCGCCGTCGCCATTGCGCTTCGCAACCGCTGGCGACGTCAGCAACTGGACGAGGACCTGCGCGAAGAGGTCCTGCCAAAAAATATTTTGATGATCGGCCCCACCGGCGTCGGCAAGACCGAGATCTCGCGCCGTCTGGCCAAGTTGGCCCAGGCTCCGTTCGTCAAGATCGAGGCGACCAAGTTCACCGAGGTCGGTTACGTGGGCCGCGACGTCGAACAGATCGTCCGCGATTTGATGGAAATCGCCATCCATATGATCCGCGAACGCATGCGCAAACAGGTCACGGCCAAGGCCGAACTGCAGGCCGAGGAACGCGTGGTCGACGCCCTGGTCGGCGAAAACGCCAGCAAGGAAACGCGCGAGAAATTCCGCAAGATGCTGCGCGAAGGCCAGCTGGGCGACAAGGAAATCGAAATCCATGTCAGCGACGCCGGCGGAATCGGCCTGCCCACCATGGACATCCCCGGAATGCCCGGCTCGCAGATGGGCATGGTCAATCTGAACGACATGCTGGGCAAAGCGTTCGGCGGTGGGCGCACCAAGCCCAAGAAGATGACGGTTACGGAATCCTACGAAGTCCTAATGGCTGAGGAAAGCGACAAGCTGCTGGACGAGGACAAGGTGGTCAAGGAAGCCATCGACATGGTGGAAAACAACGGCATCGTCTTTTTGGACGAGATCGACAAAATTACCGCTAAGGCTGATCGGCACGGAGCCGATGTGTCACGCGAAGGCGTACAGCGCGACCTTCTGCCGCTGATCGAAGGCACTACGGTGTCGACCAAGTACGGCGCTGTGCAAACCGATCATATTTTGTTTATTGCATCCGGCGCGTTTCACATGTCGAAACCCGCCGACATGCTTCCCGAATTGCAGGGCCGTCTTCCCATCCGGGTTGAACTTAAGGCGCTAACCCGCGACGATTTCGTCAGAATCCTGACCGAGCCCGAAGCGTCATTAATCAAGCAGTACACCGCGCTCATGGGAGTCGAGGAAGTCACGCTGACGTTTACCGACAACGCCATCGAGCAAATCGCCGATCTGGCCGCCGAGATCAACACCGGGGTCGAGAACATCGGCGCGCGGCGCCTGCAAACGGTCATGGAAAAACTGGTCGAGGAAATCAGCTTCGATGCTTCCGAGCGCTCCGGCGACGCCATCACCATCGACGCCGCCTTTGTTAACGAGAAAGTCGCCCCGCTGGCCAAGGACACGGATCTGGGCAAGTTTATTCTCTGAGGATCGGCTTTTCCCGAACGAAAGCGAGCCCACCGATGGAATTTGAAGCGCCGGAAGATTTTTATCGGGTCTATGACGCCCACAGAACCTACGTTCCGGCGGTCGTGCGGCCCAAGCATATGCGCAATTTCGACGAACAGTTCTGGCGACCAGCACAGGTGGAGCCGGGGCATTCCGTTCTTGAGCTCGGCTGCGGCACCGGGCTGTTTCTGGCTTATCTTCAAGCCAAAGGCATATCCGATTTTTCCGGTGTGGATGCCGACGCCTAGGCCGTTGAGTTCATGCCGGCCGAAATCGCCGGGCACGTCACCATCGGCGACATCTAGCAAATCGTCGAGGCCAGCGAGCGCCGTTATGACCGGATCGTGCTGCTTGATGTGTTCGAACATTTCTCACGTGGCGAGGGCTGCAAGTTGCTGAACGCGCTGCGCGATCTCCTTACCCCAGGTGGTTTGGTTGTGCTTCGCGTGCCCAATGCGGCCTCTCCCTGGGGGCTCCAATATCAGTTCGGTGACCTGACCCACAAAGCCACCTACGGCCCCGGTAGCTTGTTGCATCTGGCCCAGGCCGCGGGATTCGAGACATTGGCGCAGCTTTCGGTGCGGCACGGGAGTCGAGTTCGGCGTATTGTTGACGCTCTTGTCCATAGCGTGCTGGACCAGGTCATCACGGACCCCCCGCCCCTTTGGGGCGCCAATATGATCGCGGTATTACGGCCCAAGGCCGACAACGAACAGGGCTAATAAGCGGGGCCCTTGGGCGGCAGTTTGCGGGTGCGGATTTCGGCCAAGACCCAGTCGATGGTGTCTTCGTCCATTTCGCCGATGTTTTCGGACAATAAGTTTGCCAGTTCGGTGGCTTTGGGGCTGAGGCCCGCTGTGTCCACCACAACGCGCGGGTGGGACAGGTCGGCCAGACGCTTCAGATCCTCGGCCTCGTCCCAGATCAGGTCGAACAGCGCGCAAATCTGCATGACCAGACCCGAGCCGGGGCGGCCCCGCTTGCCGTGTTCCAGCGCCGACAAATAGGCGGGTGATACACCCAGCGCCGCCGCCATGTCTTTTTGCGCCATGCTTTGGACTTCGCGAAGTTCACGCACACGTTCACCAAACGGGGTCATCTCATTGATTTCCCTTTATCTTGCGCGCCTGAGCAGTACATAAAGCGCGCCCGAACCGCCGTCCTTTTGGATGGCGTGCGAAAACGTAATAACGCGCGCCCGGTTAGGTGGCTGGTTCAGCCAGTGTGGAACGTTGGCGCGCAATACGCCGGTTCCGCCGCCCGGCCTGGCGCCCTTGCCGGTCACCACCAGAACGCAACGCCGCCCGGCCCTTTGCGATCCGGCCAGAAACGAAGAAAGCGCCCGGTAGGCTTCTTCCTGGGTCAGGCCGTGCAGATCGATGCGGCCCTCGATGGGCATTTTGCCGCGCCGCATACGCTGCGCCGTTCTTTTGTCCACGCCCGCCGTCTGACCCCGGGTAATTTCCGGCAAATCGGCGGCCGTTACCGGGCGCGGCATGGGCAGGGGATTGACGTGTTTTCTCATTTGCCGAACGCGGCGCGAAATTTCGCTTTCCGGCGCGTCGGCGGGCATCAGGACGGCGCGGCCCGGAAGCGCTTCAATGCTTTCCGTGACGAACCGCCACAACTCGGCATCCTCGCGGCTGAGGCCGCTTCGCCCATCTGTGCCTTTTTTAACCATCGATCAGAAGAATATGCAGCCGGCGCGGCCCGTGCACGCCCAAAAGAAGGATCAGTTCGATATCGGCCGAGCGGGACGGCCCGGTAATCCAGTTGACCATGCGCGGCATGAAGCCGGTTTTGCCGTTTTCGCCACGCAGCAGCGCCCAGCCGTCCTCATACGCGCCGACGATCCTGGACGTATCCAGCACCACCAGGTGCGTATCGGGCAGAAAATTGAGGCTTGCCGGGTTTTCGGCACCCGACAGAACCATCAGCGTCCCGGTTTCGGCGATCCCGGCGAAGGCTTCGGTAATACCGACGTGGTCGGCCCCCTCGGCCCGCCCGAAATCCACGGTAAGCAGGGATTGTTGCGTCCACGTAATGTTCTTGAGGCCCGGTGCGGCCTTGATTTCCAGGGGCTGGTTATTGGCCGCCAGATACCCTTCGGCGGCAGCCGGTATTTCGTCGCGCGACGCCAGTTGCGTAAACGTCCCCCCGGCGGCGTCGGCTTCGGATAAAAAGCGCGCCAACAGCTCGTCGGGTGTTCCCTGGCCGCGCGCCGGAACCAAATTGGGCCGGGGATCGGCCATGCGGGCCGCGGGGTCTCCGTCGGGAGCCACTGCGGCACGGCGGATGGCGCTCAGGATGTCTTCCCGCGCGCCGTTCATTGGTCTTCTCCTGCGTTTTCACGGTATTGGGCCTGGAAGGTCCGGCCCTCGGGCACGGGTAGCCGCCCAATCCGACCCTTTCCTTTGCCCAACAGACCCAAAAATCCCGCCGCCGCCGATGCAGCCATTCGGTACAGAGCGGGCCTTTTGGCCATCCACGCCCACAGTTTGAGCCCGGATTTGCCCTTGGCCGCCGCCCCCTTGCCTTCCATGAACTGACGTTCGCGCCAATGGCGCATCATGCGCGGCAAGGGAATGCGCATGGGGCAGATTTCTTCGCACTTGCCGCAGAAGGTGGACGCATTGGGAAGATCGGCGGCCTTGTGCGCGCCCAGCAGGTCGGGCGTCAGCACCTTGCCCATGGGGCCGGAATAAACCCAGCCGTAGGCATGCCCGCCAACCGTGGCGTAGACCGGGCAATGGTTCAGGCACGCCCCGCAGCGAATGCAGCCCAGCATGTCCGTAAAATCATTGGCCAGCATCTCGGTACGCCCGTTGTCCAGCAACACCACGTGAAAATCCTGCGGGCCGTCGGTTTCACCTTCGCGCGCCGGACCGCTTGCGAAGGTGGTGTAGGCGGTGATGTCCTGACCGGTGGCCGAACGGGCCAGAAGGCGAAGGATGGTGGCGGCGTCTTCCAGCGTCGGCATCACCTTTTCGATACTGGCCAGAACGATGTGCGTTTTGGGCAAATTCATCACCAGATCGGCGTTGCCCTCGTTGGTGACGACCACCGCCGAGCCGGTTTCGGCAATCAGCATGTTGGCCCCGCTCAAGCCCACATCGGCGGTCAGGAATTTCTCGCGCAGCACGGCGCGGGCCTCGCGCAAAATGGCCTCGGGTTCGCTCAAATCTCGGTTCGCGGGCAACTCCGCGTGCTTGTCCTTGAAGGTGTCGGCGATGTCCGGGCCCGTCAGATGGATGGCGGGAACCAGAATGTGGCTGGGGGATTCGCCCCGGATCTGAATGATGTATTCGCCCAGATCGGTTTCCACGGCCTCAATGCCGGCTGCCTCAAGATGTTCGTTGATGGCGATTTCCTCGCCAATCATGGATTTGCTTTTGGTGACCGTTTTGGCGTTGGCCGCCCGGCACAGGCCAAGAATGGTTTCGCGGGCCTCGCTGGCGTCCCGGCACCAGTGCACGGTCCCGCCCTGCTCGCTCACGCGTTCCTCGAAACGCGCCAGATAGAATTCCAGATTGGCCTGCACATGCGTCTTAATGGCCACGCCTTCATCGCGAAGGGCGTCAAACTCGGGCAGCCTGCCGATAACGTCCAGGCGTTTTTTGGGGAATGTCGTGGTGAAGTTGGCCAGCGCGGCCTGCAATCGTTGGTCACCGATGGCCCGGCGCGCGTTTTGCGTAAATTTTCCGCTGGTCGGTTCCATCGGCCTAATCCCGCCTGCTGATGGCCGGGCAATCGCCAATTCCGGCCAAAACCTCGGCCACGTGGCGGACCTCGATGGCCGAACCCTTGGCCGACAGGCGGCCCGCGATGTTCAGCAGGCACCCCATGTCACCGGCCAGCACCATATCGGCGCCGGTGGCCATGATGTCGTCGGCCTTGGCGTCGACCATGGCCCCCGAAATATCCGGATACTTGACGCAGAAACTGCCGCCGAAACCGCAGCAGACCTCGGATTTTTCGGCTTCCACCAGGGCCAGTCCGTCGACACCCGCCAGCAGGGCGCGCGGCTGTGCCTTGATGCCCAGTTCGCGCAGGCCCGAGCACGAATCGTGATAGGTGGCCGTGCCGCCATACGTGCCCGCAACATTCGCGACCCCCAGAACATCGACCAGAAAAGCGGTCAGCTCAAAGGTTTTGGCGGACAGTTCTTCGGCGCGTTTCTGCCATTTCGGATCGGCGGCGAACAGTTCGGGGTAGTGCTTGCGGATCATGCCCGCGCACGAACCCGACGGCAGCACCACGTAATCGAAGCCTTCAAACTCGGCGATTACCCGTTTGGCGATGTCGGCGGCGTCGGCCCGGTCGCCCGAATTATAGGCGGGCTGGCCGCAGCAGGTCTGGGCGCGCGGAACGCTCACCCGGCACCCTGCGTCTTCCATCAATTTGATCGCCGCAAAGCCCACGCTGGGCCGCATGAGATCGACCAGACAGGTGACGAAAAAACCGACGTGAGGCGCGCGTTCAGACATGGCGGGCACAATGCCTTCCCGATCAAATTTTGGCAATCAATTCCGGGGAAGGTTCACGATATCGGAATTTGCGTCTTCTTGGGCAGCAACAGGTAATAGCGGCCCTTGGCTTTCATGTTTCCCGCCCGGCGCGCTGCTTCGTCGCCGAACCCGAAGAAGATGTCGCCGCGCACCGGCCCCTTTATAGCGCTGCCCGTATCCTGGGCCACCATCAGCCGGTTGAACGCCTTGTTGGGATTCAAAGGATCGATGGTCGTCACCCAAAGCGGGACGCCCAGCGGCAGAAAGGCCCGATCCACGGCGAGGCTCCGTTCCGGCGTCAGGGCCACGCCCTCGGCCCCGATCGGTCCGTCCCTGCCCGCCAGTTCACGAAAGAAGATATAGCGCGGATTGTGGGCCATCAGGTTGCTGCCCTGGGTCGGGTTGGCGGTGATCCAGGCGCGGATCGACTGCATGGACAGCTTTTCTCTGGGAATAATGCCCCGCGCGATCAGTTCGCGGCCGATGGAAGCGTATTTGTGGCCGTTGTCGCCAGCGTAACCGACACGCACGACGTTTCCTTCCGTCATGGCGACACGGCCCGACCCCTGAACATGCAGGAAAAAGGCGTCCACCGGATCATCGACCCACATCACCTCGAGACCCTTGTTGCGCAATGCGCCTGCAAAAATGTCGTTGCGCGAAAGATAACGCCCGCCGGAACGCTCCTTGACGGCCTTCAAATCCGGCGGCGGCGCGTATATGGGAACCTGGAAGCGCGCTGACTCCCTGCGCGAGCCGGTCAATTCGGCCTCGTAATACCCGGTGAAAAGACCGTCGGGGGTTTCGCCCGCCGCAGCCAGAAACGCGTCGAACCGCGATTCGATATAATAGCGCGCCGCCGCGCCGTTTCCGGGCTGAACCCTTAGGGCCGCGGCGCAGGGCTTGCGCCAGTCGGCAGCCAGTCCGGCCACGTTGCCCGGCCCCCATGCTTTGTTCATGGGCATTTTGCCGATGCGCGAGCACGATTTCAGAATGGCCGGAAGGACTTGCGCGTGGCGTTCGGCGGTCCAGCCGGGAAGATCCGTGAACTCGACCGCGCTCAGGGTCAGGCCCGCAGGCGTTTGGGGCAGGACCGTCGGTTTTTCACCAAAACCGGTGAATTCGCCAATTTCAACAAAACCGCAAGCCGAAAGGGCGGCCAGGGCCGTCCCCAGGACCGACCCCAGGGCAATCAGCTTTTTCAGGGGATCAATCAAGGCTTCCCGTCGCCACGAGGGTCCAGTTCGGATCGCGTGCCCGGGTGTTGTGGGCGAAGGTCCAGAAGTCGGTGACCTCGGTGCTTTCCTGTGGATCACCGTCGATGATCTTGCCTTCGGCATTGCGGGTCACTTTGGTTTGATCGCTGACGAACTTGACGGTGACATAGGCCGTCGCCCCTTCCATGTAGGCTTCGACCATTTCGGAAACGCGGATGGCGCTGATCAGTGTTTCCAGGGATTCGTCGGCATCTTCGCGTTTGGCGATGGCTTCGGCGAAATTTCCGTAAACTTCACGGCTGAGCAAGGCCTGTAGCATATCGGTATCGCCAGAGGCAAAACCGCCGATGATCATTTCGAAAGCCGTGCGCGCGCCAACCAGGAAATCCTCAACCTCGAAACTCTTGTCGGCCCGCATGATCTGGGTCAGGCCCACCGCCAGCGGATCTTGCTGGTCGATCTCGGCGGCGTCCTCGTCGCCGATCCGGGAATTGACGAGTTCTTCAAAGGCGCCGGAATCCTCACGCTCGGGGAGCGATACGACGTTTTCGTTTCCCGCCTGCGGCGGCCGGCCGAGGTTGAACGGGTCGTTCTGGTCGTTCTGGTCGCGTTGATGCCCGTCGCGCTTACCCAGGACGTTTCGCAGCCTGAGAACAAGAAATGCCGCGATCAGGGCGAAGAAAATAATGTCTAGAAACTGGATGCCGTTACCCATAATCGCTTTCCCGACAATTCATCCCGGCTGGACCGCCGGGTTCTCGTGGTTTAAATACGATGGGACGCACAAAACTCCGAGCGCGCGAAATGTGACCTGTTTTGCGCCTTCGGGTATGATTGGCGAACCACCATCTAGAATGTAGATAATCCGATAATCGTTTCAGGGCAAGCATGGGTCTAATTCTTCTTATCCTAATGATCGGTGTTCCGATCATCGAAATCGCCGTTTTTATCGAGGTGGGCGGCTGGCTGGGGCTTGTTCCGACGCTGGCGGTGGTGGTTCTGACCGCCGTTATCGGAACCGGGCTTTTGCGCCACCAGGGGTTTTCGACCCTGGCCCGCGCTCAACAACATCTCGCCGTCGGCCGCTTTCCCATGGCCGAGGTTTTCGATGGGCTTTGCCTGTTGCTGGCCGGGGCCTTGTTGCTGACGCCGGGTTTCGTCACCGACGCCTTCGGATTTCTTTTGTTCGTGCCCGCCTTTCGCGCCGGTTTTCGCGGCCTTGTTGGCCGTTATCTGGAATCCTCGGGCCGCGTGAACGTTCAGGCGGGCGGCTTCGGCCCGGGCAATACGCCGGACCGGGACCCGTCGGTCATCGAGGGCGAATTCGAAGAGGTCGGGGATGGCACAGATAGCCCGCCCTCTGAAAAAAACGAAAGCCCATGGCAACGCGACGACCGTTAGGGTTGTTGCCAGCGGGGCGCGACTATGGTAGCCACGCCAAAATTATCCAGAAACGGAGATCATAAAGATGAACGCCAACGGCACGCCCGACGAAACCGCCGCCACCACCGAAGAAAATGCAGCCCCGACGCTTGCGGTCGTCGCGCAGTACGTCAAGGACCTTTCCTTTGAAGTCCCCGGCGCGCCCGCTGTCTACGCAGCCCAGCAGGATTCGCAGCCTGACATCACGGTGAATATCGACGTCAAGGCCGATCCGGTAGAGGGTGATATGTATGAGGTGGTCCTGACCATCCACGCCCAATGCGACGTCAAAGAGACCGCAGCCTTCGTTTGCGAGCTGTCTTACGGCGGACTGTTTACGGTGACCGGGCCCCAGGAAACCCTACAGCCGATCCTTTTGATCGAATGCCCGCGCCTGTTGTTCCCGTTCGCCCGCAACATCGTTGCCGACGCGACCCGCGACGGCGGCTTCCCGCCGCTGATGCTGGCCCCGGTGGATTTTGTCGGGATGTTCCAGAACCAGCTCGCACAGCAAGCGGCCGCAGCGCAGGCCGAAGAGGCTTAATCCCAAAGCGGGTTTTTCAGTTTTTTCAGGAAGGCCGCGTGCCGGGCCTCTTCCTCAGCGCTGGGCGCGTGGGGACGGGCGACGCGCTGATTGCGCACGCCTTCCTGTGCCGCCACCGGGCTTTGCGCATCCCGCGCAAGCGCCAGGTCGGCTTGGCGGCCACCGATGAGCTCCAGATAAACTTCGCTTAGCAGCTTGGCGTCTTTCAGCGCGCCGTGCAGCGAGCGGTCCGAAAGATCGATTTGGAAACGGCGGCACAGGGCGTCAAGATTGGCGGGTGAGCCCGGAAATTTGCGCCGCGCAATGCTGAGCGTATCGATCACGCGATTGGCCGACAGGGCCGGTTTATCCAGCAAGCCGAACTCGTACTTCAGGAACTTCATGTCGAATTCGGCGTTGTGGATCACCAGATCGCCGTCGCTAACGAAATCCAGAAATCCATCCGCCACATCAGCGAATACCGGCTTGTCGGCCAGGAATTCGTCCGACAGCCCGTGCACCGCGAAGGCCTCTTCCGGCATATCGCGCTGCGGATTGATGTAAACCTGATAGGTTTCGCCGGTGGGCAGATGATTGATCAACTCCACCGCCCCAATTTCGACAATGCGGTCGCCGGAGTTTGGGTCAAGGCCGGTCGTTTCGGTATCGAGAGCAATTTCGCGCATGGGGTTCCGTCGGTTGATTTCAGTTGAGGCCGGGGCGCAACAATGTGACGATTTGCCGCACCTCGCGCAAGGCCGCACGCCGTCCCAGGCCGGAACGGATGACAAAATCGGCGCGCCGTGTCTTTTCGGCGTCCGGCATCTGGCGGGACAGAATATTTCCCAGTTTTTCCGGCGTCATTCCGGGACGGCGCAGGACCCGGCCCCTTTGAATGCAGGGCGGCGCGGTGACAACCGCCGTGAAATCGCAATCAAGCTCGGCGCCGGTCTCGAACAGGAGCGGAATATCAAGGACGACCAGCCGTTCCCTGCGGCAAGCGGCGCGCCCGATGAACGCCGCCTGATCGCGCTGAACCGCCGGATGGAGAATCGCCTCCAGGGCAGCCAGGGCTTCGTCGTCGCCAAATACCCGTGCGCCCAGGGCGATACGATCGATTTTTCCGCTCCCCGCGATACCCGCGAACAAGTTCCCGACCTGTCGGATTACGTCACGATTTTCAGCTAACGCCTTGTGAACGAACGCATCGGCGTCATGCACCGGCACACCCAGCTGCCGGAACATCCCGGCGGCCACCGTCTTGCCCATGCCGATTGAACCGGTCAGCCCAAGTATCACCATAGCCGTTCTTCCCGGGGCCGTTCCCTCATGACGCAAGTAGCCCTTCGCGGCGCAAGAAATCCATCAAAGCCAGCATGGGCAATCCCTGAATGGTGAAGTGATCGCCGTCGATACGTGCAAATAACTGCGCGCCCAGCCCTTCCACATAGTAGGCCCCGACCGAATTGCGGCAGGCATCCTCGGCCCGGATCAGGTATGCGTCGAGAAATTCATCGCTGAAATCGCGCATTTCGAGGCGCGCCGTCGCCTCATGCCGCCAAGTCAGGCGGCGCTCGTGCACGGCGCAAACGCCGCACACAAGGCTATGGGTTCGGCCGCGCAAGGCCTGTAACTGGCGGCGGGCATCGTCGAGGCTGGACGCCTTGTCGAACTTTTGCCCGCCATGTTCCAAAATTTGATCGGCGCCGATTACGTAAGCATCCGGGTGACGTTCGCTGACAGCCATGGCCTTGGCGGCGCAAAGGGCGTGCGCCACGTCCGCAGCACCCGCCCCGGTCCGTTCCAGATCGATTTTGATGGCGGCCTCGTCCACATCGGCGGGATCACATTCGAACTCGATTCCCGCAGCCGAGAGCAGTCGGGCGCGGGTAGCGCTTGCCGAGGCCAGGACAAGGCGTGATCTGCGCATGGTTAGGTCTGCGCTAAAGCTGCGCGTCCTTCCGTTTTTTGTGGAGTTGCATGATTGTTGCGGCCACCTCTTCAACCGACTTGCGGGTCACATCGATCACCGGCCACTTGTGGGCCTTGAAAATCTCGCGGGCGGTACGAACTTCCTCGGAAACCGTGTCGATATCGGCGTAATCGGTATCGTCGTCGCGGTTCAGCATTTTCAGCCGGTTGCGGCGAATTTGGACCAGACGCTTAGGGTCTTTGGTCAAACCCACGACCAGCGGCGCGCCTTCCTTCAACACCTCGGGCGGTATCGGCACGCCGGGAACGATCGGAATATTGGCCGCCTTGATGCCGCGGTTGGCCAGATAAATACACGTCGGCGTTTTCAGCGTTCGTGAAACGCCGGCGATAACCACGTCGGCCTCATCAAAATCAATGGGGTGTTTGCCGTCGTCGTGACGCAACACGAAATGCACCGCCTCTATGCGGGCAAAATATTCGGAATCCATCTCGTGTTGGCGGCCCGGCCGCGGTTTGCCCGGCGCGCCCAGATACGAGTGCATCATTTCCAAAACCGGATCGAGAACCGGCACGCACGGAACCTGCATCTGCCGGCAGTCTTCTTCCAGGCGCTCCTGAATTTCCCGGTTTACCAGGGTGTAAATGACGATACCCGGGTTTTTCCGGATGCCCGCCAAAATTTCTTTCAGTTGGGTTTTCTTGCGGACCATAGGCCAGATATGCTCGATCCAAACCACGCGGTCGAATTGAGCCAGACACGCGCGGGCGACCGAAGTTGCGGTCTCGCCGGTGGAGTCCGATACGATGTGCACGTTCACGGTTTTATTCTGAATGCCCTTTTGGCGAACCATTTTCGAATCCTGGGGATAAACCCCCTCCGATTTACCCGACTTCGAAATCTACTCTTGTTACGCAATCTTTTTTACACCGGTGCGGACACAAATAGAAATGTTATCCGCCGATCTGTAAAACGCGAAGGGCCTGATCCGGGAGATTTTCTGTCCCCGCTATTCCCGCTTTTCCGAATTTGGAGTCGGTGCGCCACGTTCGGTCGGTGCGTCGGCGCCATCAACAGGGTTTTCCCGTCGACGTCGAAAACACGCCGGGTGCGGGCGCTTCTGGGGATGGATTGTGGACCACCATTAATCCCCAGGACTCATGGCCCCAACAACAACTACAAGATTCTTTTAAAAAATATTCTTGTTTAGGGGGGGTATGGATAAGATGTGTTCTTCAAAGGGAAAATTACGCATGACCGAACCATCCAAACCGTTCCTTCAGGCCCTTCAAGGCGAAGCGCTGGCAACGCCACCTTTCTGGTTCATGCGTCAGGCAGGGCGCTATCTCCCGGAATATCGGGAACTGCGAACGACCGCGCGTAATTTCCTCGAATTTTGCTACACCCCGGATCTGTCGGTCGAAGCAACCCTTCAGCCGCTGCGCCGTTTCAGTCCCGACGCCGCTATCCTATTTTGCGATATTCTGGTCATACCCGACGCCTTGGGACAAACGGTTGAGTTCCGCGAGGGCGAGGGACCGGTATTGGAACGGCTGCGGGGAAACGATGATTTGGGGCGCCTGAATTCCGAGGGTGTGTGTGATCATTTGACGCCGGTGTTCGAAACCGTGCGCCGTCTTGCTGCCGAGATACCCGAAAAAACCGCGTTGATCGGATTTGCCGGGTCGCCGTGGACAGTGGCCACCTACATGGTGGAAGGACGCGGCAAAACGGATTTTTCACGGGCGCTGGGTTGGGATACCGAAGATCAGGCTGGTTTTGCCCGGCTAATGGAAATCTTGGTCAATGCCACGGCGGCTTATCTGATTGAACAGGTGGCCAATGGGGCCGAAGCGCTGCAATTGTTTGATACCTGGGCAGGCGCTTTGAATGAAGACCAATTCCGCCGGCTGGTTATTGCGCCGACAAGGACGATCATCGAAAAAGTCCGGGCGAGATATCCCCATATTCCGTTTATCGGTTTTCCGCGCGGGGCTGAAAATTTGTACCCGGCGTATGTGACCGAAACGGGCGTCGATGGCGTGGGTATAGACAGTGAACTTGATTTGGGGTTCGCGGCAAATAATTTGCAAAAAATGTGCACCATCCAGGGAAACCTTGATCCGCTTCTTGTTGTTGAGGGGGGTGAAAAGATGAAATCCGCGGCGGCGGAGATTCTCGACGCTTTCGGCAAGGGACCGTTCGTCTTTAATCTGGGCCATGGCGTGGTTCCGCAGACGCCGGTCGAAAACGTCATCGAACTGGCGCGGCAAATCACCTCCTGGCGCGCGTTGTAGGGCCATGTCCAGGATCGCCGTTGTCTTGTTCAACCTGGGTGGCCCGGACCGGCCCGAGTCGGTCGAACCCTTTCTTTTCAATCTGTTCAACGACCCGGCGATCATAGGGTTAGCGTGGCCACTGCGGCCGGTCCTGGCGCGCGTGATATCGCGGCGGCGCGCCCCGTTGGCGCGGGAAATCTACGAAAATATCGGCGGCGGGTCACCGTTGTTGGGTCTTACGCGCGATCAAGCCAGCGCATTGGAAACCCGACTTTCGCAAGGCGGCGATACGGTGCGCGTTTTCGTTTCCATGCGCTATTGGCATCCCATGAGCGACGAGACCGCACTGCTGGTCCATGATTTTGGGCCCGATGAAGTGGTTCTTCTGCCGCTCTATCCGCAGTATTCGACCACCACCACCGCGTCTTCGCTGAAGGATTGGCGACGCGCTGCGGCCGCTGCGAAGCTGGCCGCACCCAGCCGGGAGATTTGTTGCTATCCGACCGAGGAAGGATTGATTGAAGCGCAGGCCGAGTTGGTTTTGAAGGGTTTGCGGGAGGCCGCTGAAAAATGCTCAGCCGTGCGGATTTTGTTTTCAGCCCACGGTTTGCCCAAGCGGGTGGTCGATAAGGGAGACCCCTACCCCGCGCAGATCGGCGAGACGGCCAATGCGGTCATCGGGGCGATCATTGCCGCCACCGGGGAGGCGGAGCCCGGTTGGGTGGTTTGCTACCAAAGTCGGGTTGGGCCGCTGGAATGGATTGGGCCGTCCATCGAGGATGAGCTGAAGCGCGCGGCGCAAGACGGCGTGGGCGTCGTCGTCGTTCCCATCGCCTTTGTTTCAGAGCACTCGGAAACCTTGGTGGAGCTTGATATTGAATATCGGAAGGTCGCCGCCGATTTGGGCCTGCCGGAATACGTTCGGGTTCCTGCGGTGGGGTGCCACCCGAAGTTTATCGAGGGGCTCGCGAGGCTGGTTGGGGACGCCAAGTAGGGGCCCGGTAAATCTTCGGGCAAATCTTTGTTTGACAGGTCAGTGCCATTTGGTTAATGCTTTTGGTATTGCAAAGGGTGGGACACGCCCTTGGTATTTCTCCAAATTTCGTGCGGGCATGAAGGCGTAATCGCCCGAAGCGTCGAATTCTTTTCGTGAAGCCACCTAGTGTCGACTTCCGGTTTTCATGCTCTCCCCACCTAAGCGCTCCCTTTTCCCGGTCAGAAGAAACGACCAGATATGAATCTCAAAGAACTCAAGAAACAAACACCCGTCGAGCTGTTGGCGCTTGCCGAAGAGCTTGAAATCGAAAACGCGAGCTCCCTGCGCAAGCAGGAAATGATGTTCGCAATCCTGAAAAGGCTGGCCAGAAACAACGTTTCCATTTACGGCGACGGCGTTCTCGAGGTGTTGCCCGATGGGTTTGGCTTCCTGCGCTCACCCGAGGCCAATTTCCTGCCGGGGCCGGACGATATTTACGTCTCGCCCAGTCAGGTTCGCCGCTTCAGCCTGCGTACGGGGGATACGGTAGAGGGTGAAATCCGCGCGCCGAAGGATGGCGAGCGGTATTTCGCCATGCTCAAAATCGTCGATGTCAACTTCGGCGACCCGGCCCAGGTTCGTCACCGGACCAATTTCGACAACCTGACGCCGCTCTATCCCGAAGATCGGCTGAAAATGGAAATCGAGGATCCGACCATCAAGGATCCGACCCTTCGGGTCATCGATTTGATTGCCCCCATCGGCAAGGGCCAGCGGGCGTTGATCGTGGCGCCGCCGCGTACCGGTAAAACGGTGATGCTGCAAAACATCGCGCACGCCGTGGCCGAGAACCACCCCGAATGTTACCTGATCGTGTTGTTGATTGACGAACGGCCCGAGGAAGTGACCGACATGGCCCGTTCGGTCAAAGGCGAGGTTGTGAGCTCGACCTTCGACGAACCTGCCTCACGCCACGTACAGGTGGCCGAGATGGTGCTGGCCAAGGCCAAGCGTCTGGTCGAACACAAACGCGATGTGGTGATCTTGCTGGACTCGATCACCCGTCTTGCCCGCGCCTATAACACGGTGGTGCCGTCGTCGGGCAAGGTGCTGACGGGCGGCGTCGATTCCAACGCCCTGCAGCGGCCCAAACGATTTTTTGGCGCCGCGCGAAATATCGAGGAGGGTGGCTCGATGACCATTATCGCTACCGCCCTGATCGATACCGGCTCGCGTATGGATGAGGTGATTTTCGAAGAGTTCAAGGGCACCGGCAACTCGGAGGTCATTCTCGACCGCAAGCTGACCGACAAGCGCATCTGGCCGACCATCGACATCACCAAGTCTGGCACCCGCAAGGAAGAACTGCTGGCCGACAAGGGGACCCTGTCGAAGATGTGGGTGTTGCGGCGCATCCTTATGCCCATGGGCGTCATCGACGCCATGGAATTCCTGCTCAAGAAGCTCAAGGAAACGAAGACCAACAGCGATTTCTTCGACTCCATGAACACCTGATCGCGGGACGAAAAAAACAAACGGCGCGCATCCTTCCGGAGCGCGCCGTTTTCGTTTGGGGATTGGCGTCGGTTACGTCAGAAGCACGGTTGACCCCGTGGTTTTGCGCCCCTCAAGGTCGCGGTGCGACTGTGCCGCGTCGGCCAGATCATACGTCTGGTTGACGGAAATTTTCACGTGGCCGGGGCCGACCACATCGAACAGATCGCCTGCGGTGGCCAACAGTTCTGCCCGCGTGGCCGTATAGTGAATGAGCGTCGGGCGGGTCAGGAACAAAGACCCCTTGGCCGAAAGGGTGACCGGTTCGACCGGCTCGACCTTGCCGGACGCGTTGCCGAAACTGACCATCAGGCCACGGGGCTGCAGGCAATCGAGCGAGCCTTCCCACGTGGCCGCGCCGACGGAATCATAAACCACGGGAACACCCTTGCCGTCGGTGATCTCGCGGACTCGCTCGGTGAAGTTTTCGCGGGTATAGATGATGGGATGGTCGCAGCCGTTGGCCTTGGCCAGTTCGGCTTTTTCGTCGGAACCCACGGTTCCGATGACCGTGGCGCCCAGGTGTTTTGCCCATTGGCACAGGATCAGGCCGACACCGCCCGCTGCCGCGTGGGTAAGGATGGTGTCGCCCGCTTTGACCACGTAGGTCTGGCGCAACAGATACTGGGCGGTCATTCCCTTGAGCATCATGGCGGCCGCCGTCTGGTCTTCGATGGCGTGGGGGATGGGGATGAGACGGCCGACGGGCATCACGCGGGCCTCGCTATAGGCCCCCGGAGGTCCGCCCGCATAAGCGACCCGCCCGCCGACCTTGACGTCGGTGACGCCTTCGCCCACGGCTTCGACAATGCCCGCGCCCTCCAAACCAATGCCGCTGGGAAAACCGGGCAACGGATAAAGGCCGGTTCGCATGTAGGTGTCGATGAAATTGAGGCCGACAGCGGTATGGCGGACGCGCGCCTCGCCGGGGCCGGGGTCGCCGAGGGCGACGTCATTCCACTCCAGAACCTCGGGTCCGCCGTATTGGTTGACTTGGATGGCTTTTGTCATCTTCGATCTCCCTCGAGTGATGGTATGGGCGCGTCTTCCAGTCGCAACAGCGCGCGTTTTGTATCAAGGCCGCCGAAGCCGGAATAGCCGGTCAGGCGGCCGCCGCCACCGACGACGCGGTGGCAGGGGATAATGATGGGAATGGGATTGGCGCCGCAGGCGCCGCCAACGGCGCGCGGGGCGGAACCGATTTCCGTGGCAATCTCGCCGTAGGTCTGCACCTCTCCGTAGGGTATTCGCAACATGGCGTTCCACACGGCCTTTTGATGGGCGGTTCCGCGCGGCGCTAGGGCCAGGTCGAAGGACTGAAGCGCGCCGTCGAAATAGGCATCCAGTTGGCGGCGGGCTTCGGCAAGGAGCGGCGTTTTCCGGGGGTCCGGCGCGCGGCCCCATTCGATGGCGACGATGGCGTCTTCTTCCTCGAAGACGCTCAGCGGACCGACGGGGCTGGAAAAGCATTGGTACGGCATGGATGCGAGACTACAGGCTCGATAGTCGGTCCCGCAAGGCCTGGGGCTCGGTAATCGGGGGGGCACAGGTGGCACCCTGGCAGATGTAGGCCGCCGGGCGGCCTTGGGCGAGGCCCTTGCCGTGGCCCGGGTGGCCGGGAGGGGCATCGGTTTCGGGCGATATGCGGGAGAAAACGCCGAACGGCGGTGCGAAACCGTGGGCGGCACGCAGCAGGGCGTCGGTGGCCGGGTCGCCATCGGGACCGACAATGACGATCTGGAGGGCGCTGTCGAGGACCTCGAAGCCCTGACAGAGGCCCGGCATGGAAATGCGGTGCTCGGGTGCCGAAACCGGGAAGGCGCCTGCCAGGGCCTCGGCGTCCTCCCGGTAGGCGTCTTTGCCGGTAATGAGGAAAAGGCGGGCGAGGACTTCCAGCAGAACGCCGTTTCCCGACGGGGTGGCGTTGTCGGCGATCATTTTGGGCCGTGTGATGAGGTCGTTGGCGTCATCGGCGTTGAGGAAATATCCGCCGCCGGTGTCGTCCCGGTAGTGCTTGTCGAGGATCGCCGTCCACTGCTCGGCGTGGGTCAAATAGTCGTTTTCGCCGGTGGCCTCGAAAAGGGCGAGGGCGGCGCGCGACATGTTGGCGTAGTCGTCAAGGGTCGCCGGGTGGCGGGCGCGGCCGAGCCGCCAGGTGTGGCGCAGGCGTCCCTCGACGGTCATTTCACTGACGATGAAATCGAATACGCGGCGCGCCTGCACCGTCCAGTCGGGCTCGTCAAAGGTAACACCCGCGTTGGCCAGCGCGGTGATCATTAAGCCGTTCCAGTCGGCCAGAACCTTGTCGTCCCGCATGGGGGGGATGCGGCCGTTGCGGAGCTGCAAAAGGCTTTTGCGGGAATTTGCCAGATGCGCCTCGGTCGTTTCATCCGTCATGTCGGCGGACGGCGCGCGCTTGAGGATATTGGCTCCTTCCCAGTTGCCTCCGGGAACCGTCCCGTAGGTGGATTTGAAAAGGGCGGCGTCGGGTCCCAGGGCTTCGTCGAGCTGGCCTTCGCTCCACAGGTAGTAGAGCCCCTCGACCCCTTCGCTGTCGGCGTCGAAAGCTGCGGCGAAGGCAAACGGCGTCTCGGGCGCGTCGTCCTGCGGATGCAGGGAAACCCGCATGTCCCGCAAGGCCCAGGCGATGGTCTCGCGGACTCGTGCAGCGTAGAGGGGCGATTGTGTCGTGCGCCAAACCTCAGCCATCAGGTCGATAAGTTGCGCGTTGTCATAGAGCATTTTTTCGAAGTGCGGGACAAACCAGCCGGCATCGGTGGAATAGCGTGCGAAGCCGCCGCCCACATGGTCGTAAATTCCGCCCTGGCAAATGGCGTCCAGGGTCGTGGTGACGGCGCTCCCGCAAGCGGGCGTAGCGGTGCGTAAGTGAGCCCGCCACAGAAAGCGGAAGAAGGCGGGCTGGGGGAACTTAGGCGCGCCATGAGTTCCGCCGTTGGTGGTATCAACCATGCTAAAGGCATGTTCGGCGGCGTGGTTCAACGACGTGCGGGTGAAGGCATCGGTATCGTGATCGGGGTCGCCGGCGGCGGTCAGGGGCCTGTTCAAAGCCTCGCGAATGGCGTCCGCATTATGGCGAACGGCGGACTGGTTTGTCTTGTGAAGCTCGGCCACCCGGCGAAGAATGTCGGGGAAACCGGCGCGGCCATACCGGGGTTCCGGCGGGAAATAGGTGCCGCCCCAGAACGGCTCGGCGTCGGGGGTCAGGAACATGGTCAGCGGCCACCCGCCCTGCTCGCCCAGCATGGCCAAGGCATGCTGGTAGACCACGTCGACATCGGGGCGCTCCTCGCGATCCACCTTGATGCAGACGAACAACTCGTTCATTAGCGCAGCGATGGCGTCGTCCTCGAAACTTTCGTGGGCCATGACGTGGCACCAGTGGCAGGCCGAATAGCCGACCGACAAAAGGACCGGCTTATCGGCGCGGCGGGCATCGGCGAAAGCGTCGTCGCCCCAGGGCCGCCAATTGACGGGATTGCTTCGGTGTTGCAAAAGGTAGGGGCTGGTTTCTTCGGCGAGGAGGTTTCGGCTCATTGTTTGGGCTTTTTCTTTTTGCGGTAAAGTATTGTCCATCGGGGGATTGTCCCGAGGGGACACGATCCCAAGTTAGATTGTGGCCGGGGACAAGGTTTTCAACGTGGGAACCAGAGGTCGCGCGGCAAGTATAGAAGAAAGGGCTGGACGTGGCCGCTCAGGAAAGTGGACAGAAGCCGTTTTATCGCCATCATGTTTTTTGTTGCGTCAACGAACGGCCCGAGGGCAACGCACGGGGCTGCTGCAAGGGGCGCGGCGGTTTGGGGTTGCGAAATTACATGAAGGCCAAAGCCAAAACCTTGGGCTTGGGCGATGTTCGCATCAATTCGTCGGGCTGTCTGGATCGCTGCGAGTTGGGGCCGACGATGGTGGTTTACCCGGAAGGGATATGGTACAGGGCGGAAAACCGCAGCGACATCGATGAAATCCTGGGCTCGCATATTCAAGGCGGGGAACCCGTTGGACGCTTGATGTTGGGGCGGGATGAATAGGAACCACAAGATAAGGTGTATCGGCGGAGAAGCGCAGGGAATGTGATGAAAGCCGTTACGGGAAGGAAATGAAAACAGGAACCATTTATGCCCTCGCATCAGGCGGGGCGCCGGCGGGGGTCGCGGTCATTCGAATGTCGGGTAACGGCGCATCGGAAGCGGTGCGTGCGTTGGGTGTGCGCGATCCGTTGACGACGCGGGTATTGCACAGGGTGACCTTGCGGCATCCGGAAAGCGGCGAGGCGCTGGATGATGCGCTTGCCGTGTTGTTTTCCAGACCCCGCAGTTTCACCGGCGAGGATGTGGTCGAGTTTCACGTTCATGGCGGACGGGCCGTGGTGGCGGGGGTCCTCGATGCCCTGGGAGGCATGGAGGGGTTGCGCCTCGCCGAGCCGGGTGAGTTCACGCGGCGGGCTTTCGAGAACAATAAGATGGATCTGACGGCAGCCGAGGGGCTGGCCGATTTGGTGGCGGCGGAGACGGCGGCGCAACGGCGCCAGGCGCTTCATCAGATGGGCGGTGGTTTGCGCGATCTTTACGACGGATGGCGGCAACGGCTTGTTGGTTCGCTGGCCCACCTGGAAGCCACCATTGACTTTTCCGATGAGGAATTGCCCGCGAACCTGATGGATGACGTGCGCCGTGAGGTCGGTGGGGTGGCGCGCGAGGTGGCCGCTCATCTGGCCGATGACGGGCGGGGCGAGCGGTTGCGCGGGGGCGTTCATGTGGCCATTGTCGGGCCGCCGAATGCGGGCAAGTCAAGTTTGCTGAACCTGCTGGCGCGGCGCGACGCGGCGATTGTTTCAGAGACAGCCGGAACCACCCGCGACGTGATCGAGGTACGGCTTGATCTTGGCGGCTATCCGGTGATCGTGGCGGATACGGCGGGGCTGCGCGAGGGTGGTGACGCCATCGAAAGCGAGGGTGTTCGCCGGGCAACCAAGCGGGCCGTGGAAGCGGACATCAGGCTGGTTGTTTTCGATGCAACGGTTTGGCCCGAGTGCGATGCGCGCGCCCTGGACTTGATCGATGGTGAGAGCGTGGTGGTCCTCAATAAGGTGGATGTGGCGAGGCCGGAGGGGCCGCCGATGATTGCGGGTCGGACGGCGCTGGGTGTCTCGGCTCTGTCGGGCGAGGGGATCAATCGGTTGGAGGGCGTGCTGAGTAAGGCGGTCGTTGATCGCTTTCCGGCCACCGGGGCCCCGGCCATGACACGGGCGCGGCACCGCGAGGCACTGGGGGAATGCGCGGCGGCTCTGGATCGTTTTCTCGAAGGCGGCGGAAAGGGGAGCAGCAGTTCCGAATTGATGGCCGAAGACCTGCGGCTGGCAACGCGGGCGCTGGGGCGCATAACCGGTGGAGTCGATGTGGAAGATCTTCTGGACGTGATCTTCAGGGACTTCTGTATCGGAAAATAATGTTTCACGTGAAACACGGAATGGCCGTTTGGGATTCATTTTTGCCAAATGCGCGATAAAATAGCGAAAATTGCGAGAATCTTGCGGGCAGCGCGCGGGAGCGTTTGACAGGGTCCCGCGGCATCCCTAATTTCCGAACCATGAATTCTTATGATGTCATCGTTGTGGGCGGCGGACACGCCGGGGCCGAGGCGGCTGCGGCGTCGGCGCGCGTGGGGGCGAGTACCCTTCTGGTCACCCATCGGCGCGACCGGCTCGGCGAGATGTCATGTAACCCCGCCATTGGTGGATTGGCCAAGGGCCAGTTGGTGCGCGAGGTTGACGCGCTGGACGGGATCATGGGCCGGGCCGCCGACCGCGCGGGGATTCAATTTCGCATTCTCAACCGCAGCAAAGGTCCGGCGGTTCGCGGGCCCAGGGCGCAGGCCGACCGGAAACTTTACCGCAAGGCCGTGGGTGAACTGATCGCCGACCAGGCGGGTCTGGATGTTCTTGAGGCGGCGGCCGAGGATCTCTTGTTCGATGCCTCTGGCGCGGTGCGCGGTGTGCGCACGGGCGAGGGTAAGGACATCGCGGCGGGGGCCGTGGTCATTACCACCGGGACCTTCCTGCGCGGCATGATCCACGTCGGTGAAGTTCAATACCCGGCGGGGCGGGTTGGCGACCCACCGGCCATTGGGCTCTCCTACACCTTCCGGCGGCTTGGCTTTGCCCTGGGTCGGCTGAAGACCGGGACGCCGCCGCGTCTCGACGGACGGACCATCGCGTGGAGCGCACTGATGGCGCAACCGCCCGACGACCCGCCGGTTCCCTTTTCCTATTTGACCGGGGCCATCCATACGCCGCAGGTGGATTGCTATTTGACCGAGACGACCCCGGCGACCCACGAACTGATCCGCGCGAACCTTGACCGGGCCCCCCTGTATTCGGGGCAGATCGAAGGGACCGGGCCGCGCTACTGTCCCAGCATCGAGGACAAGGTGGTGCGGTTTGCCGATCGCACCCGGCATCAGATTTTCCTGGAGCCCGAGGGGTTGGACGACCCGACGGTGTATCCCAACGGCATCTCGACCTCCCTGCCCAAGGATGTGCAGGAGGCCATGGTCAAAACCATACCGGGGTTGGAGCGGGCCACGATGATCCAGCCCGGGTACGCCATCGAGTACGATTTTGTCGACCCGCGCGAACTCTATCCGACCCTGGAGACCAAGCGCGCGGCGGGCCTGTTTTTCGCCGGGCAAATCAATGGGACGACGGGCTACGAGGAAGCCGCCGGGCAGGGCCTGGTTGCTGGCCTGAATGCGGCGCGCCGGGCGGGCGGGTCGGACGGCGTGGCGTTTGATCGGGCCGAGGGTTTCATCGGCGTGATGATCGATGACCTGGTGACCCGGGGAACGGCGGAGCCCTATCGCATGTTCACCTCGCGGGCGGAATATCGCTTGCTTCTTCGCGCCGATAACGCCGATCAGCGCCTGACCCCGAAAGGCATCGAGCTGGGGTGTGTTGGGCAAGGGCGTGAAGCGGCGTTTGGAACCAAGAGGGATCTGCTGGAAAAGTGGCGGGGACGCCTCGCGGCGCTTTCGGTCTCGCCCAGCGCCCTGGCGAAACAGGGGATCGAGGTCAACCGCGATGGCGTGGCCCGCACGGCTTATGATCTGCTCAGCCAACCGGAGGTCGATTGTGGGCAGCTGGCGGCCATCTGGCCGGAGATGGGCGGCGTCGAAGAAGACATCGGGGCCCAGTTGGAAATCGAGGCCCTATACGCGCCCTATCTGGAACGGCAACGCGCCGACATCGCCGCCTTCCGCCGGGACGAGCACCTGGCATTGGCCGGCGATCTTGATTACGCAGGGATCAACGGACTTTCCAATGAAGTGCGAGACAAGCTGATGCACGTGCGGCCCGCCACCCTGGGACAGGCGGCGCGCATTTCCGGCGTTACCCCGGCGGCGTTAACTCTGCTTCTGGCCCATGTGCGGCGGCGCGGGGAAAAAGCGGTCGCCTGATCGTCAACATGTTTCACGTGAAACATCCCCATGAAGGATGGCGAAGAAAATGACACTCCCGACACCGCCCCTTTCTCCCGAAGAATTCCGCGCGGCAACCGGCGCATCCATTCCGGTGATGGAGCGCCTTTCGGCCTACGCGGATCTTCTCATCAAATGGCAGCGCCGCATCAATCTCGTTGGGAAAGCGACCCTTGATGATCTGTGGCGCCGCCATATGCTGGACTCGGCGCAGCTCCATCCGTTGATCCCGGTATCGGCGAGAACCCTGGTCGATCTGGGCAGTGGCGCGGGGTTCCCGGCACTGGTGCTTGCCATCCTCGGTGTTCCCGGGGTTCACCTGGTGGAAAGCGACGGTCGAAAGTGCGCATTTCTTCAGGAAGCCGCCCGGGCGACCGGGACGACAGTGGAAATTCACCGGACACGAATTGAAAAAACATCGCCGATTTCCGCTGATGTGGTCACCGCCCGGGCCTGCGCACCGCTCGTTTCGCTAGTGGAATATGCACGACCTTTCCTCAAAAAAGGGTCAATTTGCCTCTTTTCCAAGGGCCGAAATGCACAAGAAGAATTGACGGAATCGCAAAAAAAATGGATTATGCAAGTCACGCGGATCAGAAGTTTGACCGATTCGCAGGCCGAAATCCTGAAACTGGAAGAAATTGGGCGCCGTAATGAATCCTGAAATCCCACTGAATTCAGCAGATTCGCCCCGCATAATCGCCATCGCAAACCAAAAAGGCGGCGTCGGAAAAACCACCACCGCGATCAATCTGGCCACAGCGCTGGCAGCAATCCGCAAGCGGGTGCTGTTGATCGACCTTGATCCCCAGGGCAACGCCAGCACCGGCTTGGGCATCGCGCGCAGCGCGCGGGAGGTGGACAGCTACCACCTGCTCAGCGGCGGCACGACGCCGCTGGAGGCGGCCCAGAAAACGGAAATACCCGGTCTCGAGGTCATTCCCGCCGGAAGCGATCTGGCGGGAGCCGAGATCGAGCTGGTCAATGAAGAGCAGCGTGAATATTGCCTTCGCGAAGCCCTGGAAGCGGGCGCGACGGGGTTCGATTTTATCCTGATCGATTGCCCGCCCGCGTTGGGACTGCTGACCATCAATGCTCTGGTCGCATCGCAGGCCGTTTTGGTTCCGCTGCAGTGCGAATTTTTCGCCCTTGAAGGGGTCAGCCACCTGATCAAGACCATTGAGCGGGTCAAGCGGGCCTTCAATCCCGGCCTTGAAATCCAGGGCATCGTGTTAACCATGTTCGACCGCCGCAACAACCTTTCGGGTATGGTCGCCCAGGATGTCCGCGAGCACTTCGGCGACAAGGTATATAATACGGTGATCCCCCGTAACGTTCGCGTTTCCGAAGCACCGTCCCACGGACGGCCGGTTCTGGTTTACGATATGAAGTGCACGGGCTCGCAGGCGTATTTGAATCTGGCCAGCGAAGTCATCCGTCGCGAACGCCTGGTGGAGGCAGCCTAATGGCCAACGAAGGCAAGAAAAGAAATCTCGGACGCGGGCTTTCCGCTCTTCTTGGCGAAGAAGACGGGACCGATGCAGTTGCACAAGGGCCCCATGAGATCAGGCGGCTCCCTGTCGAATTCCTGACGCCGGGCCGCTTCCAGCCCCGCCAGACGGTGGACGACGAACCCTTGCGCGAGTTGGCCCAGTCCATCGCCGACAAGGGTGTGCTCCAGCCCCTCCTGGTCAGAGCCGACCCGGCCGCCCCGGACCGATACGAGATCATCGCCGGCGAACGCCGCTGGCGCGCCGCGCAATTGGCGCAGGTTCACGAGGTCCCGGTTATCCTCAAGCAGCTGGAAGACAGCGAAGCGCTTGAAATCGCGCTCATTGAAAATCTGCAGCGCGAAGATCTTTCGGCCCTGGACGAAGCCCACGGTTTTCAGCGCCTCAAGGACGAATTCGCCTATACCCAGGCCGAGTTGGCGGCATCGCTTGGCAAAAGCCGCAGCCACGTCGCCAATACAATGCGGCTTCTGAATCTACCCGATCCGGTCAAAAGCATGATCGAACAAGGTGCGCTGACCGCCGGACACGCACGCGCGCTGCTTAACGCGGACGACCCGGCGGCTTTGGCCCGCGCCGTGGCCCGCCGCGGTCTCAACGTCCGTCAAACGGAAAAGCTCGTCCAAAAGGAACAGCGGCCCGCCCGCCCGCGCGCCGAGCCGGCAAAAGACGCCGACACCGTGGCCTTGGAAAACGAACTGGCCAACATGCTCGGCTTGAAAGTCGGCATCGCGTTTCGTGGCGATCGTGGAACCATGACCATCCAATATCAGTCGCTTGAGCAGTTGGACGATATATTGTTCCGCTTAAGCCAGGGTGCCCTTGGCACGTTCAACATGAACCTCGAAGGGGCTGACGGCGGCGGCGTGTGGACCGGAGCGGACGGAGAACCCGGCGAGGAACCCCGGGAAATTGATGGCGAGGACGGCGCCGTGGATGACGCGGCCGCGCTGGAGGCTGCGGACGAGGCTTTGGAATTCTATTCCGAGGATGGTGCATCCCTTAGCTTTGCCGATACCTCGGCCGCAATCGCCAATATTCTCGCCGACAAGGGAAAAGGCGAAGCCGGTTCGCCCGACGATCGCGAAGAGGCCTATGCGGCGACATCCCAAGCCATCGACGATATTCTGGCCAATGCCGATGAATTTGACGCCGACGCCATCGACCAAATAACAGCCGACATTGCCGATGCCCCGGAAATCAATGATACCGCCGCGAGTGACTCAACGCCAGGAACCGACGCCGAACCCGGCGCTGACGCTCCCGAGGAAATTGATGAGTCGGCCGCAATTTCACCGGACGCTGACGAGATCGACAAAATGCTTGCTGACGCGGAACTATCGGACGGCGAAACCTCCGATGCCGATCCTGCGGATGAAATGCCCGTTGCCGAAGAACAATCCGGGGATGCGGACGTTGCCGAGGAGAATCCCCTTTCACCAGACGGAGCGCCCGAAGGTGACGAAGACGATCTGCCCGACGACGACTTCGCCGTCGAGCTTTCGGAAGCGGACGCCGCGGCCTTGCTCTCGGGCATCGCCGAAGGACTGGGTCTTAACGACATCCCAACCGATGGCACCCCGACAGGCGACCTATCAGCCGATGATTTTCTGATCGACGACGACGAGGATCCCCTAGACCCGAAGGATCCGGCCGCCGAGGAATAGCCCCCGTCTTTTTTCGGAAGTGCTGAGTGCCAATTCAGTTGAGCGCGAAAATTATCGCGGTTAACGCCGTCTGGACGCCCCAGCCTGGGCAATCCGAAGAAGCGCGCGGCTGCAAACGGCCTCGCTGGGAATGCCCGTCGATTTACAATCAATTTCCGCCCCAAGCAGCAATTCCATAGCGCGCGCCAGCCGGTCGGGCGTCCACGCTCGCGCCTGATTCTTAAAAGAACCCGCCCGCAAGAAAATAACCGGCGGCCGAAGGCTCGAAACGGACTGATCAAGGGTCCGCCCCCCCGCCATCTGGGCCGCGACAAAGTGCAACCGTTGGAAATGACGCGTTACGACCCGAAGAACGGAGACCGGCGACGCGCCCTCGCCCCACACCCGGCGCAAAGCACTTTCCAGTCCCCGGGCGTCGCCTTCGCCCGTCGCGAAGACCACCGCGTCAAGCGATGTCGCCCCGCTATCGCCCACACAGGCGATCGCGTCATCCAGGGAAATCTCGCCCGGGTCCCCCTTGTAAAGGGCCAGTTTGTCAAGCTCCGCCCGGGTAACCTCGCGGTCGGACCCGAGGTTTTCGGCAAGGAACGCCATGGCATCCCGGGTCGCGGTTAGCCCGTGCCCCTTCAAGGTCTCGGCAATCACGCCCCGGAGGTTTCGCGCATCATCGGCATAACACGCTATGGCGCCAGCGTTTTTCGCTCCCTCAAACAACTTTCGCAGTTTCGAGCGACCGGAAAGTTCCGCCGCTTGAACCAGAACGAACGCTCCATCGTTTCGCGCCAGCTCCAGAAAGGCAGAAAACACCTGGGTGAGATCATCCCCCACTTCAGAAATCCGGATCAATTTCCGGCCACCGCCGAAAGGAACCGCCGCCGCCTCGTCCCCCAACCGCGCCGGGTCGGACTTCAGGCTGCCGCCCGAAAGTTCAACCACCCGGAAAGGGTCCGCCGGATCATCGACCACCGCGCGGGCAATGGTCGCCCCACGTTCGCGAACGAGTCCCCGGTCAGGACCAAACACAAGGACAGCAACGCTTTTCGGATCCGGGTTCCGCAGGAATGCTTCGATCCTGGCCCCGGTGATCTTCACGGCAACGCTTGGCGTCTTGCTTCGGGAGAAAGCTGAAAATAGGCGGAAAGGCGACTCTGAATATCGCTGGCCACTTCGCGAATGGCACGGTCCCGAGCGTCCTTTTCCGTGATCAGAGACGAGAAACTTGAACTTAAAATATTGAAGCTCGCAACGGACCGACTGGTGCCACTAAAAAGCCTGCGAGCGGAGGCGCGGTCAGTTAAGAAAAAAGTCGCGTTGACTTGAAGATTGGCCCGAGTCGCAATCTCGCTTTTCTTTACGGCAAGCCCGGAACGGCCCTCGCTCACAGTTACCTTAAGCCCGTATTTCGCCGACGCTTGCTGGCCATAGGGAGTTAACTTATCCAGTAACTCATTGCGCAACTGTTGCCCCATGCGGTCCGCAATACGATCAATTTTAATGGACCCCAACTCCGTGGCAATGGGGCCGGATTTGCCTCCCACATAAAGCGGTTGAAATCCACAAGCGGCGACCATTGCCGCTGCCACCAGACCCGTAGCGATTCTATACCACCACATTGACAATCCTATTGGGAACGACGATCACTTTTCTCGGTGTCTTCCCACTCATAGCCGAGACAACATTGGAAAGGGCCAGCGCTGCTGTCTCGACGTCGCCCTTAACCGAGTCTTTCGGGACATCTATGGTACCACGAAGTTTGCCATTCACCTGAACGGCAATCGTGACACTCGTTTCCTCAAGAAAAGCGGAATCAAATTCTGGCCAGCCGGCGTCGACCAACAGGCCTTGGTGGCCCAGCCGTTGCCATAATTCCTCCGCTAAATGCGGCATCATCGGACCGATCAGTTTCACCACCGACTCGCAGCCAAAGCGCATGACCCAAGGGCCACCGTCCTTGTCCGAATCAAACGATTCCAGTTGGTTGGTCAGCTCGCGAATGCGGGCAACCGCTTTATTAAAATGGAAGCGCTCAAGGTCGTCCGACACTGCGGCGATTGTTTTGTGAACGGCGCGGCGAATGCTCTCGGCCGGCGCCGAAATCGAATTTGGCTCAGGCGAATCACACGGACAAATCTCCGAAGCCGGCTCGCCAATCAGACGCCACAGCCGATTGATATACCGCCAGGCCCCGTCAACGCCCGCATCGGTCCAATCCAGGTCGTGTTTGGGCGGGCTGTCGGAAAGCATGAACAAGCGCGCCGTGTCCGCTCCATAGGATGCGAGTATTTCCTCCGGATCAACCACGTTGCGCTTGGACTTGCTCATCTTTTCCGAGCGCCCCACGGCGATTGCCTCGCCGGTCGTCGCATGAACCGCCGAACCATCGTCGGCGACCCGTACATCCGTGGGCAGAACCCACCCCCCCGCTTCGTCGCGGAAGGTCTGGTGGCAAACCATGCCTTGGGTCATCAACCCAGCGAAGGGCTCCGCGGCTGATAGATAGCCGCAATCCTTCAGCGCGCGAGTGAAAAAGCGCGAATACAGTAAATGGAGAACGGCGTGTTCGATGCCACCGATGTACTGATCCACCGGCATCCAATAGTCCACCGCGTTGCGCGCAAAGGCGGTGTCGCTGCGGGTGGAGCAAAACCGGTCAAAATACCATGACGATTCAAAAAAAGTGTCAAACGTATCGGTTTCGCGCACCGCCGCCTTCCCGCACTGCGGGCAATCCACATGTTTCCACGCGGGGTGCGTATCCAGTGCGTTACCCTGGCCGTCGACGGTAACATCTTCGGGAAGGACCACCGGAAGATCCGCCTCGGGGACAGGAACCGCCCCACAATCGTCGCAGTGAATGATGGGAATGGGGCAGCCCCAATAGCGCTGCCGGGAAACACCCCAGTCACGCAACCGATAGTTGATGGCTTTTTCGCCCGCATCCTTGGCTTTAAGGCGGGCGGCAATTTCATCCTTGGCCGCCTCAATGGTCGTGCCATCCAGAAACGACGAATTGATATGCAGCCCTTCGCCCGTGTAGGCCTCGTTTTCAATGACGAAATCGGCGGCCTTCGTTCCTTCCGGGGCAACAACCGGAACCACATCCAAACCATATTTGCGAGCGAAGTCCAGATCCCGCTGGTCGTGACCGGGGCAGCCGAAAATGGCCCCGGTGCCATATTCCATCAATACGAAATTGGCAACGAAAATGGGCAACTCCTTGCCATCCTCAAACGGATGCAGGGCTTTGATGCCGGTATCGAACCCCAGCTTTTCAGCGGTCTCGATGGCCACCTCACTGGTGCCCAGGCGGTTACATTCGGCAATAAACTCGGCCAGCGCCGGATTATCCGTGGCCAGTTCCCGCGCGATCGGATGGTTGGCGGCGATGGCGCAGAAAGACGCGCCAAAAATGGTGTCCTGGCGGGTGGTATAAACCTCCAGCCGGTCATCCCGGTCTTTTAGTTCGAAGAACATTCGCGCGCCTTCGGACCGACCGATCCAGTTTTCCTGCATCAGGCGGACCCGATCAGGCCAGCGCTCCAAATCCTTCAGGGCGTCCAGAAGGTCGTCGGCATAATGCGTGATGCGCAGAAACCATTGGCTCAGCTGCCGCTTCTCAACCGGTTCGCCCGAACGCCAGCCCTTGCCGTCAATCACCTGCTCGTTGGCCAGAACCGTTTGCTCCACCGGGTCCCAATTGACCCACGATTCCCGGCGGTAAGCGAGGCCCGCCTTCAGAAAATCGAGAAACATCTTTTGTTCGTGGCGGTAGTACTCGGGATCGCAGGTGGCCAGTTCGCGCGACCAGTCATAGGAAAGGCCCATGCTTTTTAGTTGTTCGCGCATGGTCGCAATATTGTGCCGGGTCCATTGGGCGGGTGGAACGTTATTCTGAATGGCGGCGTTTTCCGCCGGAAGACCAAAGGCGTCCCACCCCATGGGGTGCAACACGTTGAACCCGCGCGCCCGTTTGTAGCGAGCGACCAAATCGCCCAGCGTGTAATTGCGCACATGGCCCATGTGAATGCGCCCGGACGGATACGGAAACATTTCCAGCACGTAATATTTGGGTCTGGACGGGTCTTCGGAAACCTCGAAACAACCGTGCTCGTCCCACGTTTTCTGCCACTTCGCTTCTGTTTTTTTGAAATTATAGCGAGCCATCATCTCTTCTTCACGTGCAGGGAGTGTTTGGATGGGGTGGTCTGTACGGGCTATTGATCCAGCGTCTCGTGCCGCAGTTGCCGTGCCTTCATCAAAATCGCGTCTTCGATCTTGGTGCCGACATCTCCGGATACCCGCGCGTCGCGCCACGACGGCCCGTCTTTGACCTGCCTGAAAACCGCCACCCTTACGCCGTCGGCCCGAAGGGCGCGCCCGAGAATATAAATGTTCAGCTTGAAGCGTTCTTCCGGGGGAGCGTCCTGTGGCGTATGCCAGTCGGTGATGATAACGCCGCCAAAGGGATCGGCCGAATTCACCGGCATAAACAGAACCGTATCCAGCGACGCGCGCCACAAATACGAATTCACCCCGATGCCACCGCCGCCCGCCCCGTCGGCAGGTCTCTCGGGCCCGCCGAGGGTAAGCGCGTCATCGCCAAAAAGCTTACCGCCCGCCCGTTTACGCTTTTCTTCGACGGTCTCGATGCTTTCCTGAGTGGTGCGCTCGGTCTTGACGCCCGAACAGGAGGCCGTAACGCCGACCACGGCCAGCGCCGCAGCCAGTAGAGCCAATTTTGTAATTAATCGTTTCATGGGCGCGACTATACTCGAAATCGTTTTCCAACTTCCAGCGCTTTACGCGCGGAATTCGGCGCAAAAAAAAGAAAGGGCGACGCCAATGCGCCGCCCCTCCCCAACAACTAAGTCAGGAATTCTGCTTAGAAGCTGACTTTCGTGCCAACGATAACCGTGGTGACTTCGTTATCGTTAAGCGTGGCAGTGGTGCCGTCTTCGAGTTCGACGTAGTTGAATTCGCCGTAAACGTCGAGGCCGTCGGCCACATTGTAGTTACCACCAACCGTGAACATGTCGGCTTCGGCGCTGGTCGTCGCCGCATTCTGGATTTCAGAGTGGAAGTAACCAGCAGCGACCTTAATCGCACCAGCAGAGTACGAAGCCGCAACGTCGTACCATTCGCCGGCATCGAGGCCGAGGGTATCGTTGGCCTGGGTGATGCCGCTGTCGCCGTTGTTGTGATAACCGGCTGCAACCGCGAAGTCGCCGAAAGTAACCTTGGCGCCGAGGCCAATGCTGCTGACGTCGTTCTGTTCGGTGGTCGCACCGTCGTCATCATTGGATTCGTAAGCGGCCGCGATGTAACGGACACTGGCCTGCACACCAACTTGATCAAAGTCGCCCTTATATTCGGCGCCAACGCCGAAATGGGTCTCTTGGTCGCCGTCGTCGTCGGACAGCTGATCGTCAAAGTTGGCACCCGTATCCGGGGTGAAGCTGGCGCCCACACGGAAGCCGCTCATGGACGGGCTGTAGTAGGTGATCTTGTTGGCGTCGCTGGAGTCGCCCGTGAAGGACGGACCGGTGATGGCGCCCGAGCTGTTGGTGAAGAAGTTTTCACCGTCGTAACCGCCGGCGGCGGTCAGAAGGCTGTAACCGCCAACTTTCATGGCGTCTTCGGCGCCGTCTTCGTTGCCGAGGTTCAGAGTGCCCCAGTCGCCTTCGAGCCAGATCATGGCTTCGTCGGTGGAGCCCGCTTCGAATTCGTACTCGATCTTCGCGCCGTACTCGAGGCCGTTGTCGGCGGTCGAGCTGGCTTTGAAGACGATTTCCGCATCATCGACGGAGAACTTGTAACCACGGGTGTAGGCCGACGCCGTCGCGGAGACCGGGTCCTGATCGACGAAGGAGGCTTCGAATTTCACGTTACCGGACATGCCCAGCTTGGGGGCTTCGGCGAGGGCCGGGCCGACCAAAAGGGCGGTACCGACGATGGCGGTCGTTCCAAGAAGAATCTTTTTCATCATTCTCTATCCTTAAAGTTTCAGGCTGATTTCAGCCCCTTGTTTACCCCTGAATTCTCCGCGTCCCCAATCCTGATCTTGATGACCATTTCAGGTGTCCACGAAGAAACCGCAGGCATAAAACCGCGAAAACCCTTCATTGGCAACAGTTTCGAGGACCTCTGTGTAACATTTTTAACAACGCGTGCTTTTTTTGCCACACAGAGAAAGCGCGCGGATTCCAGGCTGGTCAAAACAAATTGTTGCGCGGAGGCCGCTAAAGCGCCTTTTTCAGACGTTGAAGTTGGCCTTCGAAGGGCTTCCATCGTGACGGCGCATAAGCACTTCCCGAAGTCTCGGCTTGACCGAACGCAAAGCAGTCGTCGTCCTCATCCAGGCCGCAGAAATCCAGCATTTGCCGGGTATTTTCTTCCGGATGGGCAACCAATTCCTCGTACGCCACATCAAGAACGGGAGTCGGGCATACCTGCCGCCAATGATCCATCAAGCGCTGATATTCCCCAAAAAAATGGGAAAGATTATCCATGTCATAGGCATATGCATGACCCGCGTCGAACCCCTGTGCGAAAATCGAAAAGCAGATTTCCATCGGGCTGCGTCGGCAATGAATAATTCGCGCGCGCGGGAACAAAAATGCGATCAGACCCAAGCGCCGGAAATTATCGGGCGTCGCATCGATGAACCGCCGGTACTGCGGGAATGTTCGCGACATTCGGTTTAAATAAATACCAGCCAAACGTTGCACCTTATTCCGATCCAGCTGATCGACGCAGGCGGGATATTGCAAACCTTCGCTGCCCAGCATTTCCGGCAACTCACGTTCCAATATCGCAAAGTCTTTCGTTTCCCCGGCGTTTCCCGCCCAGCGGTGGCGCGCAATGATCTCCTCGATCCGTTCCGTTCCCGAACAGGGCATGCCAACAATAAAGACGGGCCGATCATCGGCCATGCCATCCTTCCGGCGGGCCTCGAAAAAGTCCGCATCGAAAGTGGATATGAGGCGAGTGGTGGTTTCACGGACCGATTGCGGGTCGTAGTCGCAGGCCGCATTGACGATTTTGTTGGCGCGAACGTAGTACGGGAAAGCGTCGTCGTATCGTCCGCGCCGCTCCAAAACGCCGCCCATATCGAAACACAGCTCGGCGACGACGGTTTCATCTGATTGGTCATTTTCAACGAATGATGCGATTTCCGCCAATTCGTCGTCTGTGAAGTTCACGCCTGGGTCTGCCGCAAGACGGTGGAAGACAAGGGCCATGTTGGGGTCGATGTGGCGCAGGGTGTCGATAACGCCGCGCGCGCGTTCGAGGTCGCCCCTATCCTGAAACACCTTCGCGTGCCGCAGGTAGGCTTGGGCAAGTTCGGGGAATTCCTGCTCCAAGCTCTCGAAACAGGTCAGGGCTTCGCTGGATCGTCCCAACGCGACCAGGATGTCACCATAATTCAGTCGGAAGTCAGGGTTCTTCGGCGCCAGGGAAATGGCTTTACGGGCGTGAATTTCCGCTTCTTCACGACGGCCGCGGCGGTTGAGGACGCGGGCCAAATCGTTGTGGGCCGGGGCCAGGCTATCGTCCAGTTCAATGGAGCGTTCAAAGGCGGCGACGGCCTCACGCTCGCGTCCCAGGCGGTCCAGCAGCCGCGCACGATTGAAATGCAAGGGTGCGCCGTCCGCCCCGATGGCCAGCGCGGCATCGAACTCAGCCAGCGCGGCTTCGCTCTCGCCAAGCTCCATTAGCGCGCTTCCAAGGTTCATGCGAGCGCCCGCGTGCCCGGCCGCCAAGCGCGCAGCTTCCCGAAGGAGCGGAACCGCTTCGTCAAGCTCGCCTCGTTGCAGCAGGGCGGCGCCCAAGTGAAGCCGTGCGCCGGCCGTCTCGGGGTCTATATCAATGGCGGTTCTCAGGCTTTGAATGGCGCTTTCAACCCTACCCGACGCCAGCAGGGCACCGCCCAGATTGACATGGAACTCGGCAACGCCCCGTTTTCCTTCGATGGCCTTGGCAATCAAACCGATGGCCTCCTCCACGTGGCCCGTTCGCATGGCGACAAGGCCGAGCAGATAGGCGGCGTCAGGGTGATCGGGCTCCCTCGCGAGCACCTGGCGGGCTCGGGTCTCGGCGTCTTTCAGGCGTCCCTCGCGGTGGAAACGAACTGCTTCGGCGAACGCCGCCCTGGTCTCGGCGGGAGCTGGCCCCAACAGGCTCTTGCCAAGGAAAGCTTGATTGCCCAAGCTCGCCTTTATCGAGCCCGGACCCGACATCCCAAACGTTTTTTTTGCCATAACACCTCAACGCGCCGTGAAATTCAGTTTTGCGGGTTTACAGGGTTGTCGGAACCCCGGCAAGGGCTCCGATGGCAGCTATTCCCGCAAATCCGCTGTCCTTTAGGCGACGTGCCGTTTTCGCGTCAATTCCCCCCAGCGCATAAATCGGAACACGGGAATTCCGACACCACAGGGCAAAGCGCAGCGGACCCAATGCTTTCGCGCCCGGATGGCTGGCGGTCTGAAATACCGGTGAGAGAAGAACGGCGTCGCAACCGCTTCGCGCCGCCCGCTCTATCGCCGCTCGTGAATGTGCGGCCGCCGTCACAAGGAATTCCGGTTTTTTAGCCGCTGACGCGCCCCAGGCGATGGGGCCACGCCGGGTCATTCTTTCCGGTAAATGCACGCCCGCAGCGCCCACCGCGACCGCCAGACGCCAATCCCCGGCGATCAACAATTTGATTCGGCGTTGGCGGCAGATTTCCGCCAAATCGCGGGCGAGGGCCGCCCGCTCGGGATGATCGTAGTGGCGCAGGATGACGGCACTTCCCGGAGCGAGTTTGCGTACCGCCACGCGAGGATCGGGAAGGCGGACGCTGTCGGTCACCAGTATCACGGACGGCAGCGCCCCTCCGGCGGGTTTGAACCGTCTGATTTCATCTGCTAGGTTTCCGCGCACTCTCCAACCTTCCCTTCTGAGGATCTATGGTATCGCACATGACCAGCGAAACGGAAATCGCAACAAACATCGCCGCCGTCAACGACCGAATTGCGCAGGCCGCCGCCGAGGCCGGGCGCGATCCGCAAACGATTGAGCTCGTCGCCATCAGCAAAACCAAGCCGGACGAGCTTATTCGCGCCGCAATCGGCGCCGGTCATAAGGTGTTTGGCGAAAACCGGGTGCAGGAGGTCGAGAGCAAATGGCCTGCGATCAAGGCCGATCATGCGGACGTCCAGCTTCATCTGGTTGGTCCGTTGCAGCGCAACAAGCTCAAGCGGGCCGTTGCCTTGTGCGATGTTATCGAGACGGTGGATCGCGAAAAACTGGTGCGCGGCCTTGTCGATGAAATGGCCGCAACGGGGCGTGTGGTCGATTGTCTGATTCAGGTGAATACGGGCGAGGAGCCGCAGAAGGCGGGTATCCTTCCCGCCCGGATCGACGAATTTGTGGAAATGTGCCGCAAGGATTACGAATTGCCGGTCGCCGGGCTCATGTGCATTCCGCCGTTCGACGACGAACCGGCATTTCATTTTGCCCTTTTGGCGGAAATGGCGCGGCGCAACGGTCTTGAAAAAATCAGCATGGGAATGACCGGCGACTTCGAGACGGCGATCCGTTTCGGGGCCACCCACGTTCGCGTGGGGACGGCCATTTTCGGTGCCCGAGCGCCCTTTAAACCGGCGCAGTGACGGATAAGTAGGTTTCGGTTTCGCAATCGGCCAACAAGGCGAGCAAATCGTCCTTGGCCAGCGCCACGCATCCTTCGGTTGGCGAATAATCGGGCTTGGCGATGTGCATGAATATTGCGCTGCCCAGATTTGGTTTCGGCGGGTGGTCGTTGTATCCGAGGACGACGATGATGTCGTAGATCCCGTCCTCGCGCCAAAGTTCTTCGTGTCCGCCAGCATGCGGCAGAAAGACCAGCTTGTTGTATTCCGTGTCGGCCGGATCGTCTGACCAGCCCATGTCGCGCGCGATGGGGCGGCAGAGTAACGGCGGGGGCGGCGGTTCCATTCGGTCGGCGCGAAACATGACCTCGCGCAGGGCGAACCGTCCGGCGGGCGTTGCGCCGTCGCCTTCGTGTTTGTTCAGGGTCACGCCCGAGCGGCCCAGGGCGCAGCGCGCGCGCCTGTCTTTCCACTGGATGAAACCATCGGGCTGAACGTAAATTTCCATGATGCTCTACATGATGCGCTAATAGGTGGCGCTGGGTGCGGGCTGGGCGATGTTTGCTTCGACCAGCCGGGCCGAGGTTTCGTATTTCTGCAAGGCCGACAGCATGGTTTCGGTGAACCAGCCGCCCTCCGGCGCCACCGCGCCCCCGGGCTGGGCCTGGGGCTGCGCGTTGGGCTCTTCTTGCTCGTCGGCCGGGCCATCGTCGAACGTGGGCAGCGCGCCCAGATCCAGAACGGCCAGCGACGAGGCCGCCGGGGAAAGCGGGCTCAGCGCGGATAGCTCAATGGGAGCCCGGTCGATGGGCGCGCGAGGCCGCGTGACGGTCAGTTTCGGTTCGGGCGCAATGGCTGCTGCGGGCAGCGGGGCGAGCATGCCGAGGTCCGGAAGGCCCGCACCCGCACCATTGCCCGGGGTAGAGGCAACGGTGAGGGGGGCTTGCTGGGGTTCGCCGCCATCGAAAAAGGCCAGTACGTGTTCGCCGACGTCCTTGCCGGTGGTTTCGTCGAGAAAGGCGTTGAAGGTGGCGGCCACGGCGCCGACGGGGCCGCCGAACAGCGCGCCGCCCGCGACCCGTGAGCCGGGGTCGATGTCATCGCCGGTCATGGCGCGGTAGATGGTGGCGACAACGGGGATGTGCTGCAACGGATTGATGATGTCGATGAAGTCGGCAAAGGTGAAGCCGTCCTCGCCGAAGGCCTGGAACGCCTCGTTGTCGCCTGCCTTGGCACCCGCCTTTGCGATCTCGGCGGCGGTCTCGGGCGGCATCAACGGTCTGATTTCGGTGGTGGTCATTTTGCTTTCGCCACTGTCTGTCCCGCACTGTCTGTCCCGGGGGTGACGTTGCAATCCCCGTGCCAGCAGCGAAAACGTTTATTATCAATGGGTTGCGTGTGGCGAAGCCCGGCCCGATCTGCCCACGTGGAAGGAATTGCCGGGCCGCAACCTAGAAAAGATGGCCGCTGCGGATCTGCTTGGTGCGCAGATAGGTCTCGTTGTGGCGGTTGGACGGGAAGCGGTGCGAAACCCGTTCGGCGACCTCGACGCCGCAGCGTGCCAGCGCCTCGACCTTGTCCGGATTGTTGGTCAGCAAACGCACGCTTTCGATGCCCAGGGTGCGCAGCATCTGGGCGGCGGGCAGGTAGACCCGTTCGTCGGCATCGAAGCCCAGCTGCTCGTTGGCCTCGATGGTATCGAACCCCTGGTCCTGCAGCTCATAGGCGCGCAATTTGTTGACCAGACCGATACCGCGCCCTTCCTGAGCCAGATACAACAGCGCGCCGCAGCCCTCCTTGCCGATGGCTTCGATGGCCGCGCGAAGCTGTTCGCCGCAATCGCAGCGCAGGCTGCCCAGCAGATCACCGGTGAAGCATTCGGAATGCAGGCGCGTCAGCACCGGGGCGTCAGCGCCCGGTTCGCCGATCAGCACGGCCAGATGTTCCAGCCCGCCGTCCACCGGACGGAATGCGATGATGCGGGTGTTTTCGGCGCCGTCCAGCGGAACCCGCGCCTCGCTAACCATTTTGAGCGTGCGCGCCGTGGTGTATTCGTACTGAAACACATCGCCCGCATCGACCACGAACAGATCATGGCGTGCCGCCCAGGCGTCCAGATCATCGGCCTCGGGGTCGAGGATGGCAGCGCACAGGGCCGCCGGGAGCAGGCGCGCCACCTTGGCCAGACCGACGCCCGCGCTAGCGCAGCCGTACCGTGCGGCTTCCGCAATTTCAAATTGGGAACTGTCCGTGGTGGGCAACTCGGTGAGCGGATCGGCGATATCGCGAAGGGTCTCGGCACTGATTTCACCGCCGGGGGTGAGCGCCACAACCTGGGCCTCGCTTTTCACCAGGCCCAGAACCTCGGCCCGGCGCGCCGTGATGGCCAGCACGAAATCCCCGCCGCTTAACTCGCCGAGCTTATCGAGCGCCTCGGGCGTGGCCGCTTCACTGGCCAATACCAGCGCCGTTTCGCCGCCCGCCGCGCGCACGGCGACCATGCGCCCGCGGCGCAGCTCGGCCACGGCGCGATCCACCGACAAGAGCGAAGCCGGTTCGCGCGAGGCAGGCATGGGTGCGGTCTGGTAACGGTGCGGCATCGGGTTCGGTTCTCTTATTGATCTGGCACTTCTCAAGTGGGCCAGCGTCGCGGCGGACCATACCGCCAAACCCTGGCCTGCGAAAGCGGCGAATGGGGGCTCTACGTTTAGCCCTTGAAATTCAACATGTTCTTCCGGAAATATATGATAGAAAGGTCGGGCGTCAATTCCCGCGGCTTCGGCCCGGGACGGACCCACACCCGGAGGGGGGTGATCATGAGCAGCGGCAAGCGCATTCTGATTGTCGATGACGACGAAGTTCTTCTTCAAATGCTGGCCGAGCAGTTGCAGCTGCACGAGGAATTCAGCACCGTCTGCATTACCACCGCCGCCGAAGCGCTGGAACGCACCAAGGCGGATTACTTCGACATCATCATCCTCGACGTGGGCCTGCCCGACATGGACGGGCGCGAGGTCTGCCGCCTCATGCGCCGCTCGGGCGTGAAATCGCCCATCATCATGCTGACCGGGGCCGACACCGACGCCGACACCATCCTGGGTCTCGATTCGGGGGCCAACGACTACATCACCAAGCCGTTCCGCCTGGGGGTTTTGCTGGCCCGCCTGCGCGCCCACATCCGCCAGCACGAACGCAGCGACGACGCGGTCTTTACCATCGGCCCCTACACCTTCCAGCCCAGCGCCAAGATGCTGCTGGACGAGGAAAAGAATAAGAAGATCAGGCTCACCGACAAGGAAGCCGCCATCCTCAAATACCTGTACCGCACCGGCGACAAGGTCATCGGCCGCGACGTGCTGCTCGACGAGGTGTGGGGCTACAACGCGGGCGTCACGACGCACACGCTGGAAACCCACGTCTACCGCCTGCGCCAGAAAATCGAGGCCGACCCGTCCAACGCGCGCATCCTGGTGACCGAACCGGGCGGATACCGCCTGATCGCGGCGACCGTCGAATAGCATCGGGCGATGCAGGCGTCCGTAATGACGATTTTCCGTCCTTGCGGGTTCGCGCCCAAATCCGCGTAAGTCCTTGGCAGGGAACGCTGTTCGCCGATTTGTCGGATTGAGCGCCGCGCAATTCATCGTCATTGCTCGTCAAAACTCGTCATTTCCGCGAATTTCTGGGGAATTTCAAGGGGTTGGACGGCGAGACCCGGCCCGGATATCTGCCCAGCCGCCGCGCCATTACCGGCACGGGCGAACTGAACCGCCAGCTTGGCCTGTAAATCCACGGCCCGCGCGGCGGCATAGAAACTGCGGTCCTGCAAGGCCCGCCGGTACACCATCTCCAGCTTGCCCAGCAACACGTCGCCATGGCGGCAGGCGTCCCGCGCAATCTCCGCCTGAATTTCGGCAATGCGGCCCCGAATGCGCGGCTGCTTCAACAACCGATACCCATGATTGGCCGACCACCGCGGCGCATACCGCGCACTGCGCGCCGCCACAGCCGCACACCCCCACTCCACATAAGCCCGGCAAAACCGCTCCTGCCGATGCGACAACCCATTAACTCCTCGCGACATGGTATTTCTCCTGCTGTCTGGGACAAAAGATGATTGAGAAGGGATAATATCCCTTTTTCAGGAGAATGTCAAGGGGTAAAACGGGAACATTTGCCCCAGTGTAAACACCGAATTCACGCGAGACCCATGACAACAAGCCCTTCGGTCCGCGCAGCGACCGACTAGCGACCAAGCGGGAGCGCAGCCTGCGTGGCGCTTGGACGCGGTTCACAGGGGAAGGCTGGGCTCTGGCTGTGCGTGCAAAGGGCCTCGGTTCCTTTAATCACGGCGGTTTGGCGGGGTTTTTTGAAACGACTACCGAAATTGCGGGAGGGTGTGGGAGCTAGAAGACGTGCCGACAGACTGCTACTTTGTCGCAAGGGCCGTTTGGAAGAAAGTAAGTTCAGGGCTTCCGTTGGTAAGTCGTTTGAAGAATTGAGGAGGTTGGAAATTGGAAAAATTATCTCGGATTGACGAAAGGTTTAGAATGGGCGCCAATGGCCTAACCTCCTGGAAAACGATAGCATATCCAGTTTCTGTGCCCGCGAAATAGGCATCGAACTCGCTTTTGGATATGGCGCTTCGCAAGCCATAACGGTTCCAAATATCCTTAGGGGTATCCGCAATCACTTCATCGACAATGGCCACCGCTTGAATTTGTCCTCTAGGAAGCTTGCTGTATACCCAGACACGAGTACCAGTCGAGATGTTTAGCTGCCGACGCCTTAACTCTACGGATTTGTTTCCGGCGAGCATGTTCCATGCATGCCTTTCTTCCACAGAAATCAATATGTCCCCTGGGTTATCCATTCTTCAGCCCCTCGTGCACGATAATTCTCATATGGTGGGGCTCAAACCGTTTTGCGGTTATAAAATTCGCTCCGTCAGCACATCCTATTTCACGGAGTCGGTGCAAGGAAACAGGTTTCTTGAAAGCCATAATGTTATCAAAGGCTGTTACGAGTTTAGTTTTGCTTCGACCGATATTTTTCAGCGTTTTGGAATCAAGAACGCCTCTCCGTTTTGTATCAGAACTTACTTGATCACTGGTTAACACGTGGGATTCCGTGACCCGCCCCACGGCAACGATACCCTTCCGACCTCCACCGCCAGATGACTCGTAAAAGAGGATTGGCGTACCGGGAACCAGAACGGATGCCGCTCGGGGCGTGTTGTAGTAAACACGTTCTTTTAGGAAGACGGCTTCTGGAGGGGTAAAGAAGGAAAACTGCTCGGCCGTTCCCAAAAGTTCATCGGCGAAAACCCTTTTGATTGCCACAATTGCGCCGGGTCTTCCCGGC
>JABGRG010000202.1 GCA_018648445.1 Rhodospirillales bacterium | reverse complement strand
AGGCGGCGGTTTCCGGCAAGATCGACAAACTGATCGGCCTCAAGGAAAACGTCATTGTCGGGCGGCCGATTCCCGCCGGTACGGGCAAAATCATGAACGGTTATCGTGAAATTGCTGCCGGACGGGACGAAGTGTTGGCTGAAGAACAAGCCAAAGATATTGAAAACATTGAAGAAGTTGCAATCGACGCCGCAGAATCTCCGGCCGAGGAGGTTCCTGCCGAAGGCGCCGAATAACACCTTTTTCGAAGCCAAAAAATTGCGGCGGCCCGGAGGAATCCCGGCCGCCGCAATGCTTTTGAAATGAGCGCTTTTAGTGCTTGACGGAGTGAGGGTGCATTACTATATTCCGCCCACTTCGCGGGCTCTGGTGGTAGGCCGTCCGGTCTAGACGCAGAGGCTAATGCGATTTGAAAAAATTGATTTAAAGCCTCCGGGCGTTTGGTTATTAGCCGGTGGTTTTTTTCTTCTGCCCTTGAATGTTAAGTGAATTCAAGGGTTTGGCGTTTGGGGAAATGCCCCAGACGCCTTTGGTTATGTAATTACTTCGGCTTTGATTAGCCGGATCAGGACTGGGAACTGCGGCGGCTTGGGCGCCGATATAGATTGGAAAGAACGAATGCCGACGATTAACCAACTGATTCGCAAGCCGCGCAAGGCGCCGGTGGTGCGAAACAAAGTTCCGGCTTTGGAACAATGCCCTCAGAAACGTGGGGTTTGTACGCGCGTTTATACGACCACCCCGAAGAAGCCGAACTCGGCGCTTCGTAAGGTTGCCCGTGTTCGCCTGACCAACGGTTTCGAGGTTACGTCCTACATTCCCGGTGAAGGCCATAACCTGCAGGAGCACTCGGTTGTCATGATCCGGGGTGGCCGGGTCAAGGATTTGCCGGGTGTTCGGTATCACGTAATTCGCGGAACCCTTGATACTCAGGGCGTTTCCGACCGCCGCCAGCGCCGTTCGAAATACGGCGCCAAACGGCCGAAATAAGGAACGCACCAGATGTCACGTCGTCGCGCAGCAGAAAAACGGAAAATCCTGCCGGATCCCAAATACAAGGATCTGGTTGTCGCCAAGTTCACCAACAGCCTGATGTTGGATGGCAAGAAATCCGCCGCCGAAAAAATTATTTATGGCGCTTTCGATCTGATCGAAAAGAAAGCCAGCCAGGATCCACTGAAAACTTTTCACGAAGCCATTGAAAACGTCAAACCGTCCGTCGAGGTTCGTTCCCGCCGGGTCGGTGGTGCGACGTATCAGATTCCGGTCGAAGTCCGTTCCTTGCGCCGCCAGGCGCTGGCTATCCGCTGGATCGTTGACCTGGCTCGCAAACGTTCTGAAGACACCATGGTCGAACGCCTGTCGGGTGAATTGCTGGACGCCGCCAATAACCGTGGTTCTGCCGTAAAGAAACGCGAAGACGCCCACAAGATGGCAGAGGCTAACAAAGCCTTCTCCCATTACCGCTGGTAATCGGTCACCGAGGAAATAAAAAAAAATGGCACGCGAAACATCCCTCGATAAATACCGTAACATCGGCATCATGGCGCACATTGATGCGGGTAAGACGACCACGACTGAGCGGATTCTGTATTACACCGGAAAGTCCTACAAAATCGGCGAAGTCCATGACGGCAACGCCACCATGGACTGGATGGAACAGGAGCAAGAGCGCGGTATCACGATCACGTCCGCCGCGACGACCTGTTTCTGGGACGACCACCGGATCAACATCATCGATACCCCCGGCCACGTTGACTTCACCATCGAAGTTGAACGTAGCCTGCGCGTGCTCGATGGCGCCGTAACCGTGTTCGATGCGGTGGCCGGTGTTGAGCCCCAGTCGGAAACTGTCTGGCGTCAGGCCGACAAGTACGACGTTCCGCGTATCTGCTTCGTCAACAAAATGGATCGCATCGGCGCCGATTTCTATCGTTGTGTCGATATGATCGTTGACCGCTTGGGTGCGACCCCGGTGGTTATGCAATTGCCGATCGGTTCCGAAAGCGAATTTGTCGGGCTCGTTGATCTGATCAAGATGAAGGCGATTGTCTGGAAAGACGAATCCCTGGGCGCCGAATTCGAAGAAGTCGACATTCCCGCCGACCTCGCCGACAAGGCCGCCGAATACCGCGAAAAATTGATGGAAACCGTCATCGACCAGGACGACGACGCCATGGAAGCCTACCTGGAAGGCACCGAGCCCGACGTGGCGACCCTCAAGAAATGTATTCGTTCCGGTACGCTGACCTCGTCCTTCGTTCCTGTTTTCCTCGGCTCCGCCTTCAAGAACAAGGGTGTGCAGCCGTTGCTGGATTCGGTGATCGACTACCTGCCGGCGCCGACCGACGTTGCCGCCATTAAGGGTATCGATGTCGATTCGGAAGACGAGATCGAGCGCAAAAGCTCGGACGATGAGCCCTTTTCCGCATTAGCCTTCAAGATCATGAACGACCCCTTTGTCGGATCATTGACCTTTATCCGTATTTATTCGGGTGTGCTTGAGACCGGCTCCAGCATCATGAACACCGTCAAGGACAAGCGCGAGCGCGTTGGCCGGATGTTGTTGATGCATTCGAACAGCCGCGAAGACGTCAAGGAAGCCCGCGCCGGTGACATTCTGGCCCTGGCCGGACTGAAAGACACGACCACGGGCGATACCCTTTGTAATTCCGACAGCCAGGTTATTCTGGAACGCATGGAATTCCCCGATCCGGTGATCGAGATTTCCGTGGAGCCCAAAACTCAAAGCGACCAGGAAAAAATGGGCGTGGCGCTGAACCGTTTGGCTGCCGAAGACCCGTCCTTCCGCGTTTCGTCCGATATTGAAAGCGGACAGACCATCATTAAGGGCATGGGCGAGCTGCACCTTGAAATTATCGTCGACCGGATGCTTCGCGAATTCCAGGTCGACGCCAATATCGGCCAGCCCCAGGTTGCCTACCGCGAAACTATTTCCCAGGAAGCCGATGTCGACTACACCCACAAAAAGCAGACCGGTGGTTCGGGTCAGTTCGCGCGCGTCAAGATGCGGGTCGAACCGCTTCCCGGTGGGTCCGGTTACGAGTTCGAGAACAAGGTCGTCGGCGGCAATATTCCGAGAGACTTTATCCCCGGTGTCGAGAAGGGCCTGAAAAGCGCCCTTGAGTCCGGCATCAAGACCGGCTTCCCGGTTACGGATTTGAAAATTACGCTGTATGACGGCGCGTCCCACGATGTGGACTCCAGCGTCATGGCCTTTGAAATTGCCGCCCGCGCGGCGTTCCGGGAGCTGTCCGCGTCAGCCAAGCCCAAGGTTCTGGAGCCCATGATGCGGGTCGAAGTCGTGACCCCGGAAGATTATCTCGGCGACATCATCGGTGACCTTAACAGTCGCCGCGGCAATGTCGGTGGCATGGACCAGCGCGGCAACGCCCGGGTCATCAATGCCCAGGTGCCGTTGTCGACGATGTTTGGTTACGTTAACACCCTTCGTTCCATGAGCCAGGGACGAGCCCAGTTCTCAATGCATTTTGATCACTACGCGGTCGTTCCCGCCCAGGTGTCCGAGGAAATTTCAGCTCGGTTGGCTGGTTAAGACAATTTACGGAGAAGAGAAAGATGGCCAAAGAAAAATTTGAACGCACAAAACCGCACTGCAACATCGGCACGATT
>JABGRG010000201.1 GCA_018648445.1 Rhodospirillales bacterium | reverse complement strand
GTTCTATCCCGCGTGAAATGGATGAAGAAGATATCAAGCGCGTGATCAAGTCGTTCGGGCAAGCCGCTCGCCGCTGTTACGAAGGCGGCATTGACGGGCTTGAAACCCATGCCGGTGGCCACCTGATCGGCCAGTTCTTTTCGCCTGATACAAATTTGCGCACCGACAAGTATGGCGGCAGCGTGGAAAACCGCGTTCGTTTTGCCCTGATGGTCCATGACGAAATTCGCGCAAACGTGGGCGATGACTTTCTTGTTGGCATGCGCATGTCCATCGAAGAAGACCGAGGTGGCCTTCCGGCAGAAGATGCCATGGAAATTGCCCGCATTCTTGAACGCGAAGGCGCTATTGATTTTCTCAATTGTACGTTTGGCCGCATGGATACGGAACTTGCCCTGGCTGAGAAAAACATGCCCGGCATGACGGTACCACTGGCACCGTTCCTGGATAACGTGAAACGAATGAAACAGGCGGTATCCGTGCCCATTTTTCATGCCGCCCGCATTACCGATGTGGCAACCGCGCGTTATGCCATCCGAGACGGCATCCTTGATATGGTCGCCATGACGCGGGCGCATATTGCAGACCCGCAGATTGTGAACAAGATCAGGCGCGGCGAAGAAGATCGTATCCGACCCTGTTTCGGGGCGTCCCATTGCATGCACAAGAAGCCGTCCTGTATCCATAACCCGGCGTCGGGACGGGAAACCAAATTGCCCCATGTGATTGAACGCTCAGGCACGCCCGGCAAAACCGTGGTTATTGTTGGCGGTGGTCCCGCCGGGATGGAAGCAGGGCGCGTCGCGGCCGAACGCGGTCACACGGTGACCCTGTTTGAGGCCGCCCCTAAATTAGGCGGGCAGGTGCTTTTGGCGGCACGGTGCAGTTGGCGGAAAGACATGATCTCAATTGTCGACTGGCGGGTGAATGAGCTTGAACACCTGGGCATTGATGTGCGCCTTAACGTCTATGCAACGGGCGATGACGTGATGGCGCTCAGGCCCGATGTGGTTATCGTGGCCACCGGCGGCCTACCCAATCCTGGTGATTTTGAGGGCCAGGAACTCTGCCAATCTACCTGGGAAATGCTGAGCGGCGAAATTCAGCCCGCCGACGACATCCTGGTCTATGACGGCACCGGGCGGCATGAGGCGTTATCTTGCGCTGATCAACTTGCCGTTGGTGGAGCCACCGTTACCCTTGCCACCATAGACGACAGGGTTGGCGCGGAAATGGGTTACGCCGAACGCGCCACGCACCGAAAGCAAATGTACAAAAACGGAGTCACCATGGTGCACGATCTGGCGCTTCGGTCCGTGACCAAAAAAGGTAACGGCTTGCTGGCGACGCTCACCAATGATCTGACGGATGAACAGGTTGAGATTGAAGCCAAACAAATCATCGTCGAACGCGGTACGGCACCTCTCGACGAGGTATTTCACGAGCTACGGGGTGCCGCCATCAATAAGGGCGCAACCGACATAGACGCGCTGGTGAACAACACCCCGCAACCTTACAATGATGGGAACACGGATGGCTATGTGCTGTACCGCGTAGGCGATGCGGTATCCAGCCGATCCCTGCACGCCGCCCTGCTGGACGCATTCCGGATTGCGGTAACGTTGTAGGTTGTCGGACTAAAGTCACTGCAAACCCATTCTCCTCGTTTGCACGCGCATTCATGCGAGTAACAAGAGCAAACTGTTGTCGCTCCGATCTCAAAATATTTTCAGTTTACTCATACCGCAATTGGTGGTCCGATATTTTGTAAGACCCGATTATTGGAGACCCGATCATGAATGATACTCTGCCGTACGCGATCACGCCTGAACATGTATCGACCTACGATCGGGATGGGGCCATCCTGCTCAAAGGCCTATTTAATCCTGAATGGATAGCATTGCTCGACGAAGGGCTCAGTCGCAGTCGGGCGGAGCCAACTAATCGAGGTCACACCTGGGACCGAGACGAGGCCCAGCGGGAGATGTATTACGACACTTTCGCCTGGCGCGGCGTGCCGGAGTACCGCCGCTTCATCGAGGAGAGTCCATGCGCTGAACTCGCGGGTCAGCTGATGGGCGCAGACAGGGTCAACTTCTTTTTCGAGGCGGTGTTCTGTCGCTCGCCTGGCAATCAGTTTAGAACACCTTGGCATCAGGACGAGCCATATTGGTCAGTCGACGGCTTCCAAACCTGCACCGTTTGGATTCCCCTTGTTCCTGTGGCGGCACCAAGTGCACTCGCCGTAGTGCCGGGGTCACACCGCTGGGAAAAACGTTTTCTGCAAGCGGATTTCGGCCAATTCAACCCGGACGGCCACGACAAGGTCCCACATTCCGATTTCTCAATGCTTGAGGACACGGTGCCAATGCCTGACATCGATGGCGAAGCCGAGACCTACCGGCCCACGAGTTTCGACATGGTGCCTGGCGACGTACTGGTGTTCAATGGGCGGACAATTCACGGCGGCTCGGGCCAACTCGCTGGTGACCGCAAACTCCGCGTGTTTACTGCAAAATGGTGTGGTGACGACGTTCGCGTCTCGTTCAAGGACTGGGGGATGGATCCGGATTATTCGAAAGAGATGATCGCAGCGGGTCTCAAGCCAGGGGATGCGCTCGGTACTGATCTGTATCCAGAACTCTGGCATCGCCCCACGGCTTGAACTCCGTCGGTCACCCCTTGGACGGATATTATTAGCGAAACTCATCTGAACCAATCGGCTGGTATTCGTAGCATCCAACTTGTCATTTATGGGGCGATGCAAACGTTCTCCTAACCGCCCCGGCTTGGGAACCGAAACACCGTGGCACGATTTGGGCACGCTGGAAAAATTTGAATTGATTGTAAGCCATTGAAAAGAATGGTGCCGCCTAGAGGATTCGAACCTCTGACCCCCGCATTACGAAATGATTGTTTTGGGTATAGATATCCGACACATGTATTTTTCAACTGAACGTGCATTAGCCATTTAAATTATCTATATACAGTACGATTTCTTTACTCTAATCATTCACGTTCCTTACTCTCAATTAGAGGCTACTTGCTCGCTGGGATGATAGAAGTAACGGCCATAAGTTTACTGGCGACGTAGCGACCGCAAAAATACGAGTGATGAAAGAGTTTGAATGATGCGCCATCGATTATTTAATTCATTGCCATCGCGCATCCAGGCGCATATATCATCAATATTTCCACCATTTGTATCGAAGTTCAGCGTGTCTCTCCCGAATGGGAAAGAGATAATTTTTTCAGACATTGAAAAATCTCAAATATTCAAGAGTTTGTATTGGCGTGGCATCCAAGGATATGAAAAAAATACTGTAAAACTATTTTATGTGCTCTCTGAAACGAGTGATTGCATTTTTGATATTGGCGCATATTTCGGCCTATTTTCATTGATAGCAGAAAAAGCGAACCCGGACGCAAAAGTTATAGCGTTCGAACCGGTCCCCGAAAGCTTTGCCCTGTTGAGCAAACTCATAAGTGTTAATGGGGCAAGCATTAAAACTGAAAATGTTGCTTTATCGAACGAAACCGGCGTGACCAAGTTTTACATGCCTGATCGTTCGCATAGCAAAATTCCAAATATAGGCTCCTTGAAAAACCGTTTCGTTCCGGGAGAGGTGTTTTCAGACCGGGGGTGCTTTGAAATAGATGTCACTTGT
>JABGRG010000053.1 GCA_018648445.1 Rhodospirillales bacterium | reverse complement strand
CTTGATCGTCATGACGCTGCAATTCGCGCTGCGGCTTGTCCATGTTCTGCGCAAACGTCCGGCTGCGGAGGGCAATTCAGATGTTTGATCTTCAATCCTTAGGTATTGAATACGGCTCCTTCCTCATGCTGGGGATGCTGATCGCCCTGTTGATTACCGGCATGCCGCTGGCCTTTGTGACCGGTTTGGTGGCGTTGTTTTTCACCGTCGGCTGGTTCGGTCCCAGTGCGGTGCCGCTGATTACCAGCCGCATTTACAGCTTCACCACATCCTACGTGTTCATCGCCGTTCCCATGTTCGTGCTGATGGCCGCCATATTGGACCAGTCGGGCATTGCCCGGGATTTGTTCAACGCCATGCGTATCGTGGCGGGGCGTCTGCGCGGCGGCGTTGCCATTCAAACCCTGGTGGTGGCGTTGTTCCTGGCCGCCATGTCGGGGATTATCGGTGGCGAGACCGTTTTGCTGGGCATGCTGGCATTGCCGCAGATGCTGCGCCTGGGCTATGACCGCAGCCTTGCCATCGGCACGGTTTGCGGCGGCGGCGCGCTGGGCACCATGATGCCGCCCAGCATCGTGCTGATCATTTATGGCCTGATGGCCAACGTTTCCATCAGCGATCTGTTCACGTCGGCTTTCGTTCCGGCCTTCATTCTGTGCTCGTTCTACATCATTTACGTGCTGGCTCGTTGTTACATGAACCACGATCTGGCGCCCATCACGGCGGAACAAACGGAAGTGCTGTCGTGGGGCGAAAAATTCGCTTCCATGAAAAGCGTCATCCTGCCGGTGCTGGTCGCTTTCTCGGTTCTGGGCAGCATTTATCTGGGCGTCGCCTCGGTGACGGAAGCGTCGGGCATCGGCGTTGTTGGTATTGTCATCAGCACCTGGATACGCGGCGAACTGACCATCGAGCTGATGAAAAAGAGCGCCTGGCGGACCATGGAAACCTGCGGCATGATCATCTGGATCGGCATCGGGGCCAGCGTTCTGGTGGGCGTTTACAACCTGATGGGCGGCAACCAGTTCGTCGAGAATGCCATCATTTCATGGGGTGGCGGCAGCCCGCTGGCCGTGCTGCTGATCATGATGGGCATTCTTTTGATGTTGGGCATGTTCCTCGACTGGGTCGGCATCGCCATGCTGACCATGCCCATCTTCGTGCCGATCATCATAAAAATGGGGTACGATCCGGTATGGTTCGGCGTGGTTTTCTGCATGAACATGCAGGTGTCGTTCCTGTCGCCGCCGTTCGGGCCGTCGGCTTTCTATCTGAAAAGCGTGGCCCCGCCGGAAATCACACTGAACATGATATTCCGCGCGCTGCTGCCGTTCATTGGCATGCAGGTGATTGCTCTTGGCCTGCTGGTCGCATTCCCGAACCTTGCATTGTGGTGGCAATAAGTCGCCGATAAGAGGAAATTGTCCATGAAGATCACGGCCGTTGAAACGTTCCGGATGGAGGAATTCGGCAACCTGTTGTGGGTTTATGTGGAAACCGACGAGGGCATCACCGGATTGGGCGAGACCTTCTTCGGCCCCCGGACGGTCGAGGCGTGGATCCACGAGATCGCCGCGCCGTTGCTGGTCGGGCAGGACCCGCGGCGCATTTCCTACCTGCACCAGAAGATGCAGGGCTATTGCGGGGTGCGTGGATCGGGCGCGGAAATGCGCGGCCTTTCCGCCATCGACATCGCCTTGTGGGATTTGTGGGGAAAAGCCACCAACCAGCCGCTCTATCAGCTTTTGGGCGGCAAGCACCGCGACAGCGTGCGCACCTACAACACCTGCGCCGGCTACAAATACATCCGTTCCAACAAGGGGCAGTTCTCCGACAACTGGGGCATCGGCGGCGGCGATGGCCCGTATGAGGACTTGGACGGCTTTTTGAACCGCGCCGACGAGTTGGCACAAAGCCTGCTCGAACAGGGCATCACCGGCATGAAAATCTGGCCGCTCGACCCCTATGCCGAGGCTTCCGGCGGGCTTTACATTTCAGGCCCCGACCTGCGCAAGGGTCTGGAGCCTTTCGAGAAAATCCGCGAAGCCGTCGGCGACAAGATGGACATCATGCTGGAATGCCACTCGCTGTGGAACCTGCCGACGGCGGTCCAGATTTCCCGTGCCATCGAGGAATATGACGTCTTCTGGATGGAAGACCCCATCCGCATGGACCGCCTGAACACCATCGCCGAGTTCAAGTCGCAGACGAGCATACGCGTCACGGCCAGTGAAACCGTTGCCGGGCGCTGGGGTTTCGCCGATCTGATCGAGGCCGAGGCCGTGGACGTGGTCATGCTCGATATCGCCTGGGTCGGCGGCATCACCGAAGCCCACGCCATCGCCCAGATGGCGGCGACCCACCATCTGCCGTTCGCGCCCCACGACTGCACCGGGCCGGTGACCTATACGGCGTCCACCCATATGTCGGTGAGTGAACCCAACGCCCTGATCCAGGAAAGCGTGCGCGCTTTCTATAACGGCGGTTGGTACAACGAAGTTTCCACCGCGTTGCCCATCATGGAAAACGGCTACGTGCGTCCGCCCGAAGGACCGGGTCTCGGCATGGAACTTCTTCCCGAAGTTCGCAAACGCAAGGACGCCGTGGTCCAGCGCACCACTGCGAAGGACCTGTAAGATGGCGAAAGACTATCAGAACGACCAAGAGCTTTTCGCCCTGATGAAGCGCGAATTGTTTACCGCCGTGGTTGGCGACGTGATGGACAAGATGGGCTACCTGCGCCAGTTCCTGCCGCCCGAAATCCAGCCCCTGCGTGATGACATGGTGCTGGTTGGCCGGGCCATGCCGGTGCTTGAGGCCGATGTCTTCGCCGAGAGCTTCGAGGGCGCCAACGGTCCGCTTACCAACAAGCCCTTCGGTTTGATGCTGGAAGCGCTGGATGACCTGAAACCCGGCGAAATTTACGTCGCCTCGGGGGCCTCTCCGCGCTACGCGTTGTGGGGCGAGCTGATGTGTACGCGGGCGCAAATTCTGGGCGCCACCGGAACTATCGTCAACGGGTTCGCCCGCGACATTCCGGGCATTCTGGAGCTTGATTTCCCGGTTTTTGCCACCGGGCGCTATGCCCAGGACCAAGGCCCGCGCGGCAAGGTCATCGACTATCGCGTGCCCATCGAAATCGGCGGTATCTGCATCGATCCGGGGGCGCTTTTGTTCGGTGATCTGGAGGGGGTGCTGGTCATCCCGCGTGAAGCCGAGGAAGAAGTGATTTCGAAATCGCTGGAAAAGGCGCGCGGCGAAAAACTGGTCGGCAAGGCTATTTCCGAAGGCATGAGCGCCGTCGAAGCGTTCAAGAAATTCGGGATTATGTAACTCTCTTGTGTTCGTGATCCGGGTGCGCGGGCGTGTCGTGGCTGTGATCGGCCATGCCCGGCGCATGGACATGCACGTGTGAGTGAACGTGGGTGTGCGGATGGGCGTGCAGTTCGGCTTCGGCCAGGCGGCCATCCACCAATTGAACGGCGCGGGTGGCCATGCGCTCAACAAAAGCCCGGTCGTGGGACACGAACAGCATGGCTTTCTCACATCCCAATAGATGATCCATCAGGCGATTTGCGGCGGCCTCGTCAAGGCCGCCGGTCGGTTCGTCCAGCAGCAAAGCCTCGGGGCTCATGGCCAGGACCGTGGCCAGTGAAACCAAGCGCTTTTCGCCGCCCGACAGTTTGTGGGTGATGCGTGGAGCGAAGTCCTCCAGTTCCAGTTCCGCCAGGGTTTTTTCAGCGATTTCCACCGCTTCATGGCGGCTTTTGCCCAAATTCAGCGGTCCGAAGGCGACGTCTTCAAGCACGCTCGGGCAAAACAGTTGATCGTCGGGGTCCTGAAACAACAATCCGGCCTTGGTCCGCACCTCGAAGAAGTCATCCTCCGCGCGGCGATCCTTGCCGAAAGCCGCCAAAGTTCCGGCGTGTGGCAAGTGCAAGCCGACCAGCAGATGCAGCAGTGTCGACTTGCCGACCCCGTTGCCGCCCAGCAGGGCCACCCTTTCGCCGGGCTCCAGCGTGAAATCTAGCCCTGACAAAACCTGCCGGTCGCCATAAGCGAACGAAACGCCGTGAAGGTGGAACAATGGTTCGCTCATAAGACTATCCAACCCAGGACAAAGACAAAAACGATGGCGCTCAGCCAGTCGGCGGGACCGGCGTGCATTTCGTGCAGAACATGAAACTCGCCCTTGAACCCCCGGCACTTCATGGCGGCCTGAATACGGCTTGCCCGTTCATTGCTGCGCACCATCAGCATCCCCACCAGCCAGCCCAGACTGCCCAGCCCGTGCACCGAGGCGCGCGCCCGAAAAGCGCGCACCCGCATAGCGTCACGAAGCTGCACATACTGATCGCGCAGCACGCTGACATAGCGCACGGTCAGCAGCAACAGATGCACCAGCTTTCGCGGCAATCCCAGTGCGGCCAGCGCATGGCCCAACGTCACCGCTTCAAGGGTGCCGATCAGCGCGAACACCCCCAGCACCACCGCGTTGGCCTTGAGGATGATCTCGGCGGCGCGGCCCAATCCCTGCCAGGTGGCGACGAAGGGACCAAGGCGAAACACCTCTGATCCGACGATGCTGAAGGGCAGGGTCAGCAGAACAACAGCCATGAACGCTTCCATCGCCGCCATGCGGCGAATTGTCGGACCCAGGGGCAGGCGGGCGGCCAGTGCCAGAGCGAGTGCCAGCCCCAGCATGATCCCCAGCCGGTCCAGTGACTGCAACGAGACGCAACTCAGGGCGAACAGCGCGGCCAGCGCGATGCGCAATCGCGGGTCACGGCGCTGGATCAGGCCTTCGGCGGTGATCCGTCCGTCCACATTGAAGACGGGAACGTAGTTCACGCGGCCATCCGCTTCCGGCGTGTATGAAACCAAGCCAGTAGACCTGCGATTCCGACAATGTATCCAACTCCGCCGATGACGTCGCGAAACCGGATTTCGTCCTGATAGGCTGCCAATTCCATGCGCAACGGGCCAATCTGGCGGGCAATGGCTTTTTCGATTTGGTCGGTTGTTCCCTGGTGCTGGGCCGTCTGATCATCGGTATGAGCGTGCTCATGCGCATGATCGCCGTCCCCTTCGATGGCTATTCTGCCTTTCGCCATGGGCAGGCTGTCGGGGAAATTCTCCCAATGAACCTCGGCTCGCTCGGCGTGGCCGTCGCCCGTATCCGCAACGACGACGTGATCCATGCGTTGTGTCACCTGAAAGCGGAAGGTTCCCTCGGCATCCACTGCAACGGTATGCAAAACGGTTCCGTCGGGCCCTTCGATACGGACCTTTGCGCCGGTTGCCGGCGCGCCGCCCGCGAAAGCGACCTTGCCGACAATTTCGGTGCCTTCCGCCATGGCGAAGAGCGAGAGTTTGTGGGCGCTGGCCGAAGGCGCCCATCCAAGAGTGATCGCGAGAACGATGGCAAGAAATCTAAGCATTTGAAAGTCCTGTTGGGGTTATGATTTCGGGTGCAACGCGTTTGAGGAATCCCACGGTCGCGGCTGTCACCGCAGCTTCGATCAGCATCAACGGCAGGAAGGTGGCGACGACGATTTTCGCCGCGGGTAGGAATTCGCGGCCGCTAAAGGCGAGGGTCAAGCAAATCAATAGACCGCTCAAGGCAACGCCAAGAGCACCTGCGCCTGACCCTAGGATTATGCATTGGCGCGGTGATTTCGCGCGGCGAAGGAAGGGGCCGAACACAAAGGCGCAGACCAAGGCCGGGATAGCGAGGTTGATGGTGTTGACGCCCAGCACGACCAGTCCGCCAAACCCGAAAAAGACCGCCTGCAAAAGAAGCGCGACAAGGAACGCGGGCGCGGCTGCCCATCCCAGAACCAACCCCATGAGGCCGTTCAGCGTCAGATGTACGCTGCTGGGACCGAGCGGGACCGAAAACAAGGACGAGACGAAAAATACCGCAGACAGCAGGGCGGTTTGGGGCAGGCGGTCGTTGTCGAGTTTGCGCAGGGCAAAGCCGACCATTGCCACCGTCAACACTGCGCCGGTTACAAGGACGGGTGCAGCCACCACGCCGTCGGGAATATGTGCTATCGGAGCCTCCTTTTGCCGGGCGGGTATTACAAATCATAAGGCGGGTATTACAAATCATAAAAACATCATACGCGTCAAGGCACGTTTCCCCTACAACGGTTTTCTTTCTACAATGTGGGCTGTGAACGAAAACCGGAGAGACCGCGCAAATGGAACGAATCACCATAACGCTGGATGATGAACTGCTTGTTCAGTTCGACGAATTCATGGCCCGCAAGGGATATCTGAACCGGTCCGAGGCTTTCCGCGACGTGGTTCGCGAGAAACTGGAGGGCGAACGGCTGGAGAGCGGCGTCGCCACCCATTGTATCGGCTGCCTGACCTACATTTTCGATCACCAGGAACGTGAGCTGTCACGGCGGTTGACCCAAAGCCAGCACGATCACCATGATCTCAGCCTGTCGACCCTTCACGTTCATCTGGATCACGATACCTGTCTGGAGGCCATGATCTTGCGCGGACCGACCGAGGACGTGCGCAATTTCTCCAACGCCGTCATCGCCCAGCGCGGCGTGCGCCACGGCAACCTGCATATCGTTCCGGCGGACGTTAGTCTGGACGGCCACGCCCACGGGGATGGCGATGACACCCGCGCCGCCCACGTTCACAGCCGCCCGAAAACCTGAGAGGCGCAATGGAACCGTATCGGCATTTCACCGCGCCCATCGCAAGCGTTCTGGCCCTCAGTTTCGGCACGATTATCGTGGCGGCGGTGGGTTTGGCGCTTTTTCTGGGGTTTTCCGACGCCACGGATAAAACGCGAACCCTCCTTCGTTTGCGCGCCGAAACCGTTCTTGATGAACTTGTGGGTGAAATCGGCACCGATCTCGATCCCATGATGCGGCGCGCCGATTGGATTTCCGCGCAGGTGGAAGCGGGCAACGTCGATCCCGGCGATTTTGCCAGTTTCGATCCCCTGGCTTCTGGAATGCTGGCCGGAAAGAAGTTTCATGGCGGAATGGCGCTTATCCTCCGGGATGGGCGCACACGCTTTTACCGGGTTCGTGGGGGAGACGTGCAGGCCGAGGCGCTGCCGGATCATCCGGCAATCGCCAAATTCAGCGCGCTCGGTGAAACCCTTGATCGCCCGCTCTGGAACGACCCCATGCTTGGCGGGGGCGGCGGCGAGATAGTCCTTACTCTAATCACGCCCTTGCGCCGTGGCGGCGAATATGTGGGGGTGCTGGGGCAGGGCGTAACCATCTCGGATGTTTCCATCCGATTGCAGGCGACGGCCCAAGGAACGGGCGTAACTCCGTTCATTCTTTTTGGCGGCACACGGGTTTTGGGCCATCCTTTTTTGGTCAAACCCAAGAAAAAAGGGGCGGCGCGAGGGGGAGGCGGCAAGCAAGCCGTGCCGTTCACCGCCGACGGCAGTCCCCTGCCACTGTTGAACGCGGTGGGCGATCCTTATCTTCCGGCGATCTGGAGTCCCGATGAATTCAAGCTGAGTTTCATGGGCGCGCTGGAAAAATCGCAGGCGCGAGGGGTTTGGGTCGATGATGAACGCCGCATTTTCGTTTTCCGTGAAATCAGCCGGTACGGAAACAGGCCCTGGACCATCGGCGCGCATTTCGGTCCGGAAATCGCGCGCGGCGATATTTTGCATCTGATTTATTCGGGCGCTGCCGGTGTTGCGGTTCTATGCATTGCCATTCTGTGCGCCATATGGCTGGCGCGGGCGACGACACGGCCGATCCGCCAAATGGTTGGCGTGGCAGCGAAGGTTCGGGAAGGACAGTTGGACGACTTGCCGCCGTTCCAACCCACCATATTGCGCGAGTTGAGCGCCGCCACCGAAACGTTCAACGGCATGGTCGAGGGCCTGCGCGAACGCGACATGATCCGCGATTTGTTTGGAACCTATGTACCCCACGCGGTGGCCACGGCGATTGTCGAGGATCATGGGACATCGGTGCCGCAATCGGCCCTCGCCACGGTTCTGTTTGCCGATCTGGCCGGATTTACGACCATGTCGGAACGCCTTCAGCCCCAGGAAATCGTCGATGTCCTCAACAGCTTTTTCTCCACCGTCGTTGAAGTCATTGAAAGCCACGGCGGGGTTATTACCCAGTTTCAGGGCGACGCGGTTCTGGCCATTTTCAATGTTCCGCTTGCCGATCCAGACCACGCCGAAAACGCCGTTCGGGCGTCCGTCGAAATGCATGACGCCGTGAAAGGACGCACCTTCGCTGGACAAACCTTAACCTGTCGCGTCGGCATCAACACGGGTGATGTGGTGGCCGGAAGCGTCGGCGCCGGAGGGCGGTTGAGCTATACGGTCCACGGCGACGCCGTCAATCTGGCGGCCCGTCTTGAACAGCTGAACAAGGAATACGGGACCCCGACGCTGGTTTCAGGCGCGACGGCTGAACGCGTAAGCGCGATCAGCCTGCGCCGCATCGGGGAGGCCGAGATTCGGGGGAAATCCGAAAAAGTTTCCCTGTTTGTGGTGGATTAGCCCTACTTCATGTGACTCTTGGCACCGGGTTTCATAATCGGCACCTCGATTTTGATTTTCCCGGCTTTTTCGAATACCAGCGTCAATGAAAAGCTCGCGCCCACTTTCAGCGGCCCTTTCAGGCCCATGAACATGACATGAAGACCGCCCGGTTTCAGCGCCACCGTCTTTCCGGCGGGCACATCAATGGCCTCGACCTGGCGCATTTTCATGACGCCTTTTTCCATCAGGTGGGTATGCAGTTCGGTCTTTTTGGCGATGGTGGATTGCGCTTCGATGATGCGGTCGGCCTGCGCGCCATTATTGGTCAACGCCATGAAGGCCGCGCCGGCTTTCATCATTTTCGAGGCCGACGCCCGGGCCCACGGATTGGCAATCACAATATCGCCCGACTTGAATTCGGCCGCCGCCGAAGGTCCGGCAATACCGGTCAGCATGGAGACAAGTGCAATAAGGATAAATTTTTTCATGTCGACGTTTCCTCATATCTTCCGACGATAAATGTTTCCTCGCGGGCCGCTGCGATCCACTCCTGAAACAACGGCCACTCCCAATTTGTTTGCGCGTAATCCTCGCAGGGGCCTTCTAATTGGACCCCGTACGTTCGAAAGCGGCTGACCACGGGTGCGAAAAACGCGTCCGCGACCGAGGCCGTGCCAAAAAGAAATTGCCCGCCGTGGCCGAACCGCTCACGGCAGAATGTCCAAAGCTCACAAATCCGCTTGATGTCATTTTGCGTGTCCGTGCCGTAGGTGCGGTCCGGATCCTCGCGCCGAATATGCATCGGAAGTTCGCCCCGAAGAGCGGAAAAACCCGAGTGCATTTCGGCACAGGCCGAACGGGCCAGGGCGCGGGCCGAACGGTCTTCTGGCCACAATCCGGCCTCGGGGAAGCGTTCCGCCGACCATTCTGCGATGGCCAGGGAATCCCAGATCACCTCGTTGCCACATTTCAGTATGGGAACCAGACCGGTGGGGGAATGGGCCAGAAGCGCGTCGCGGGTCTCGGGGCGGTCAAGGGGAATCAATATTTCCTCGAACGCCGTGCCTGTCATGCGCAGCGCCAGCCATCCGCGCAGGCTCCACGACGAATAGTTTTTATTGCCGATGACAAGCTCGATTTTCGCCATAACCCCCCCCATGCGAACCTCTTTTCCCGCTTATACTCGATTGTCGCGGAGCGGTAATTGATTTATGTCCAGTGGCGTAACAAAGGGAGAAAAAAATGACCGATTGGTTCGTCGAAGACACTGCGGCAAACGCGATACCCGTGATCGTCCTTACCCAAAAGGATTTCGGCCCATGGCAATCGGCACAATCGGCGACGGTGGCGACCTGGGTCGCGGCTTCGGGCTTCGAGGGAAAACCCGCCACCCACTGTCTGATCCCGGATGAGGCGGGAAACCCGGCGTGCGTCCTTTGTGGATATGATCCCGACCAGCCTTTATGGAGCTGGGCGGGTATCCGCGCGTCGCTTCCGCAAAATATTTATCGTTTTGATATCGCAACAAGTTCGCCGCTGGCCGGAAAGGACATGGAACTGGTGGCGCTGGGGTGGGCGTTGGGCAATTACCGGTTCACCCGCTACCGGCGTGACGAAGGGCCGGGTTCCGCGCAACTGGTTTGGCCCGAGCCCTGCGATCGCGGTCGGATCGGGCGTCTGGCCGAGGCCATTTTCCTGACCCGGGATCTGATCAACACGCCAGCCAATGAAATGGGGCCGGAAGACCTGTACAACGCGGTCGGAACGGTAGCGAAACGATATGGTGCCGAGATCAAGCAGATCGTCGGTGACGATCTGCTGAAAAGCGGATACCCGGCCATTCACGCCGTCGGCAAGGGCAGCCCGCGCGAACCCCGGCTTATCGACCTTGTCTGGGGCGAGGCGGATGCGCCGCTCATCACCCTGGTCGGCAAGGGTGTTTGTTTTGATACGGGCGGGCTGGATATCAAACCGGCGGCGGCCATGAAGCTCATGAAGAAGGACATGGGCGGGGCGGCGCACACGCTGGGTTTGGCCGCAGCCGTTATGGACGCCCAATTGCCGATACGCTTGCGCCTGTTGATCCCGGCCGTGGAAAACAGCGTGTCGGGCGAGGCCCTGCGGCCCCAGGACGTCATTTCAACGCGCAAGGGGCTCAGCGTCGAAATCAGTAATACGGACGCCGAGGGACGCTTGATTTTGGCCGACGCCCTAACGGAAGCGGTCTCGCAAAAGCCGCGCTTCGTGATCGACTTCGCCACCCTGACCGGCGCGGCGCGGGTCGCCCTCGGGCCGTCCCTTCCGGCATTGTTCTGTAACCAAAACGATTTTGCGGAAGACCTTTTGCGCCACGGCGACGCGACCCGGGACCCCCTGTGGCGGCTGCCGCTTTTCGCGCCCTATCGGAAGTTGACCGAGAGCAAAATCGCCGATCTCAACAATTGCCCCGACGCGCCGTTTGCCGGTGCCATTACCGCCGCGCTGTTCCTTGAGGCGTTTGTCGAACCCGACATCCCCTGGGCACACTTCGATCTGATGGCGTGAAACCTAGAGGGTAAACCGGGGCGTCCCGAAGGGGGCGAGGCCATGGGACTTCGCGCCGCCTATGCCATGATCTGTTCCAAATTCGGATAGAGGCATCTTTTGTTGTCGCCGCTTTAACCCGTGATTAACCCTTCGAGTGTAAAAATTACGGAACCGAAACGATACAGGCGAAGTGGCGAAATGGCAGTACCTATAACGGATATGCAGGCGCTCCACCTTTGGCGGCTTGCCGTTCTGGCCGGCGTCCAGCGTGAAACACCCGATCTTTCGGCGCGTCAGATGGCCGTTCTCCTGACCGTTTATCTGACCACGCCGCCCCATACCGTTCGCGGCCTGGCGACCCTTTTGAATGTGTCGAAACCTGCGATCACGCGGGCCTTGGACCGATTGAGCGAGCTCGAGATGGTTCGCCGCAAGGCCGACGAGGCCGACCGGCGCAACGTTCTTCTTCAGCGAACCATCAAAGGGTCGGTGTTTCTTCGCGATTGGGGCGGGATCGTGTCAGGGGTGGCGCAGGACGTTCCCGCTTAGCGTCGAAAAGGCGCGCCCATTCGCGGGGTCAGTTCGAAATCGTAACGAAAATTCTTTAGGATGACGGGGCGTCTTCGGGGGAGCCTTTTCCCAGCGCCTTGCGAACCAGTGTGAGCAACATCGTGTCGTCGAGCGGCTTTTCCAGGAAATCCATCGCACCAGCGGACAAGGCGCGCCGGGCCATATTCTGGTCGCTATGACCGGTGATAATGATGACTGGGAGGTCTATGGCGCGGGCCTTGAGTTCTCTTTGCAGTTCCAGACCGCTCATTCCCGGCATGCGAACGTCCACCACCAGACATCCCGGTTGCGTCGGATCCATCTTTTCCAGAAACTCGTTGGCCGACGAAAACGATACCACGTCGAAATCGCCGTCGCCCAACAACCATTCAAGAGAATGGCGAACGGCGTTGTCGTCATCAACAACGTACACGACCGGATCGCGATCCGACATCTAAACCTGCTTTTCCAATCAGCATTTTGAGCCGTCAGGTGCAAAAAACGGGTGCACCTCCGGTTTCCCCTCAGGCACAAATTCTACTCTTTTGACAATTCTCGGGAATAGGGGATTACCCACTAAATCCTCAGGGATTACCCTTACCGGCCGCAAGAATGGTAGCCATTTTAATGAGTTCCGCGAGGGAACTGGCACGGGTTTTTTCCATGACCTTGGCGCGGTGCGCTTCGACCGTTTTTTCGCTGAGCCCGAGGTTGAAGGCAATCCGCTTATTAGGCTCGCCCGCGACGATCTGGCTCAGCACCTCTTGTTCGCGTGGCGACAGCGAACTGAACCGGTTCCGGATTTCGTTCTGCTGTGACTGAACCTGGATGGTCGACCTGTTTTCCTCGATCGCCTTTTGAACCAGATCCAGCAGGGCCTGGTCGTTAAACGGCTTTTCAATAAAATCGAAGGCCCCGGCTTTCATCGCGCGAACGGCCATCTGAACGTCGCTGTGTCCGGTAATAACGATGACCGGCAGATTGGTGTCCCGCGCGCTGAGTTCTTCCTGCAGCTCTAGACCGCTCATGCCGGGCATGCGGACGTCAACCAACACGCATCCCTGCTGATCGGGATCATAGGCGTCGATGAATTCCTGTGCCGAAGCAAAGGTCGCGACCTCGAGATCGACCGACGACAAAAGCCAACTCAGCGAGTCGCGCACCGCAGGATCGTCATCGACGACACAAACGACTGATTCTGATTCAGTCATGTCGATTTCAGTTACCATTCGTTTCAAAAAAGCCGCGATCAAACGGCAAACCCGGACCCCCCAAAGGCCGTAAGGCATTGATCAGGATAATTTCTGATGGTGCTGTGTGCAAGACCGCACCTCAAAAAACCTTAACACCATAGGAAGAATGTTGATTCCATCTCCCGCATTCAAGTCGCGTACAGGAATTTCGCGGTATTTTTCGACGCCTTCGAATTTACAGGTGCTGCGCAATATCCTGCGCCATGCGGGCCGGATCGGCGCCATGGGGGAAATGCAAAAGAAACTTTCCCTTCCGGTCCATCAGGTATGTATAGGCGCTGTGATCCATTAAATAATCCTCGGGGCCGCCGTCCTCCTCTGGAACCTTGGCGAAAAACACCCGATAGGCGCGGGTCGCCGCCGTCATCTGATCCACCGATCCGCTAAGCCCCACAAGGCGCGGGTGAAACACCGATACATAATCGGCCATGGCTTCCGGGGTGTCGCGTTCGGGGTCCACGGTGATGAAGATCGGAGTGATCTCGTCCGCCCCGTCGGCAAGAATATCGAGGGCTTCGGCAATGCCGGTCAGGGCCGTCGGGCAGACATCGGGGCAATAGGTATAGCCGAAATAAACGAGCAACAGCTTGCCTTCGAAATCGGCGTTGGTGACCGTCTTTTCATTCTGATCGATCAGCGTGAACGGGCCGCCGATGGAGGCCACGTTGTGCTCCGCGCCGATCAGCATGGTCCAGTAATGACGTCCGGCCAGCCCACCCACCACGAGAATGACAAGGACCGAAAACACAAGGCCCAAACGGTTTTTCATGGAAATGCCTCCCATCTACTCTTTTTGTCAGGCAACGCTATGAACGGCCATCAATAGCAAGATTAGCGCGTTGACGAACATCAATACAGGCGTGATGCGCGTTACGAAGCCCTGCCATTTCCCCCCCACGATATGCCCGGCCAGCCCAACGGCCAATAATGACGGCACCGTTCCCAGGGCGAACGCGCCCATGACAAGGGCTCCGGCCAGAACGCCGCCGCTGGCCCCGGCGGCGGCCAATGCGCCGTAAAGAAGGCCGCACGGAAGAAAGCCCAGCGTTATCCCCAAAGCGTAACCGCGCAGACCGGTGGGGCGGTCGAAAAGCGGTTTGGCGATACGCCCCATACCTCGAGACAGCCACCCCGTTCCCGACGACCAGGGCAGGCGGATGGAAAATTTGCCAATCCCGTATCCCAGAAACAAAACCGCGGCGAAACCCAGCAAGACGGCGGAAAGCCAGCGCATTTCCACAGCCGCCATTGCTTCGCCCGCGACCAGCCCGGCCAGTGCGCCCAATCCCATGTACGTGGTCAGGCGTCCCAGGTGATAGGGGGCCAGCGCCGCTCCGCTTAATCGGTGGAATTCCCTCATCTCCGCTGCCGGGCGGGCTTCCAGACGCGCGACCGACTGGGCCAGCACAAACGGGCCGCACATGGCGATGCAGTGGCCGCCGCCGCCGACCAGCCCGGCGATAAAAAGGCTGCTCATAAGATCGCCCCGGTTTTCGATAACGTTACGGCACTGATCGACCCCCGAGGTCAGGAACTCGAGGAATATGGAGAGTTCTTCCATGCGACTAATCTTCTTGCTCCGGGGTTTCGTCGTCATCGAACAATATTCGATTGGCGGCCCCGTCCAAATCATCGAACTGGCCGCTTCGCATGGCCCACATGAACGCGCCCAGAGCCACCAGGCCGACGATCAGCGAAACGGGAATGAGCAACAAAAGCGTGTTCATAGCGCGGGTCCGCGATTCAGCCGCAGGGCGTTGAGAATCACCACCAGCGACGATGCCGACATGGCGATCGCCGCGATCAACGGCGTTACCATCCCGGCCATGGCCAGGGGAACGCTCAGCACATTATAGGTGAAGGCCAGCGCGAAGTTCTGATGAATTATCAATTTTGCACGCCGCGCCATGCCTACGGCCTCGGCCACTGGTGCCAGCGCATCACCCTGAAACACCATGTCGGCGGCGTTCTGGCTGACGTCGGCCGCCGACGACGGTGACAGCGAGACGTGGGCCGCCGCAAGAGCCGGCGCGTCGTTCATGCCGTCGCCGATCATCACCACCTTTTTGCCGCTTGCCGCGAGTAGGGCCAGCCGTTCGGCTTTTTGCGCGGGCGTGCGCTGGGCGAGCCAGTTCTCGATCCCGGCCTTGTGGGCCATGATCCGCACGGCACCCGTCCGGTCGCCGGAAAGAAGTTCGACATCAAACCCGCATTCCTTCAGGGAACCGACCACGGTGTCGGCGTCGGCGCGCAGGGTATCTGAAAAGCCAAACCGAACGGGAAGCTTGCCGGGGCGTGAAAGCCAAATTTCGGGGCCTTCGTCCTCGTCGGTATCGGCAACGCCGCACCATTCGCGGTTTCCCAGACGAATGCTGCCTGCTTCAAGCCCTTGGCCGGGAACTTCCCGAACCCCGGAATGAACGGCAGCTTCGGGCGCGGCGCGGACCAGCGCGCGGGCCAGCGGGTGGGTGCTGGCAGCGGCCAGGGATGCGGCTAATGCCAGATCGTCGGGCCGAGGGGCGGGTGTGCCAACCAGTTCAAGTTTGCCCGTGGTAAGGGTTCCGGTTTTGTCGAATACAACAGTGTCCGCTTCGGCCAGACGTTCCAGCGCGGTCCCGGACTTGACCAGAATTCCCCGGCGCAGCAGCCTTCCAGACGTGACCACCTGTACCACCGGAACCGCCAGTCCAAGGGCGCACGGGCAGGTCACCACCAGAACGGCGATGGCGTACAAAATGGCGTCGCGCCACGGCGCATCGCCAACCAGCATCCATCCCAGAAACGTTGCCAGAGCCAGAGTGTGGACCACCGGCGCATACCAGCGGGCCACCCGGTCGGCCAGCGCTACATAGCGCGCCCGGCCCTGTTCGGCGGTTTCCACAAGGCGCACGATTTCGGCCAGCAAGGTGTCCTCACCGACCGCCGTTACGTCGATGACAATGGGCGCAGACAAGTTGAGGGTCCCTGCGAAAACCCGGGCTCCGGGAGCCACCGCCAGCGGGGCGGATTCGCCATTGATAAGCCCGGCGTCAACGTCGCTGTGGCCCGACACGACGGTTCCGTCCACGGCAATGCGCTCGCCCGGACTTGCGAAGACCTTCATGCCCGGCGTGACTTGCGTGGGCGGCAACAGACGGTGTGCGCCCGATGGGTCGATGACGGTAAGAGCGGTGGCGCGAAGGGCCAGCAGATGTTCCGCCGAACCGCGCGCCTTGCTGCGCGCCCTTTGATCCAGATAGCGTCCGATTAGCAGGAAAAACAGCAGGGTGACGGCCGAATCGAAATAGGCGTGCTCGCGCCCTTGCATGGTGTCCAGCAGGCTCATGCCACCGGCCAGCACGACAGCGATGGAAATGGGTACGTCCATATTGACCCGGGCGGCTGCCAGTGCGCTCAGGGCCGAGCGAAAGAAGGGAACGCCCGCATAAACAATGGCCGGAAGGGCGATGAGCGCCGACAGCCAGTGCAGCAGGTCGCGGGTCGCCGATCCCATTCCCTGATAGTGTCCCGCCCAAACGGCCACCGACAGCAGCATGACGTTTCCGGCGGCGAACCCGGCCACGGCAAGGGCGCGCAGAAGTTCGCGTTCGCGGCCGCGGCTTTCGGCGTCCAGCAATGCCGGATCGTAGGGAACCGCGCGGTAACCCAGCGCCGCGATGGTGGCCAGCAGGGCTTCGGCCAGTTGGGCCTCTCCCTGCCATTTCAGAACCAGACGGCGGGTCGTCATGTTCAGGCGCGCCCACGTCACGCCTGCCTGGCGCGATAGAACGGTCTCGATCAGCCACACACAGGCCGCGCAGTGTAGTCCCTCGACCATCAGATGAAGGGTGTTGATGCCGGCGCCGTCGGTTTTGGCGTGAGCCGCGAAATCCAGCGGCGCGCCTTCGGCGTCGGGTTTCATGGGGCGGACGTGGGGGTCGATCTTGCGGCGCGCATAGTAACGTTCCAGACCGAGGCCCTTAACAAGAGCAAAGGCGGCCTCGCATCCGGGACAGCAGAAATCTTCCCCTTCGGGTGCGACAAGCCCGCAATGCAGGCACGCCGCCATTATCTGACCTGCAACCGGCGAACTTCCTGAAACGCCTCGTCGCCGCGCAAGGCATGAATGCGTACGTTCCATTGCCCTGCCAGTGGCAGGTTGGCCGTGGCTGAATACGTGCCGTCTCCCATCGCTTGCAGGGGAACTTCGAAATCGTAGCCCTCATGGGTCGGCCGCACGATCAGGGCGGTGACGGAAAGGTCGTTCAGCGCCTGACCGTTGCGCTCGGCAAACTGCGCGCGCATTTCAATGGTCCGGGTGTCGCCCGAAACCGAGGCGACCTTCCAGTCCAAATCTAAGCGCCATCCCCGGAGTGCCTGTGTTTCGGCGGCGGCAAGGTTTTCGTTGTAATCGAGGCCTTTGCGATAGTGGCTTTCGGTTTCCAAACCGGTCCAGCTATCCAGCGCGATGAAAATCATGACGCCGTTGACCAGGGCGACCAGAACCATTCCGCCGACGAAAATCCACGGATACCACCAACCGTCGGCGCGCTTGTTTTGTGCCATCGCGCTCACCGTGCGGGCCCGGAAAAAGCGGCATCGTATTCGTGAACGGCCCCGTTGCTTTTGTCTTCCAGAACAAGGGTCAGGTCGCTGGATTTGCCGTCCAGCCTTGCGCGGTCGGCCCGCACCAGCACCCGGAAACTGCCGACGGCATCCGGCTTTACCGGCAATTTGGCTAAATCCGTCCACTCATCCTCAAAGCCGATCACGCGAAGTTGGGCGTTCTCGATCCCGTCGATGCTGAGCTCGAAGGTTTTCGCCTGCCGCTCCATGTTGAGAACCTTGTAAGTATAGGAATTGCGGATGCTGCCGTCGGTCAGGCGCACGAACAGGGGCGCGCGGTCCTTCAGAACGTTGATCTCGACGCGGCTGCGGGTCGCCATGCTGAACGTCATGACGGCCACGACCAGCGCAAGGATCGCCACATAGGCGATGGTTCGCGGCCGCACCGGGCGCAATGTCGAAGGCTCGCCTTTTTGGCGGGCGATCTGGTTGGCGATGGAATCGTAGGTAATCAGGCCGCGCGGCAGACCGACGCGATCCATGACCCCGGCGCAGGCGTCGATGCACAGCGCGCAGCCGATACAGGCCAGTTGCTGGCCTTTGCGGATATCGACGCCGGTGGGACAGACCTGGTGGCACAGGGTGCAATCCACGCAATCGCCCCGTCCTTCAAAAGACTGCCCCGTTTTTGCCTTGCCGCGCGGTTCACCCCGCCACGCTTCATAGGTGACGATCAGCGAATCCTCGTCGAACATGGCGGCCTGAAAACGCGGCCACGGGCACATATAGATGCACACCTGTTCGCGCGCCCAACCGGCCAGCAGATAGGTGGTCGTCGTGAACAATCCGATGAGGAAATAAACCGTGGGGGACGCCCGGCCCGTGAAGACTTCGGGCAGCACCTCGTAGGCATCGCCGAAGTACAAAATCCAGGCCCCGCCCGTGGCCGCGGATATGAACAGCCAAACCCCGTGCTTGGCGACCTTGCGAAACGCCTTATCCAGCGACAGGGGTGCGCGGTCGATGCGCATGCGGGCGTTGCGGTCGCCCTCAATCAGGGTTTCGGCCCACAAAAAAAGGTCGGTCCAGACGGTTTGCGGGCAAAAGAAACCGCACCAGACGCGCCCCGCCAGGGCGGTGACGAAAAACAATCCGATGGCGCCGATAATCAGCAATCCGACCAGATAATAGACTTCCTGGGGCCATATCTCGATCCACAGGAAATAGGCCCGGCGCGAGGCCATGTCGATGAGGAACGCCTGATCGGGCGCGCCTTCGCCACGCTCCCAGCGAAACCAGGGGGCAACGTAGTAAAAGCCCAGCAACAACCAAAGCAGGGTCCACTTCAGGGTTCGGAAGGTTCCCTTGACCTTGCGCGAATAGACCCATTCATGGGACGCAAAAAGCGGTTGCGGCCGACCGGCGGGCGCGCTGCTTTCGTTCATTTTTCTCCGCCGCCAAGCGAATGGACGTATATGGAGACCTGTTTGATCGAGACGTCATCAATGCGATCGACCCAGGCGGGCATGACGCCGTGTTTCGGCGCTGCGATCTGGGCCGTGAGCGCCTCGACGCCCTCACCGTACAGCCAGATGCCGTCGGTCAGGTTGGGCCCGCCCATTTCGCGCAATCCCTTGCCGTCTTCCCCGTGACACGCCGAGCATTGTTCTTCGAAAATCAGCGCGCCTTCCGCGGTGGACTGGCCCGCGCCGGCCAGCGACATGACATGATTGGCCACCGACTTGATTTGCGGCGCTTCCAGAATTTCGTCGGCGCCGAAGGCCAGCATCATGGCTTCGCGGGTGTCTTCGTGAGCCGAGCGGATGCCGTACTGGACCGAGGTATAGATTTCTTCGGGCGTTCCGCCCCAAATCCAGTCGTCGTCGGCCAGCACCGGATAACCCGGCGCGCCCGCGCCGCCCGCTCCGTGACAGGGCGCACAGTTCTCGCCGAAAATTGCCCGTCCGCCGGCCATGGCATATTGCAAAAGTTCCTGATCCTCGGCGATTTCGTCCACCGATTTTTCTTCGAATTTGGTCAGCCAGCCGACGCGGCTTTGCTTGACCTGATCCATGGTGGCGGCCAGTTCGGCCCGTGACGAATAGCCCAACATGCCTTCGGTGTAGCCCGAAAGGCTCGGCCACGCCGGATACAGAACGAAGTACCCGATGGCCCAGACGATTGTGGCGTAGAATGAATAGAGCCACCACTTGGGCAGCGGTGTGTTCAGTTCCTTAATGCCGTCCCACTCGTGACCGGTGGTCTCGATTCCCGTGACGGGATCTATTTCGCGTTCCGCCATGGTTCAGCCCCCGCCGTTGTCGTTCTTAAAGGGAATCATCGCATCTTCCTTGAACCGCTGTTTGTTTTTCGGCCGGAAGGCCCAAAAGACGACTCCGCCGAACAGGATCACCAGCCACACCAGCCACATGGGCCGCAGGGCTTCCCAGAAACCGGATAAATCCATCGATCCACCCCCTACCTGTGCGACAATTCGGGTTTGAAGGCCGTGAAATCGACCAGCGTGCCCAGCATTTGCAGATAGGCCACCAGGGCGTCCATCTCGGTGATGCGTTCGGGATCGCCGTCGAAGTCCCCGATGGGGACCTTGGCGTAACGTTCCAGAAGCGCGTCCGGGTCGAACTCTTCGCCGTTGGCCTGGTTTTTTACGTCTTCGAAGGCATGGGTGATCTGTTCCGCCGTATAGGGCACACCGACGGCGCGCAATGTATCCATGTGCAGAGCGATATCGCCGAAATCGAGGTCACGCTCGAGCATGAACGGGTAGGCGGGCATGACCGTTTCGGGAACCAGATCGCGCGGACCCACCAAATGCCCGACGTGCCATTCGTTGGAATACTTGCCGCCGACCCGTGACAGGTCGGGGCCGGTGCGCTTCGATCCCCATTGGAACGGATGGTCGTACATGCTTTCGGCGGCCAGACTGTAGTGGCCGTAACGTTCGACCTCGTCGCGGAAGGGCCGTACCTGCTGGCTATGGCACAGGTAGCATCCCTCACGCACATAAATATTGCGGCCCGCCAGTTCCAGCGGCGTGTAGGGGCGCATGCCCTCGACCTTCTCGATGGTCACTTCCATGGTGTACAGCGGGATCAACTGCACCAGTCCGCCGATGGACACCGTGATCAGGATGGCGACGATCAGAACGATGACATTGCGTTCGAGGATTTTAAAGTTCATGACCGCGCCCCCTCAACCATGGGCGCCGCAACATAGGGGGCTTCATCCCGAATATGACCCTTGGTGGTCCTCCACAGATTGTAAACCATGATCAACGAACCCAGCAGGAACAGGATGCCGCCGAAGGCCCGGATCGCATAGAAGGGATGCATGGCTTCGACCGTTTCGATGAACGAATACTGCAAGAAGCCCAGACTATCGTAAGAGCGCCACATCAGGCCCTGCATGATGCCCGATATCCACATGGACGTGATGTAGACGACGATGCCGATGGTGCAGATCCAGAAGTGGTAGGAAACCATGCGCAGGCTGTAGAGCCGCGAGGCGTTCCACAGGCGCGGCACCAGGAAATACAGCGCGCCGAAACTGACAAAGGCGACCCATCCAAGGGTGCCCGAGTGAACGTGGCCGATGGTCCAGTCGGTGTAATGGCTGAGCGAGTTCACCGCCTTGATCGACATGATCGGGCCTTCGAAGGTGCTCATGCCGTAAAAACCCACCGAAACCACCATGAAGCGCAGCACCGGATCGGTGCGCAGCTTATGCCAGGCGCCCGACAGCGTCATGATGCCGTTGATCATGCCGCCCCACGACGGCATCCACAGCATGACCGAGAACGTCATGCCCAGGGTTTGCGCCCAGTCGGGCAACGCCGTGTAATGCAGATGATGCGGTCCGGCCCAGATATATAGAAAGATAATCGCCCAGAAATGGACGATGGAAAGCCGGTACGAATAAACCGGCCGTTCCGCCTGCTTGGGAACGAAATAGTACATCAGGCCCAAGAACCCGGCGGTCAGGAAGAAGCCCACAGCGTTGTGGCCGTACCACCACTGGGTCATGGCGTCCTGCACACCGGCCCAGACGACATAGCTTTTGGCCCCGAAAACCGAAACGGGCAAAGCCAGATTGTTGACGATGTGCAGCAGCGCGACCGTCAGGATGAAAGACAGATAGAACCAGTTTGAAACATAAATATGCGGTTCCTTGCGCTTAAACAGCGTGCCCGCGAAGATCACCAGATAGGCCACCCAGACCAGGGTCAGCCACAAATCCACATACCATTCCGGTTCGGCATATTCCTTGCCTTGGGTGACGCCCAGCACATAACCAAGGGCGGCCATGACAATGAAAAACTGATAGCCCCAGAATACGAAGTCGGCGAGCGTTTTTCCGCCGAAAAGGGTCGCCCGGCAGGTGCGCTGCACCGAATAGAACGACGTGGCCAGCAGGATATTGCCGCCGAAGGCGAAAATCACGCCGGACGTGTGAACGGGTCGAAGGCGCCCGAAGGTCAGCCATTCGAGTGAGGGGTCGAATTGTGGATAGGCCAATTGCAGCGCAATGAGAACGCCGACCAAAAAACCGACAATTCCCCAGAACGTCGCAGCGATAACGAATTTGCGGATGACTTCTTCGTTATAGGCCCCGCTGTCCGGGTTTCCGCCAACGGCCGCTGTCGCTTGGTTCATTTATTTCCCCCTACCCCACCGGCTTATTCTGCTTGATCTCAAGTCCTTACAAGAGATTTAGTATCATCACAGTGTATACAGCATGTCCGAAAATTGACCAAGAAAATTAGCCCTATGTTACCATACGCTGAAATTATTGTACTGGTAGGTTTCTCACGATGACAACCACGTTCGATGCGTCCGTCCGCCATTCCGTTTGCCCCCACGACTGCCCGGGCGCTTGCGCGCTGAATGTGGAGATAGAGGCCCCTGATCGCATTGGCCGAATTCGCGGGGCTAAGGACATGCCCTATACGGACGGCGTGGTCTGCGCCAAGGTAGCGCGTTATGCCGAACGCGCCCACCATCCCGACCGCCTGACCACGCCCCTGAAACGTGTTGGCGCGAAGGGTGAGGGGAAATTCGAACCCGTATCGTGGAGCGAAGCCCTTGATACGGTGGCGGACGCCTTCAAAAGGGCCGCCGCCGAGCACGGCGCACAAAGCATCTGGCCCTATAACTATGCGGGAACCATGGGACTGGTACAGCGCGACGGGCTGGAGCGGTTCCGCCGCGTCATGGGAACCTCACTCATGGGCGGGACCATCTGTTCGACCATTGGCAAGGCCGGGTGGAAAGCGGGCGTGGGGTCCGTAATCGGCACCGACCCGCTGGTCATGGCCGAGGCCGAGTTGATCGTGCTTTGGGGCATGAACGCGGTGGCCACCCAGATAAACGTTATGTGCCATATCGCCAAGGCCCGCAAAAAGCACGGGGCCAAACTGGTGGTTATCGACCCCCACCGCACGCCCACAGCGGAGGCGGCCGACCTTCACATCGCGCCCAAACCCGGCACCGATGACGCTCTGGCCTGCGCCATGATCAACGTCCTGCTGAGCGAAAACCTGGCGGACCGCGAATTTCTGGCCGCCCATTGCGATTTCGATGACGAGGTCGAGCGGCATTTCGCAGACAAGACCCCGGCGTGGGCAGCGGAAATTACGGGACTGCGGGCCGAGGATATCGTTTCCTTGGCGCGCCTTTACGGAAAGACCGAACGCAGTTTTATTCGCTTAGGCGTGGGGGTTAGCCGGTCGCGAAACGGCGCGGCCAAGGTTCATGCGATTTCGGCGTTGCCTGCGGTTTCCGGCGCGTGGGCGCGGCCCGGAGCGGGCGCTTTGCTGGCCACGGGCGATGCCTTTGCCCACCTTGATCGCACGCTTATCCGGGGTGCGGACCATCCGACCAGCGCGCGCACAATGGACATGTGCCAAATCGGCCGTGTTCTGACCGGTGACGCGGATGCGCTAAAGGGCGGCCCGCCGGTCACGGCCATGATTGTGCAGAACACCAATCCGGCGGTGGTGGCGCCCGAAAGCGTGTTGGTTCGCGAAGGGTTGTTGCGGGACGATCTGTTTTTGTGCGTGCACGAGCAATTCATGACCTCGACCGCCCGCTACGCCGACATCGTGCTTCCGGCGACCACCTTCCTTGAGCACGACGACATGTATACGTCGTACGGCCAGACCTACCTTCAGGTGTCGCGTTCGGTGATTTCGCGCTGGGGCGAAAGCCGTTCCAATCACGAAGTTCTTTGCGCTCTGGCGGAACGGCTGGGGTTGGCCCACGAGGGGTTTGAGTTGTCTGAGTGGGAAATCATCGACCGAACCTTGCGGGCGTCGAATATGCCAAACGCCGACGAGGTGCTGGCGCAACGGTGGTTCGATTGCGGCTCCCCGGTTTCGGCGACGCCGTTCGCGGGCGGCTTCCCCACAGCGGACGGGCGGTATCATTTCAGGGCCGATTGGGCTTCGGTGGGTTCGGATACGCGCAATTTGCCGCGCCTGCCCGACCACATGCGAGTGCTGGAAGAAGCTTCCGACGCCCATCCTTTCCGGCTGGTTGCCGGTCCCGCGCGCAATTTCCTCAATTCCACCTTCAGCGAAACCGAAAGCTCGAAGGCGGGCGAGGGCGGACGCCCCATCGCGCAAATCAACCCCGCCGATGCGGACCAATTGGGCTTGCGCGACGGCGTGCCCGTTGAACTGGGCAACCGCCGGGGACGGGTCGTATTGCACGCCGGGATTACCGACGCGGTTCGCCCCGGCATGGTCGTTGTCGAAAGCGTCTGGCCCAACGAAGCGTTTGTTGACGGGATGGGTATCAACGCGCTGACCGGTGCCGACACCGTGGCCCCCGCCGGAGGGTGCGCGTTTCACGACACGGCGGTGTGGATCAAACCGGCGGCCTGAAGGCGCTTAAGCGCCGGGCGTTCACCCCATGATATTTGAAAGGATAAGCTGCGCACGGCAGAAATTATCGTCCGCCCACGGACAGTCAGAAGTGATTTTCTCAAGTTCGATGAGAACTTGAATTTTCTCGTATACGCCGATTTCGTCGCCAACCAGGTTTTTTGATTTTATGAATTCGTCTATTTTTGAAAAGCAATGCGTACTTTCATCGTCCGGCTCGCATCCACGAATGGCGGTCAGGACGTCATTTTCCAAATCCACGCGTTCTAAAACTTCCATCCTGTCCATCTTGGCACCTCGATAGAACGAAATATGGGCTGCAAGTTCGACGAAAGAGCGGGCATGGAATTTGTTCTTGATATTGTTGCGGTGCACCTCGACCGTCTTTTCGGAAATGCCCAATTTGTGGGCTATGGCCTTGTTTTTTTCGCCGGTTAAGACGTAGCGAAGAACCACCACTTCCCGTTGAGTCAACTTGCCCATCATGTTGTCGATGAGCCGAACCTTTTGATTGATCAGTTTATCGAACGCGCTGGTCGAAAACGCATCGAACACCCGTTTTCTCAACAATAGGTGTGAGACCGGTTTTTCAATGAAATCGAAGGCGCCGTTGCGCACGGCATCGACGGCCAGCCGAATGTCGGCGAATCCGGTGATAATAATGACCGGCAACGTGGGATAATCACGGGCAAGTTTTTTCTGTAGTTCAATGCCGCTCATACCCGGCATCCGAACATCCGACACAACACATTCAAAAGGGCTTTGCGTATAGGCGTCGAGAAAATCTTCCGCGGAGCCAAATCCGCGGACATCTATTTTTAGATCGGCAAATAATTCCAAGAAAAACTCAAGGCTATTTTTGTCGTCGTCAATAATAGCTGGATTCAAATTTCAAGTGCAACACCCAATGATTTGACGAAGGCTTCCAA
>JABGRG010000052.1 GCA_018648445.1 Rhodospirillales bacterium | reverse complement strand
GTGCTCATCTGCAACTGGGCGAACACCACGTTGGAGTTGGTGTTGCTGCCGGTCATGAAGGCGCCCAAGGTGCCAATGGCCCCGGCAACCAGCGGATAGGCTTCGCCGAACACCGTGCTGATGCCCTCGGCCAGCAGGTTGGTCATGCCGCTTTGGCTCATCATCAGGGCGAAACACACCATGGAGACGATGCCGATGCTGGTCGAAACGCCGCTCTTTACCGTTTTCGCCCAAATACGGCCCAGTGCGCCGGACTTGTAATATCCGCGCGAGGCATAGACGAAATAGCTAAGCACCGAGGTGTAGAGGAGCAGCGCGCCGGCGTGGCCGAAAACACTGATCTTCTTGCCCAGGCCCGCAGCGTTGACCCAGCCCTGGCTGGTCGAAATCTCGGGGAACATGAGCGACAGCTTGACCGAGCCCAGGAACTTGTGAAGCGGCCCGATGATCTCGGCGGGGGCCACAATGGCGATAAGAATGATGTAGGCCGACAACGCAAACGTCAGGCTCATCTTTGGCCCTTCGGAAGGTTGTTCCGCCGCCCCTTCGCCTTCCACATTGCGGTACATGGGCAGGCGCGAGACCAGGATACTGGCGACGATGCCGACCATGCCCGCAACAAACCCGGCCAGCGTCCACAGGCCATTGGTGGCCAGGGCGTACTGGGTGGCAGCCATCACCGAACCAATGATGACGATTGCGACAAGGCTGCGGCGAATGGCTTTGAACCCGCCGTAGACATGAACCACGGCAAGGCCGCACATGAACACGGTGACCCCCAGGAAGACACTCGCCCAGTGGGCCAGATACTCACCGCTCAATCCCGTAACGGCGATCATCGCCTGGAACGAAGACGCCATGTCGCCATAAGTGACCGACCACGAATGCCCGATGGCCGGAACCGCCACCGCCACCAGCGGCGGGAATCCCATACCCAGAAGCAACGGCCCGACCACCGCGATGGGCACGCCGAAACCAGCCACACCCTGCAGGAAGGAAGCAAACACCCAGCCCAGAATAAGCAGCTGGAAAGGCTTGTCGGCGGTTAACTGCTTAATTCCCGATCCGATGACCTCGATAGCTCCGGTCTCGTCGACCACGTTGTAAAGAACCAGCGCCATCCAAATGATGTAAAGAACATAGAGCGACAGCAGTACGCCCTTCATCTGGGCGAAGGCCAAAAGCCGGGCATCGGCCCCGAAAAACAAAACCGCGACGATCAGCGCCGTAAACCAGCCGGCTGCACCGGCGCGCCCGCCCCCCCAATGGAAGCCGATCATCAGGATCAGCACCACCGCGATGGGTGAAAAGGCGAGCAACCACTTTACCAACAATAGATCGGTCATAGATCCGGTAGTCTCCTTCTTGGCCAGCCGCCCGATGGGCGACCGGGTCGTTTATTCTTTGTATTGACGTTCGATGGGTCCCGAGAGTTCCCATCCGCCACGATTACGTTTCCACAATTGGTAGCAGCCCAAAAGAAGCAGCGCACCGCCAATGCCTGGGCGGACGAGGCCGTTCATCATAAACAACGGCAGTGATACCGCGATAGACAATACCGGCATAAACACCAGTGTCCATTTCTTGGTACCGAGCAACTTCTGATACCACGGGAACACAGCGGAAAAGAGGCCGACGGTAATGAAGAACAGCGACCATGGCCGAGTCAGGAACAGGGTCAGGTCGTTGCTGATGGACAAGGCACGCGACAAATTCAACTCGGCGATATTGCCCAAAACCACACCCAGAATCATCGGGGCCAGCGGGAACTTCAACACGCGCATGGTGTAGCCGAGAATACCGAACCAGAACATGGTCCAAATGTCGAATTCGACGTTGTGCAGCGAGAACACACCGATGGCGCAATAGCCGAGGATAACGGCGGCCAAGGTATACATGGGTACCTTGGTTACACGCACGAAGATGCGCAGGCACACGGCCTGCATACCGATCATCATGAAGTGGGCCAGGAAAAAGGCGAAAAAGATGGCATAGGCCAGCACCGGTTCGTCACCGATAAAGGTCGGGCTGGGGATGACGTCGTGAATCAACAAGGCACCCAGCATAATGGCGGTTACGATGTCGCCCGGAATGCCCAGGGCCATCATCATAATCAGTGCGCCGCCCGCCGTGGCGTTATTGGCGGATTCGGAAGCAACAATGCCATCGGCGATACCGGTGCCGAATTTCTCTGGGGTTGGCGATGCCTTCTTGGCCTGATCGTAGGCGAGAATATTTGAAATCGAACTACCCGCTCCGGGAAGAATGCCGACGAATAATCCAATCAGCGATGAACGAACCACGTTCAGCCCGCGCGAGAGAACCTCTTTGATCGCGCGCCAGTGCTCAATCCTGACCGCCTCAGTCTGGCCCTTCATCAGGGCACCGCGGGCTTTTTCCGGATCGCGAACGTCGCTCAGAAGCTGGCTAAAAGCGAACAGGCCGATCAGCACCGGAAGGAAGGCAAATCCTTGCTTCAATTCCTCGCTGCCAAAATGAAGCCGGGCGACGCCGTTGATGTCGTCCTCGCCAATGGTTGCGGCCAACAGGCCCAAGGCTCCGGCAATTAGCCCCTTTAGCATGTTATCGCCAGCCAGACTGGCGGTAATGGTCAACGCGAACATAACCAGCGCGAAATAATCCCAAGGGCCGAATTCAAGGCCCATGCGCGCCAATTGCGGAGCCAGGGTCACCAGCAGGATGGCGCTTAAAATACCGCCGAAAAACGATGACCACACACCAATGCCAAGCGCCAGGCCCGGCTTGCCCTTTCGAGCCATGGGGAAACCATCGAATGTCGTCGCAACGGACGACGGCGTCCCCGGAATGCCCGTCAACATGCCCGACATCAGGCCGCCCGAAAGACCGCCGACGAAAACCGCCAGCATGGTCGCCAGGCCCTGTTCCGACGGCATGCCGAAGGTAAACGGCAAGGTCAGCACGATGGCCATGGCAATGGTGAAGCCGGGAATGGCCCCGGCCATAAGTCCGGCCGTCACGCCAATCAGCATGAAAAATATGGTTTTTAGTTCCAGGACGGCGCCAATGGCCGCCATCAAATTTTCAATTATCATTTTTTTTCTCTGTCGCCCGGATGCGCCTACGCCAATGCGATCAAACGCTAGTACATCATCGGCAGGATTTCGCCTGCGGGAAGGAACACCTTCAGGCCGAAGGTGAAGATGGCCCACATTCCGCTCATGGTGCCTAGCGCGATGGCCGCATGGATCGCATGGTCGCGCGGGGTCCGATTGCCCAGCACGGTAAGCGCCGCGAATACGAAAAGGACGCCACCCAGCAACATGCCCAGCCATGGCAGCGTAACCAGAAACACGAAGAACAGCGCATAGCACCAAAGGGCGTTGCGATAACGGTGCAGCCAGCCCTTGAAACCGCTGTCCTCCGGCGCGGGCGCTTCATCTGGTCCCATGCGCATCGACTGGAACAGATAAGCCAGCGTCAGCACAAAAAGAACGATGAGGATCAACTGCGGCCAAACTTCGGACCCCATGGACTCGTAGCCCATGTCCTCGACATAAAAGGTCGCCCCAAGAAAAACGCCGCAAAACAGCAGCAAGAATACGGCAACGTACGAATCTCGATTTGCTCTCGTCATATTTTCCACTCATTCGGAAGGCGGCCTTCCCCCGCGAAAGGAGAAGGCCGTCCCGCCTAAGCATTATCGCATATTGCGATTACTTACCCTTGTAGACGCCAACTTTTTTCGCGATGGCTTTCCACTTGGTGAAGGTGTCGTCGAAATACTTGGCGTAGGTGTCGCCATAGATGTATTCCACCGTCGAACCCTTAGCTTCGATCGACTTGCGGTAGGCCGGATCTTTTGCGACCTTACCAAGAACGTCGACATAATGCTGGACAATGGCCTTAGGCGTACCCTTGGGCAGCATGATCCCACGGTCGGTACCATAAACTATATCAATGCCCTGTTCTTGCAACGTGGCAACGTCGGGAATGTCGGGATGACGTGCCTTGGTGCTGATACCCAGCGCCTTCAACTCGTTGGTCTGGATGTACTTCTTGGCAGACGCGAGATTGATTTCGCCGATTTCAATGGTTTTGGCCAAAAGCGCGGTCATGCGCTGGCGGGTGCCATCATACGAGATATGTTTCAGCTTGGTACCCGTGGCATCTTCGATCAGCAGGAAGAAGAAGTGGCTGGTCGAACCCAGGGTGCCGCCAGTCAACAGCTCGCCGGGACGCGATTTCGCATTGGCGACCATTTCGGTGGTGTTGTTATAGGGCACGTCGGGGTTGGCGCCAACGATCAGCGGCGTGCGGGTCAGCATGGCGACCGGCTCGAAAGCGTCCCACGTGAAATCAACGCGACCTGTCAGATTACTGGTCAGCGCGCTTTGGTGAATGGCGAAAAGCGTGCAGCCGTCGGCCTTGGCCTTGCGCGCTTCCTTGGCGCCCTTATTGCCGCCCTGACCGCCCATGTTGACGACCTGAATTTGCGGCTTGGCGCCCTGCTTGTTGGCGGTTTCAGCGAAAATGCGGAACAGAACGTCGGTGCCACCACCGGCGCCCCACGGCACGATCAACTTCGCGGTGCTGCACGGAATATCCGCAGCAAAGGCGCTAATCGGTGCAAAAGCGGCCGCAACCGAAATAGCGCCGGCGACCAAAACTGTCTTTGTCAAACCCTTTTTCATTTTTCTGTCTCCCTGTTTGATTATCTAAAATGCCAGAGGAAAGTTATATGTTGTTCTGCTTAGCCCTCAGGGCCTGTATCCTCTTTCATCCAACGGATCAATCGACGTTAAACTAACTTAATGAACACGAATTGACTACTAGGAAACGATAATGGGAACTTTTTCTCAAACAACTGCTCGTAGGGATCAAGAGTTGCGCGTCGGCATTGGCGGTTTTGGTGCGATTGGGCAGGCCGTGGCGAAACGCGTTGATGAAGGAATTCCGGGCCTTTCCCTGGTGGCCGTCTCGGCGCGCGACGTGGCCAAGGCGGGTAGAAACATGGCCGATTTCAAACAACCGGTTCCGGTCGTCACCTTGGGTGAACTGGCCGGTCTCGCCGATGTGGTGGTCGAATGCGCGCCGGCTGCCGTCTTTGCCGAGGTCGCCGATCCGGCTGTTGGGGCGGGACGCATCTTCGTGCCGTCCAGCGTTGGATGTCTTCTAAGCCGCATGGACTTGATTGATCAGGCAGAGAAAACGGGCGCCAGAATCGTCATTCCCACCGGAGCCCTGATTGCACTCGATACCGTGCGCGCCGCTGCGGAAGGGGCGATCCGTTCGGTGACGATGGTCACCCGCAAGCCGCCAGGGGGCCTTGCGGGTGCGCCCTATTTGATTGAAAACAACATCAATATTGAGGGATTGAGCGAGGCGTTGAAGGTTTTCGACGGCACCGCAAGAGGCGGCGCCAAGGGGTTTCCCGCCAACCTCAATGTCGCCGCAGCTCTCAGTCTGGCAGGCATCGGCCCCGATGAAACGAGGCTTCAAATTTGGGCCGATCCCGGCGTCACCCGCAACACCCACACTATTGAAGTAGACGCCGACAGCGCGCGTTTCACCATGACCATCGAAAACATACCGTCCGAAGAAAACCCGCGCACCGGGAAGATCACGCCGCTCAGCGTCATCGCCGCCTTGCGCGGTTTGGTTTCGACCCTGAAGGTCGGCACCTAACGCACGAAGGAAGCACCGTTGATATCGATGCTGGTTCCGGTCGCGCTTCGCGCTTTGCCGGAAGCCAGAAATACGGCCAGATTCGCCACGTCCGCGGGCGTCGCCAGTTCCCCCAGGGGAATATCGCGGGTCATGGTTTCCTCGCCGTGTTCGGCAATGAAGACGTCGGTCATTTCAGTTCTGACAAACCCGGGCGCCAGCACGTAGGACAGAACGTTTTCCCGGCCGAAAGCGCGCGCGATGGTCTTGTGCATGGCGACCATGCCGCCCTTGGATGCGGCGTACTGCATGTATTGGGCATCGTCACCCCGGAAAGCCGCGCGGCTGGCGATGTTGATGATGATGCCGCCGCCAAGGCTGCGGAAATGCGGGATCGCTTCGCGGCACAAATGCCCAGAAGCAATCAGATTGATCTGAAGTGCGCGCTGCCAGATATCCACCCACGCCTCAAAATCGTCTTCGACTGAAGCCGCCTCGAACACACCGGCGTTGTTGACCAGAACATCGACGCGACCTTTCCAGGCCACCGCGTCGGTCCATAGCTGCCTGATTTGATGATCATCCATAAAGTCGGCACGAAGTACTCGGCAGCGGTGTTCGCCGATTTCGGAGGCCACCTTACCGGCAACCTCGGCATCGCTGGTGAAATGCAGAATCACGTCGGCACCCGCATCCGCCATGGTGCGCACGATTTCGGCCCCAATTCCCCGCGCCCCGCCGGTGACAAGCACGGTCTTTCCCGTCAGATCGATCATTTCGCGTCCCTTCTCCCATCACATGGCCGCGAGCATACGTTGTCCCCGCCCCCGAAATCACCAGATTTTCCGCAATACACTTTACGGAGGCCATTGTATTGCGCTGGATTTATCGGATTTCGATCTTGATCGGGTTGCTCGCTCAGGCCGGAGTTGCCGGCGCCGATGACGCGGAAGACGTCTTCCGACACAGCCGAATCGCCGTATTGGGCAATGCCATGGCCCTTCCCGAGAGCCGCATGCACGCCGCGTTGTCCTGGCTGGCCAATCGCGGCAAAACCGACGTCGCAGCAGCCCTGATTCTGGCCTTGCGCTACAACCGGTCGCTAAGTGAACCGATCTCCAGCGCCTTGTCGAAGATTAGCGGCCACACGGGCGCAAAAACCTGGTTCGACTGGATGCTGTGGCTTGAAGCAAATCCAGAAGCCGTTCCGCACGAGAGCTATCGGCAGATCAAGCTGGAAACCTTGATGCAGGTCGACCCCAATTTTGCCCGCTTCATACCCCTTTCGCCCGACGCCCGTATTCGGCGAGAAGAGGTCGTTTGGGGCGGTGTCGCGGTCGACGGCATTCCCGCACTTAACAATCCCGTCCAAACCCCTGCGGACGAAGCCAAATACCTTATTCCCGGCGAATTGGTATTCGGCGTTGAGATCAACGGAGATGCGCGCGCCTATCCCCTGCGGATTATGGATTGGCACGAGATGTTGAACGACGTGATCGGCGGGGTGCCCGTGTCGCTCGCCTATTGCACCCTTTGCGGTTCGGGAATCCTGTTCGAGACCCGGCTCGACGGATTTGACGAACCTTTGGTGTTCGGTTCGTCCGGTCTGCTATATCGCTCCAACAAACTAATGTTTGATCGCACCACCGACAGCCTCTGGAACCAGTTCACCGGACGACCCATTTCTGGAGCGCTTGCCGGTCGCGGCATCGAAATGAAAATCCTACCAATCGCCATCACAAGCTGGCGTCAATGGCGGGCGACCCATCCCCACACACGTGTCCTTTCGCTGGATACCGGGCATGTGCGCGACTACTCGCCGAGCGGACCCTACGGCCATTACTTCGACAGTCCCGATCTGATGTTCCCCGCCCTCTCCAATGGCGAAACCCGGCCGATCAAGGATTATGTCTTTGGTATTCGCACGGCAGGCGGCGCCAAGGCCTGGCCCGTCGAAAATTTCCGCGGCACCCCAGTGATCAACGATACCGTCGGCCTGATCAATGTCGTACTGATCGGAAACGCCATAACGAGAACGGTGCGCGCCTTCCGGCGCGATGATTTGGTGTTCGAACGCGCCACGCCTGCGGGCCCCTTGACGGCCAACGGCGAGCCCTGGGAGATCACTGAGACGGCGATAGTAAATCCCGCAGGAAAAACCTTGCCCCGCGTCGCCGGTCATGTCGCTTTTTCGTTTGCGTGGTCGGCATTTGTCGAACGGGCACGCAACTAGACCTACTAGCATTGGCGTCTACACCTGCACTCCCCATATTGCACGTAGCATCGGTTGGGAAATCTGCCATGAAAAAAGATCCTCAGAAGCCGCTAAAAGGGCAACGCGCATTGGTAACCGGCGCAAGTTCGGGGATTGGCGCGGCCGTCGCCAAGGCGCTGGCCGCCGCTGGGGCGAAAGTCGCGGTCAATTACGCCGGAGGGAGGGAGCGGGCCGAAGCCGTCGTCGCCGAAATCGCCGCCGCCGATGGCGAAGCCATCGCAGTCGGTGCCGACGTCAGCCAGGAAACACAAGTCCAATCCATGTTTGCCGCCATGCTCGTGGAGTGGGACGGCATCGACATTCTCGTCAACAATGCAGGGCTGCAACGCGACGCGGCGCTGATCAACATGTCGGTGGACGATTGGGATACCGTTATGGGCGTCAACCTGCGCGGTCAATTTCTTTGCACCCGCGAAGCGGCGCGCGAGTTTCTTCGGCAGGGAATTCGACCCAAAATTTCCAAAGCCGCCGGGAAAATCATTTGCGTTTCGTCGGTTCACGACGTCATTCCCTGGGCCGGACATGTCAATTATGCGGCATCCAAAGGGGGCGTGAGCCTTTTCACGAAAAGTGCGGCCCAGGAATTGGCGCCAAGTCGCATCCGCGTAAATGCGATTTCGCCGGGAGCCATTCGCACCCCGATCAATCGCGAAGTCTGGGAAGACCCCAAAGGCGAAGCGGACCTGTTGACACTCATCCCATATGGCCGTATTGGCGAACCCTCGGACATTGGCAAGGCCGCCGTTTGGCTTGCTTCGGACGAGTCGGATTACGTTACGGGCGCGACGCTCTACGTCGATGGCGGAATGACCCTTTATCCGGAATTTGCGGATAATGGCTAAAAAAGCAGGAAAAAAAGAAAGCCCATGAGCTACCTCCCGATTGAAAACTATGGAATGGTCGGCGACATGCACACCGTCGCCCTGGTTGGCATCAACGGTTCTGTTGATTGGCTTTGTATTCCGCACTTTGATTCGCCCAGTGTGTTTTCGGCCATTCTGGACGACAAAAAGGGCGGTAGTTTCCGTATCTCGCCGAAATCGAACCACGTCACCTGCAAGCAGTTCTACTGGCCCGATACAAACGTTCTGGTTACGCGCTTCCTCAGCCCGCAGGGTGCCGCCGAACTGACCGATTTCATGCCCGTCGAGGAAGGTGAACTAGCGCCTGACGAACATCGCCGTCGCCACCTGATCCGGCGCGTAACAGCGATGCGCGGAACCATCGAGCTCAGAATGGAATGCCGCCCGGCTTTCAATTTCGCGCGCGACGATCACCGTCTGAAAATCGACGACAACGGCGCGATCTTCAATTCCAAGGACCTGATCCTCCGGCTGGACACCGATATGCCGTTGGAAACCGACGGCAACCACGTCGTCTGCGATTTCAAATTGTCGGAGGGCGAAACGGCGGTGTTCGTCCTTTCGGAAACCGATGAGGATAGCGTTGAGGGCGTCCTCCTTTCGCGCCGGGGAGCCGAGCAGAAATTCCGCGAAACCGTCGTCTACTGGCGCGACTGGATATCCAAGTGCACCTACAAAGGCCGCTGGCGCGAAACCGTCAAGCGCTCGGCGCTGGCCTTGAAGCTGTTGACCTTCGAGCCCACCGGCGCCATCGTCGCGGCACCTACCTGCAGCCTGCCCGAGGGAATAGGCGGGGAACGAAATTGGGACTATCGCTACACCTGGATCCGGGATTCCGCCTTTGTCGTCTATGCATTCCTTCGCCTTGGCTTCACCAAGGAAGCCGAACGGTTCATGCATTTTCTGCAACGCTACTGCGTAACCGATTTGTCCACCGAGAACGGGCCGCTGCAGATTATGTACGGTATCGATGGACGCCATGAACTCACGGAAGAAACACTGGATCACCTTGACGGATACATGGGGTCGAAACCGGTCCGGGTCGGCAACGCGGCCTACAACCAGCTACAGCTCGACATTTACGGCGAGTTGTTGGACGCGGTGTACCTCTACAACAAATACGGCGCACCCATTTCCTACGATTTCTGGCAATCGCTGAGGACATTCGTCGATTGGGTATGCGAAAACTGGCACCGTAAGGATGAAGGGGTTTGGGAAGTCCGCGGCGGTCGGCAGAATTTTGTTTATTCCAAGCTGATGTGCTGGGTCACCCTTGATCGGGCCCTGCGCCTGGCCGAAAAACGCTCGTTCCCGGCGGATCGGGATCGTTGGTTGAAGGTGCGGGACGAAATCTACGAGGAGATCATGTCCAAGGGCTGGAACCGGGATCGTCAGGCCTTCGTCCAGCACTACGAAAGCGATTCCCTGGATGCCGCCAATTTGATGATGCCTCTGGTCTTCTTTCTTTCGCCGACCGACCCCAGGATGCTTAAAACCCTGGATGCCACCCTGAAAAACCGCGACAAAGGCGGCCTCGTTTCCAACAGTCTCGTGTACCGCTACAACATTCAGGAAATCTCTGACGGTCTGTCCGGCGAAGAAGGCACCTTCAATATCTGCACCTTCTGGTTGGTTGAGGCGTTAACGCGCGCAGGAACCCACAAACGCGAATTGCTGGACGAGGCGCGGCTGATGTTTGAACGCATGCTCGGCTTTACCAACCATGTCCGTCTTTACGCCGAGGAAACAGGGCATCACGGCGAGGCTCTTGGAAATTTCCCGCAGGCGTTTACCCATCTTGCCTTGATCAGTGCGGCCTTTAATTTGGACCGCGCGCTTGGCCCCGGGGCGTAGCCGCAAATACAATTCTTCGGTTAACACTTCGGTAAGGTTCGCCTCCTATCATTTGGCTTAGGCGTTTGAACGCGCCGGCAAGCAAGAATGCTTTGCCGCTCATCGGCCAGAAGGGGGCCCTATTATGTTTAATATCTACGGCAGGAAACTGCCCGATCCGGACCAGATCGCTCTCAATCTCATTCAGTTGGCGGAAGAAGACGGCGGACGCCTGCGCAGGATTTCTATCCGCGCTGGTCACGAACCGCACACCTGCATGTTCGGCTTCGGCAAATCCAGTCCGCGCTGGTGGGTATCGCCGTTTTGCGTATCGGCCCTGTTGCTCGTCGGTTACATGACGAAAGAATGGTCGTGGATGAACCTCGACCTGATGCTGACGCGAATGGGATTTTTGTGATCAGTCTTTCAACGCTGCTTCCACGGCTTTTGAAAGAAGGTCCGCGATTTCTCCCATAAGGTCCGCATCCGATATGTAGGGGGGCGCCAACAGGACGTGGTCACCCAGTTTGCCGTCGATACAGCCACCCATGGGATAGCAGCACAGCCCCTCGGCCATGGCCGCCTTCTTGATCTTGCCGTTGATCTTCAGGGCGGGATCAAAAGGTTTCTTGGTGGCCCGGTCGGCGACAAGTTCGACACCCCTGAACAGGCCGCGCCCCCGAATATCCCCGACGTTGGGGTGATTGCCGAGCTTCTCGTGAAGGGCGCGATCCAAATCCTCGCCCCGCGCCATGACGTTTTCCAAAAGGTTTTCACCCAGGATCGTTTCTTGCACAGCCAGGCTGGCGGCGCAGGCCGTCGCGTGGCCGATATAGGTGAAACCGTGCTGGAAAAAACCGGTCCCACCGACAATGGCGTCATAGATTTTGCCCGATGAAAGGGCCGCTCCGATGGGCTGATAACCGCCCCCCAAACCCTTCGCAATGGCTACCAGATCAGGGCTGACGCCTTCCTGTTCACAGGCAAACAGCGTTCCGGTCCGGCCCATGCCGCACATGACTTCATCCAAAATCATCAGCACACCGTACTTGTCGCAGATTTCCCGGATGCGTTTGAAATACCCCGGAACGGCGGGAACCGCCCCCATGGTCGCCCCAACCACCGGCTCGGCGATAAAGCCGATAACCGTGTCCGCGCCCAACTCCAGGATCTTTTCTTCCAACTCGTTCGCCACCCGCAAGCCATACTCGGCTTCGCTTTCGTTATCGGCCTGCCCGCGATACGCATAGCACGGTGACAGATGATGGGATTCGATCAAGATCGGGTCAAACTGCTTGCGCCGCCACATATTGCCGCCCACCGACAACGCACCCAGCGTATTGCCGTGATAGCTTTGCAGCCGGGCAATGAAATGCCGCCGCTGGGGCTGACCGATTTCGGTGAAATACTGGCGTGCCAGTTTCAGCGTCGTCTCGACCGCCTCGGACCCGCCCGACACGAAATAGACCTTTTCGATCCCGTCTGGCGCATGATCGACCAGCATTGAAGCCAGCCGCTCGGCGGGCTCGTTGGTGAAAAACGACGTGTGCGCATAGGCCATGGTATCGGCCTGACGCTTGATCGCCTCAATCACCGCCGGATGGCCGTGGCCCAGACACGAAACCGCGGCGCCACCGCTGGCATCGATATATCGTTTGCCGTTTGCGTCAATAATGTACGGACCCTCCCCGCCAACAGCCAAGGCAAGGTTCGAGCCGGGCATACGATGAAATACTTCGGTCATTTCCGTGGTTCCGCTTCGTCTATGGATATTCGTGACCTTCCTCCCTGACGCAATCAGGGTCAATGAAATTGTTTCGCGCGTGGCCTGCGTATATTATTGGGCAACAAAGAGGTTATTCGGAGGAGGTAAATATGCGGCGCGTTTTGATCCCGGCACTTTTCGTTCTTGGTTCCGTTGTGGTTGGAACTCCCGCAACGGCTTTCGACCTCAATCCCCTCTCGGCAATCAAAAGCGCGGTGGAAGCCGCCGCCGAAGATCGAAGCGCGACCGACATCGCCAAAGATACGTCGATCAAGGCATCCATTGCCGCCTCCGTCATCGACGAAATGGGGTCAGACGTAATTTCCATTAGCGCCGATGTTTACGAACAGGACGTCATGCTGACCGGCATTGTGGAGGCGGCGGAACAAAAAGAACAGGCGGGCAAACTGACCAAGGCCGTCGAACACGTAAAGAAGGTCTACAACGAGGTCATGGTGGTCAAGGATGTGGACCGCAAAAAGGGAACGGCCGAAGGTTTCATCGACGATTCGGTGATCGAAAGCAAAATCAACGCCCTGCTTCTGGATGCAAGCGGCGTCAACGTCACCAACTTCCGCTGGCGTTCCGTTGAGGGCAATGTGTTTCTGTTCGGCCGCTCGCTATCTTCCGAGGAACTGAAAAAGGCGGTGGCCGTGGTCAAGGACATCAAAAACGTCATTGACGTGACCAACCGCGTGAAGATCAAGCCGAAAGAAGACTAAGGCAGGCTTGATCCAAAAGTTCGTTGGTAATTTGAACCCCGTCCGTTTCGGTTCCTGCCAAGGACGAACACAGGTTCATCGCGCAAAGCTGCTTCGATTGTTTTTCGCACATCAAATCCAGAGCCGGACCGCCACCGTTTGCAACATCACGCAAACTCAGCGGGCTTAGCATTCCGACTTCGCCAATCAGGTCGAAGCCGATCATATTGTGCAGCGCGCTCAGCAGTTTCGGTCCGACGATCTGCGGTGGCGCACCGCCGTCGAGGAGGCAAAGGATGGATTTGCAGGCGTGGATATAGAAATCCAGCATGGCGTTGCCGCCGACAAAAATGCATATGGCGTTGTGGACGTTGCGGTAGGCCCGCAATCCACCCGAGGAAGACGGCTGAACCCAGACCTCCTCACCGAAGGCAAACTCGTCCGTCACTGAAACGGTGAAGTGATCGGGGTCAAAAACGAGCACATCAGCGTCCAGCCAGATGGTGCGCTCACAACCGTCGACGAGGAAATCCCTAGCCGCCAGCAGGCGCGCGAGATCGGTAACGATGGGAATTCGTCCGTCAGCCTTTTCCCGGTACCAGCCGGGAACCATTTCCAGAAATTCATCACCAAAAAAGCGGTACTCAAAACCCTGCGTGGCGGCCCACTGCCTCACGCTGGTCAGGCACGTTTCGATCCATGCCGGAACATTGGATGTCCGGTAGGATTGATATACGACGGTTCTCACCGCAGAACCCTTTTTGGCAAGGCGATAGGCAGGAGTTCCACGGCCAAAACGCCCGCCAAAATCATGGCGCAGCCCATGTATCCGGCGACGCTAAGGACTTCGCCAAGGATGACCATTCCGGTCATCGCAGCAAACACGGTTTCCGAGGACAGGATAATAGCAGCGTCAGGCGACGGGGTGTGTTGCTGAGCGACAACCTGCAACGTAAATCCGATCCCAACCGAGAAAACTCCGCCATAGATCGTGTAGGGAATGGCATCGCGCAGAATTTCGAAGCTGACCGGTTCGGTCGCTCCCCCCCACGCGATTCCCCAAATGGCGCAAACGGCGAACTGCGCCGTGGCGACAACAAAGGGTGCGCGCGTGCGCCGCGCCATGTAACCGACCATCAACACATGAATGGCCCAGAACAACGAGCCCGCGATCACCCACAGATCACCGGCACTGATGGCCGTGATGTCGCCACCCGAAAGAACGTAGGCCCCGGCCGTGCAACCGACAGCCGCAGGCCAAACAGCCCAATGCGGGAATTGCCGCAGGGCGATCAGGGCGATGATTGGCGTTAGCGGCACGTAAAGGGCAGTCAGGAACCCGGCATTGGCCACGGTCGTATATTTGATGCCAATCTGTTGCAACAATGCGCCCGCGAAAAGCGCCGAGCCGGTCACCGCCAGCCCGATCAAATCGCCGCGATCCAGCCGCCAGTCTTGCTCGGTTGAAAGCTTGCGCATCTGCCAAATGGCGAACGGAAGCACCACCAGCGCGCCCAGCAAAAAACGCGCCCCCGTGTACAGCATGGGGCCGATGTGCTCCATGGCCAGTTGCTGCACGGTAAAGGTCGACCCCCATATCAGGGCGGTCACAAGCAGAAGAAGGTTGGCGCGTAAACGGGTCATGATCGGTGCGGTTATTGGGTGCGGCGGATGGCTGCAGTCATGATCCCGGCGCCAATAAGCAAACTGCCGCCAATGCGGTTCAATCGCTTCAGAAAGGCGGGGCGGCCGAAAGCCTCGCGGGCGTGGCTGGCAAGTAAGGCGTAGCCCGCTGTATTGATGGCCGCCAACACGAGGAATGTTACTTCCAACACAATAATCTGCGGCAAAACCGGTGCCGCCTCGCTAATAAACTGCGGCAAAAAAGCGACGAAAAACGCAATGGTCTTGGGGTTCGAGGCCGTTATCAGAAAGGCGTGAGCAAACATCGCCGCGCCGCGTTTCGGTTCCAACGGAACGCCGTCCTCCGAAATCTCCGGGCGTGTCCGCCACATGCGAACGCCCAAAAACACCAGATAGGCAGCGCCCACCCATTTGAAGACGGTAAACAGCGTCGCCGAGGCCAGCAGCAGCGCGCCGAGACCCAACAGCGAAAGCGTCATGGAAACGAAGTCGCCCAGAACCACGCCGGCCACGGTGTGCCAGCCCGACCGCCGCCCCTCGGCCAGCGCATAACTGATCACCAGGGTCACGGTCGGCCCCGGTAATACCAGCAAAAAAGCGGACGCGGCGACAAAGGCCAGCCAGATTTCGATGGTCATCGGAAAGGTCTATTCATTTGGGTTGCGTTCAAACGCACCCTAACCAAGGTCACTAACCAGGGGCAACAGATTAAAAGATTTCGTCCTCGAACTCGTCGGCCTCGGACAGGTGGGCTTCGATGCGTTTCAGCCTGTCCCGGCCCGCATCACGCCTAGTCGATACGACCCTTTCACAAAAATGGGTCAACAGGCTCATCACGCCGACGTAGGAATCGAAGGTGGAAACGCCGCGGGTTTCGCACGGAAACGCCCAGGTGGCCAGCGACGCCGTGGTTCCGGCGAAGCGGTCACAGAACAAGATAACCGGCACTTCCTCACCGCGCAGCCATTCAAGAACCTTTTTCAAGGTCGCTGGCCGACGGCGCAAGCCGATGGCTATCACCAGATCTTTCGCATCCAGATTGGCCACTTCCTCCATGACGATCTGGCCGGGCATGGGCACCAGGTCGACGCTATCGCGCACCAGTGTCAACTGATGGCGCATATAGGCGGCAAAGAAATGGCTATTGCGCAAGCCCACGACCATGACGCGGCGCGCCTTGGACGCAGCCCGTGCTGCCTCGTTCATAAGATCGGGCTGAATGCCCTCAATGGTGCTTCTCAGCGAAAGGATGTCCTGTTCGAGATGGGCCTGCAATCCGCGGCCCGGCGTTTGGGTCGGCGACTCGGGAAGCGACAGAAACAAGGGATGCCCCGCCGCGCGGGCGTTTCTGACCTCTTCGCGCATCTCGCGGAAATCCTTGTATCCCAACCGATGCACCAGCCGGGTCACGGCGGCCTTCGATACCTGCGCCTGATCGGCCAGTTCGGTGGCAGAATAGGCGGCGGCAACACCGGGATACTTCAGCAGAAGTTCAGCCAGGGCCCGTTCGCTGCCGGGCAACTTGTCCATATGCCCCGACAGGCGGTTTTCCAATTCAGACTGGGTTTTGTTCAAGCTCGCCCCATCACGTTTCGATAATTCTTTCGCGCGATGCGAAGGTTAGAACACTTTAAAACAGTTGTCTCGATATTTTTTACGTTTTAAAATTTTTTTTTCAAAATGTGTTGACTCCACCCCCCGTCCTTGCCGTAAAATCCGGTCCAACGTGACAACCCCGAAAATTGTCGGCTGGAGGACACCTTCCGGTCGGAATACAAGCAGGAGTCCAAGGAATGGCAACGCTCGGCCTCGATACGAAAATCGTCAATTCGACGGTCTATGAAAATTCTGGCAATCGTCTCAAGGACGCCGGTGTCGTTCTCCCGACGTTTTCGCAGCTGGCTGATCCGGGAACGATCCCCGCCTCCATCAAAAATCGCCTGGGCGCGGTCGATCCCGACAAGGCCGACCCCCTGAACCTGTTCCGCGTGCACTGGTACAACGCCATGGACCGCAAAGGCGTCGCCGATACACCGATGTATGTGGAAATTCCGCAGGCGCTGTCGGGTGTTCCCGCCCGCATTATCATGCTGCTGGGCAATCGCTTTCCGATGATCCGCGCTCATAAGGTCCTGGCCGCCTATGGCTGTTTGGCTCCACGCGTCGTCACCGGACAGTACGATCCCAGTTCGCACCGTGCCATCTGGCCGTCCACCGGAAACTATTGCCGGGGCGGCGTCTCCATTTCGCGCATTATGGAATGCCGCGGTGTTGCCGTTCTTCCCGAAAACATGAGCCGCGAGCGGTTTGCCTGGTTGGAAGACTGGGTTACCGACCCATCCGACATCATCCGCACGCCGGGCTCCGAAAGCAACGTCAAGGAAATCTACGACGCTTGCGCCGAGTTGGACAAAAACCCGCAAAACGTCATCTTCAATCAGTTCTGCGAATTCGGAAACTACGTCGCGCACCGCTATTGCACGGGCTCGGCCATTAGCCGCGTTTTCGAAGCCGCCACGAAGGCTTCGCCGAAGGCGCGTCTCGCGGCCTATGTATCGGCTTCTGGTTCCGGCGGAACGCTTGCCGCGGGCGATCATCTGAAAAGGGAATACGGCTCGAAGATCGTTGCCGTGGAAGCGCTGGAATGCCCGACCCTGCTATACAACGGCTTCGGCGAGCACAACATCCAAGGCATTGGCGACAAGCACATTCCCTACGTTCACAACGTTATGAACACCGATTTTGTCACCGCCATCAGCGACGAAGCGACCGATCAACTGGATGTTCTGTTCAACACCGATACGGGCCGCGACTACCTCGCTGACCGCCAGGGGATCTCGACGAACCTGCTGGACGCCCTGCCCGATCTCGGCCTTTCCAGTATCTGCAACCTGCTGGCCGCGATCAAGACGGCCAAGTATTTGAATCTCGGCGAGGATGACGTGATCATGACGGTGGCCACCGACGGCGCCGAGATGTACGGCACCGAACGCGACAAAACCATTGAACAGCATTTCGGCGGCACCTTCGATACGGTGAACGCCGCCGAGGTCTGGGCCGGAAAACTGAACGCCGTTACCACCGACCATTTGCAGGAACTTTCGCACATGGACCGGCAGCGCATCTTCAATCTGGGCTATTACACCTGGGTCGAACAGCAAGGCGTTTCGCTCGAAGACTTCAACGCCCGGCTCGATCAGTCATTCTGGGACGGCATGCTCGATCTGGTCCCCGCTTGGGATGCGATGATCGAGGACTTCAATGGTCGCACCGGTGTCTTGCAAGGTCTTTGAACATGGCGAAATTCCATGTTGATTGTTCGGGATGCGGAACGCGTGTGGACTTAACCACGCAACTACCGTTCCGCTGCCCGAACGCAGCCGAAAACGACAACATCGACCACGTTCTCGTCCGCCATATAAGCGGCGCGGACGCAGCGTTCCCCGAGTCTGCGGAGCCCAACCCGTTTATCCGCTACCGGCGCATGTCGCTGGGCTATCATCTGGCGCGGGCCAACGGTCTTTCCGATGACCAGTATGTTGGGATCGTCGAGGAACTTGATAAGGCCGTCGCCAAGATTGACGGCAAAGGGTTTCGCGTCACGCCCTTCGCTCCTGCCTCCGCTCTTTCCGATCATTGCGGGACCGAGGTCTGGGTCAAGAACGAAACCGGCAATGTCAGCGGATCGCACAAGGCCCGTCACCTGATGGGCGTGATGATCTATTTGCGCGTTCTTGAAGCAGCCGGACTGCCTGCGGCAAACGGGCTTCGCGAACGTCGGCTGGCTCTCGCCAGTTGCGGTAACGCGGCGCTGGCCGCCGCCGTCATTGCACGGGCCGCCGATTGGCCGCTGGATGTTTTCATCCCGCCGGACGCCGAACAATCGGTCAAACGCCGCCTTGCCGAACTGGGCGCGCAACTGCACATCTGCGAACGCGAAGCCGGACGAATGGGCGATCCGTGCTACCTGGCATTTCGCGACGCGGTCCAGGCTGGCAGCCTCAGTTTAGGCATTCAGGGTAACGAAACCGGCCTCGCCATCGAAGGCGGTCACACCCTTGGCTGGGAGATGGCCGACGCTTTACGCCACGCCGAAACCGAGATCGACATGCTGTTCATTCAGGTTGGCGGCGGCGCGCTCGGTTCAGCCTGTTACCGTGGCTTCACCGAAGCATGCGACGCAGGCGTGATCACCCAACTGCCAAAGCTTTTCACGGTTCAGACCACGGGAGCCTACCCCCTCAAGAAAGCCTTCGACGCCTTCCAGGCGGATGGAAAAAACGCGGCGCGCAACCGGGCGGCCTACATGACGCCCTGGCCGACCGAACCGCACAGCGTCGCCCACGGCATTCTGGACGATGAAACCTACGACTGGCTGGCCCTTGTCGAGGGCATGACCGCCAGCGGCGGCGATGCTTTGATCGCCGATGAAGAAAGTTTACGCGAAGCCAACCGGGTGGCGCGTGAGACCACCGAAATTAACGTTTCGCACACCGGATCGGCCGGACTTGCCGGCCTGATGAATACTTTTCGGGAAAAACCGGACGCGGGCGCAAAAGCCGCCGTGCTTTTCACCGGAATAGAACGATAAACCCTGTATTGGAGCGATCAGAAATGAGTACCCCCCTCCCCGCCGAGAAAATCCGAGAACTGGCCAAAAAGTATGAGCCCGACATGACCGCCTTCCTGCGCGACATGATCCGCCTGCCCAGCGAAAGCTGCGGCGAACGCGAAGTGATCCTGCGCATCAAACAGGAAATGGAAAAGGTCGGCTTCGACAAGGTCGAGATCGACCCCATGGGCAACGTCCTGGGCCATATCGGCTCGGGCAAGCGCATCATCGCCATGGACGCCCACATCGACACCGTCGGCGTCGGCGTCATCGACAACTGGACGTTTGATCCCTACGAAGGCTATGAAGACGACGAATGCATCGGCGGACGCGGCGCCAGTGACCAGGAAGGCGGTATGGCCTCGATGGTCTACGCCGGCAAGATCATCAAGGATCTGGGCCTCGAAGGCGACTACACCCTGATCGTCACCGGCACCGTGCAGGAAGAAGACTGCGACGGCCTGTGCTGGCAATACATTCACAACGAATTGGGCATTAAACCCGAGTTCGTGGTTTCCACCGAACCCACCGACGGCGGCATCTATCGCGGCCAGCGCGGGCGCATGGAAATCCGTGTTGACGTCAAGGGCGTCAGCTCGCACGGCTCGGCGCCTGAGCGCGGCGACAACGCCATCTTCAAGATGGGCCGCATCCTGGGGGAGCTTGAAGAACTGCACACCCAGCTTAAGGACGACGCGTTCCTGGGCAAGGGTTCGCTGACGGTTTCGGAAATCTTCTTCACATCCCCGTCGCGCTGCGCCGTGGCCGACGGTTGCTCCATCTCCGTCGACCGCCGTCTGACCGCGGGCGAGGATGCCGAACTAGCCCTGAACCAGATCCGCGATCTACCATCGGTCAAGGCGGCCAAGGGCAAGGTCAGCATGTACAAATACGATACGCCCTCCTACACCGACCTCGTCTATCCGACGGATTGCTACTTCCCGTCGTGGACCGTGGATGAGGATCAGGCGGCCCTGAGCGCATCCGCCGACACCTACCGCCAACTGTTCGACACCGAACCGCGTATCGACAAGTGGACGTTCTCGACCAACGGCGTGTCAATCACCGGCATGTACGGCATTCCGACCATCGGCTTCGGGCCAGGCAAAGAAAAAGAGGCCCATGCGCCGAACGAAAAAACCTGGAAGGAAGACCTCGTTCGCTGCGCCGCCTTCTATGCGGCCCTGCCGACCATCTATCTGGAAAACAACCCGGCCTAAATTGGGAGAGACAACCATGACGACGAAAAATATTGAAGGCATGATCCAGGCACTCGGCGGAATTGACTGCGCCGAGATGTACATGAACGACTTCCTGCTGACCTGGGACAAGAACGACGACGAAATCCTAGCCACCTTCGCGGTTGCCGAAATTTTGCGGTCCTTGCGCGAACGGGGGACTTCCACCCGCATTTTCGACAGCGGTCTGGGCATTTCCATATTTCGCGATCAATCGACCCGCACGCGGTTTAGCTATGCCAGCGCGTGCAATCTGCTGGGCCTAGCCGTTCAGGATTTCGACGAAGGCAAATCCCAGGTGGCGCACGGCGAAACGGTGCGTGAAACGGCCAACATGATTTCCTTCATGGCCGACGTCATCGGCATTCGCGACGACATGTATATCGGCAAGGGCAACGCCTATATGCGCGAAGTCTCCCAAGCCGTCGCCGAAGGCCACCGTGACGGCGTGCTGGAACAGCGCCCGACGCTTGTGAACCTGCAATGCGACATCGACCATCCGACCCAGTCCATGGCCGACATGCTGCACCTGATCAATCAGTTCGGCGGCGTCGAAAACCTCAAGGGCAAGAAGATCGCCATGTCGTGGGCCTATTCGCCGTCCTACGGAAAGCCTTTGAGCGTACCGCAGGGCGTAGTCGGCCTGATGACCCGCTTCGGCATGGACGTCACGCTGGCCCACCCCGAAGGCTATGAGATCATGCCCGAGGTCGAGGAAGTCGCCAAAGCCAACGCCGAAACCGGCGGCGGTAGCTTCACCCGCACCAATTCCATGTCCGACGCCTTCGAAGGCGCGCACATCGTTTACCCCAAAAGCTGGGCCTCGTTCTCGGCCATGGAAAAGCGTACCGACCTTTATGGCGCGAACGACTTCGACGGCATCGACGCGCTGGAAAAGGAACTGCTGGCCCAGAACGCCGAACACAAGGACTGGACCTGCACCGAAGACCTCATGGCCAAAACCGACGGCGGCAACGCCCTTTACATGCACTGCCTGCCCGCCGACATCACCGGCGTCAGTTGCACGGAAGGCGAAGTCGAAGCATCCGTCTTCGAGCGCTACCGCGTCCCGCAATACAAGGAAGCCAGCTACAAACCCTACGTCATCGCCGCCATGATCTTCCTCGCCAAAATGCAAAATCCGGCGGAAACGCTGAGCCAAATGGCGAAAAACGGAATGCCCCGCATGTTTGGGTAGTCCCGCTTGCAGCCTCTTTGAGAGGCGAATACAAAAAACCCCCGCCAGTTAAACGGCGGGGGTTTTTCTAAATCGGAAAACTATTCACGCGCGTTTTGCCGACGACTTGGCATCCGCGCGGCCCAGGGCCTTCAGGACGGTTTCGACGATCTGCGGAGAATTCAGGCCGGATGCGTCGTATTGTTTGGTGACGCTGTCTTGATCCATGAACTTGTCAGCCATGACCAGCGAGCGGATTTTCAGGCCGTTATCCAACAGACCCTCGGAGCTCAAATACTGCATCACTTGTGCACCGAAGCCGCCGGTCGAACCGTCTTCGATGGTGATCAGGACCTCATGGCCCTTGGCCAGCGCAGCAATCATTTCCTCGTCCAGCGGTTTGGCAAAACGGGCGTCGGCAAGGCTGACCGATATTCCCATTGCGCTCAATTCGTCGGCCGCCTTTTCGGCTTCGGCCAGCCGCGTTCCCAGACTGAGGAGTGCTACCGTCGATCCTTCGCGAAGGATGCGGCCCTTGCCGATTTCCATAACCTCGCCGACCTCGGGCAAATCGATGCCGACGCCTTCGCCGCGCGGATACCTGAAGGCGCACGGGCCATCGTCAATGGAAACGGCGGTGGCGACGGCATGGACCAGTTCGGCTTCGTCTGAAGGCGCCATAACGACCATACCGGGCAGACAGCAAAGATAGGCCAGATCGAACGCGCCGCAGTGGGTCGCCCCGTCTGCTCCCACATATCCGGCCCGATCAATGGCGAAGCGCACCGGTAATTTTTGGATAGCAACGTCGTGGACAATCTGATCGTAAGCTCTTTGAAGGAAAGTAGAATAGATGGCCACGAAGGGCTTGCGCCCCTCGCTCGCCATTCCGGCGGCGAAGGTCACGGCGTGCTGTTCGGCAATGCCCACATCGAAACAGCGGTCGGGGAATTCCTCGTCGAATTTGTCCAGCCCCGTTCCGGCGGGCATGGCCGCGTTGATGGCGACGATGCTTTCGTCCTTCGCTGCTTCCTTGATCAGAGCGTTGGCGAATACCTTCGTGTAGGACGGCGCATTGCTTATGGTTTTGGCGATTTCGCCGGTGACCACATCGAATTTGCCGACACCGTGATACCTGTCGGGCGAGGCCTCTGCCGGACCGTAACCGTGTCCCTTTTGGGTCACCACATGCAAGAGCACCGGCCCCGATTCCTTGTCGTCCCTGATGTTGTGCAGGATCGGCAACAGATGATCGAGATTGTGGCCGTCGACCGGGCCGACGTAGTAGAAGCCCAATTCCTCGAACAAGGTTCCGCCGGTGACCAGACCGCGCGCGTATTCCTCGGCTTTGACCGCCACATTTTCAATTCCGCGCGGCAATTTCTTGGCCACCTCTATTCCGAAATGACGGATCGAGCGGTAGGACTTGGATGAAACCATCCGCGAAAGATAGGCGCTCATGGCTCCGACCGGCGGCGCTATCGACATATCGTTATCGTTAAGGATGACGATCAGGCGTGCATCTGACGAACCGGCGTTGTTCATGGCCTCGAACGCCATGCCCGCGCTCATGGAACCATCGCCGATGACGGCTATGACGTGGCGGTCCGAGCCGTCGAGCCCACTGGCCACGGCCATGCCCAGACCCGCCGAAATCGACGTTGAACTGTGCCCCGCGCCGAAGGGGTCGTAGGCGCTTTCGGCGCGCTTGGTAAAACCGGACAGCCCACCACCCTGGCGCAACGAAGCCATGCGTTGGCGACGCCCGGTCAGAATTTTGTGCGGATAGCACTGATGGCCGACATCCCAGATCAACCGGTCTTCAGGCGTATTGAAGACATAGTGCAGGGCCACGGTCAGTTCGATAACACCGAGACTGGCTCCCAAATGGCCGCCGACGGAGGAAACAGCCCTGACCGTCTCTTCACGCAATTCTGTCGCCAACTGTTTGATTTCATCTGCGGAAAATTCACGCAAATCCGATGGATCGCCGACCTTGTCCAACAACGCTGTCGTATATTCGTCCGCCAAAGTCAAATCCCTAACCGCAGTTCAAACGTGGCCAATACCGACCGTCACGCACGACGGTTGATGACGAAGCGCGCAAGTTCTCGTAGAGGGTCGGCCTTTTCCTTGAACAAATCAAGGTGCGCCGACGCCTGCTCGGCCAACATATCGGCCTGCGCGCGTGCCCTTTCCACCCCCAGCAGGGAAACAAATGTCGCTTTCCCTGCCGCGCCGTCCTTCTGGGTGGATTTGCCGACAGTGGCGGCGTCCCCTTCCACGTCCAGCAGATCGTCGACGATTTGAAAGGCCAGTCCAACGTCATGGGCATAAGCGTGAAGGGCGTGGCGCGCCGGTCGCGCGGCCTTGCCGAGTATCGCCCCGCTTTCACATGAATAGCCGATCAGCATCCCCGTTTTGAGCCTTTGCAGACGGGTGATTTCGGGAATGCTCAGGTCTTTGTTTTCGGCCATCAGATCGAGAACCTGTCCGCCGACCATGCCGCCAACGCCAATGGCGGCTGCCAATTCGGCCACCAGATCGCACCGGACCTTGGGATCGGAATGGGTCGCCCCGTCCACCAGCACCTCGAAGGCGCGGGTCAGCAGGGCGTCACCTGCAAGGATCGCCGTGGCCTCGTCAAACTTGATGTGGCAGGTCGGTTGTCCGCGACGCAGATCGTCATTGTCCATTGCCGGAAGATCGTCGTGGATCAGCGAATAGCAATGAACCATCTCGACCGCGGCGGCGACCCGCAAGGCGCAGCTTTCGGCCACATTAAAAAGGCGCGCACTGGAAACCACGAGAAACGGACGAACCCGTTTTCCCCCGCCCAACGCCGAATAGCGCATGGCTTCCACCAGACGTGATTCAGGACTGTCATCAACGCTCAACAAGCGATCCATAACCTCGTCAACCGCGCGTGCGGTATCCATCAAATCGGATTCAAAATCGGTCAATCGGTGCCTCGATCAAAATCAGTGGGAGCGACACTCGCCGCACCGTCCGTGTCCAACACAATTTTCTCGACCCGTGCCCGGGCTTCCTGAAGTTTCGTCTCACAATGGCGCTTCAGAATTGCCCCGCGTTCGTAGGCGTCAATTGCCTCGTCAAGCTTTCCCGTGCCGTCTTCAAGCCTGCGAACGATACCCTCCAGCTCGGTCAGGGCATCTTCGAAGCTCAAATTCGCGACGTCGGCGGATGTGGTTTTTTCCCCCATTGTCTTCCCTCGTTTTGGGTCCGGCAGTTTATACCAAGGACCACGGAGAATAACCCATAAAGATCGTGGACACGCCCCGTCGGGTAGGAGCCAAGCCGCTGGCGATGCGGCGCATCGTCAAGGCTTTGCGACGCCCTCCGACGGGGCGCGGAGGCGACCGAAACGGCGGCTTTTCAAGGCTTTCGGACATCGTCGCACCCGGCTTCCGATGCGCCGCATCGCTTCGCCGCGCGCTCCTTGCCGAAAGCCTTGAAAAGCCGTCTCAATGGGTCGTTATCATCGCAGGTCGGTAT
>JABGRG010000200.1 GCA_018648445.1 Rhodospirillales bacterium | reverse complement strand
CTCGATATTTCCTATGAAACCGTCAGGCGCTGGTTCCTGAAATTTGGGGGGCCGATTGCCCGCAATTTGCGAAAAACGCGACCAACGCCCAGTGATTACTGGCACCTTGACGAAATGGTCATTGTGATCCGTGGGAAACGGCATTGGCTGTGGCGTGCCATAGACAACGAAGGTGAAGTTCTCGACTTCCTGGTTCAGCCGAAACGTAACGCCAGAGCGGCATTGAAGCTGATTCGTAAACTCTTAAAGAAACAGGGTTGGTCACCAACCCGGATCGTGACTGATAAGCTCAAGTCCTATCACGTCGCAATTCGAACCCTCGGTTTGACGGTCGAGCATATCGATAATAAGCGAGCCAATAATCGCGCGGAAAATTCGCATCAGCCAGTTCGACGACGAGAACGAAAAATGCAGAAATTTAAATCTCCAGGCTCCGCACAGAAGTTTCTCAATATTCAATCAGCCACTTACAACACCTTCTACTTTCAACGTCATCTGCTAACACGAACCTCGTTCAAGCTATACCGTTCCGAAGCGTTCGAAGTGTGGGAATGCGCAAGTACTGCGGCTTGAAATTCCAATAGTAAGGAATCTCTGCGTCCACGGTTCATTAACGTGACAATGCCGTCTTCCCACCGCCGCGCGCGTAATGCTGCCCTTGGCTGCCATAACAATCGTTCTCTTATTGCCGCTCAATTTCCTGTGGTGGCAATTGCTCGGATACCTTCCATGACAGGGCCCATCCGCCCGATACAAGGAGATAAAGTATGGCGTTGGTGCTTTTAGAATACCCCAAAGACCATGTTGCTCTTTTGCGCATGAATCGGCCCGAAGCCCTGAATGCATTGAACACAGCATCCCGCGTCGAACTGGTCGATCATTTTCTCGCATTGGGTGAAGACGATAATGTTCGTTGCATTGTTATCACAGGCGATGACAAGGCCTTTGTCGCCGGCGCCGATCTGAAGGAAATGGCTGACAAAGGTACTGTCGATATGACGCTCAGCAAGGTGAGGAAACTATGGCGTGTTATCGCTGGGTGTCCGAAGCCTGTCATCGCTGCCGTCAACGGTTTCGCACTAGGCGGCGGCTGCGAACTTGCCATGCATGCCGACATCATTATCGCCGGCGAAAACGCAAAATTCGGCCAGCCGGAAGTCCGTGTCGGCATCATGGCGGGCGGCGGCGGCACTCAGAGATTGACTCGGGCCGTGGGCAAATTCAAGGCCATGAAAATGTTGCTGACCGGGGAACCGGTGAGTGCAACCGAAGCTTTCGAGATGGGCCTTGCCAGTGAAGTTGTTGCCGATGATCAGGTTCTTGATCGGGCCTTGGAAATGGCGGACACGATCGCCGCCCTCCCACCCCTTGCAATTCGTCAAACAAAAGAGGTCGTCCTTGCCGGAGCTGACTGTCCACTGGATGCCGCCCTGACGCTGGAGCGCAAAGCCTTCGATATTCTGTTCGATACGGTAGACCAAAAGGAAGGCATGCGCGCCTTTATTGAAAAACGAAACCCTGAATTCAAAGGAAAATAGAAATGACGATTGAACCAACCCAAGACAACCTCGTCATCGGCGTCGTCGGCGCCGGAGCCATGGGCCGCGGCATTGCCCAAGTTGCCGCCACGGGCGGCTGTTCCGTTAAGCTTTTCGATGCCCACCCGGAAACTTCAAAAGAGGCGGTTGAATTCATTGACAACATGCTGAGCCGCGCCGTTGAAAAAAATCGAATGAGCGCAGATGAGGCAAGGACGGCAATGGCCGGGATAGAGATCGTCGAAACCGTGTCCGCCCTTGCCGACAGTCACGTCGTCATTGAAGCGGCGATTGAGAACCTGGACGTAAAGCGACAGATTTTCGCGGAACTCGAAAGTATCGTTGGTGATGACGTTATCCTGGCATCCAATACGTCGTCCCTTTCGGTAACAACGATTGCCGCTAGTTGCAATCGCCCGGAGCGAGTTGCCGGGTTTCACTTTTTCAATCCGGTCCCATTGATGAAGCTTGTCGAAGTGATTGATGGCGTGCGCACCGAACCCTGGGTCGCGGATTTCCTTGTTGGCTTGGGATCGCGCATGGGCCGGGAACCGGTTCGCGTTGCCGATGCACCCGGCTTTCTGGTCAATCAAGTCGGACGTGGATATACCATCGAAGCAGCGCATCTGTGTAGCGAAGGCGTCGCCGATTTTGCCGACGTTGATCGCATCATGCGTGATGCCGCCGGGTTCCGCATGGGACCCCTTGAACTGATGGACCTGACAGCAATCGACGTCACCCATCCGGCAACTGAATTGATCTATGAACAATTCTTTCATGAGCCCCGCTATCGACCATCAACCTTGATGAAAACACGGATGGAAGCGGGACTCCTGGGTCGTAAAACCGGCCAGGGGTTCTATGCCTATGAAGGCGGCAAACAGCAAACGCCGGAAGAGAAAACATCACCGGAATATGATGGCCGCGCAGTTTGGGTGACCCCCTCAAACCCGGAAACGCATGAACAGATTGTTAGTCTTTTAAAAAGACTGAACGCTAATCTGGATGACGGTGAAGAACCCGGAGAGGAATCGTTAATTAGCGTTGCTCCCTTGGGTATCGACGCGACAACCGCATCCCTTGAAGAAGGGCTGAACCCGGAACACACTATTGCCCTTGATACCCTTCTCGGTTTGGATTCCCGGCGCACGATTATGAAAACGCCGGTGACCGATCCCGCATTTACGGCCTCCGCACATGGCTTGTTTGCCAGCGACGATACCCCGGTCACGGCGATTCGCGACAGTGCGGGGTTTGTCGCCCAGCGCATCCTAGCGATGATCGTCAACATCGGCTGCTCGATCGCCCAATCAGGCGCCGCGACTCCGCAAGATATCGACAAAGCAGTAACTCTAGGGCTCGGTTATCCTCACGGCCCGCTTGCCTTCGGTGATTTTCTGGGGGCCGACCGGGTGCTCGAAATCCTGATTTCAATATTTGAGATGACCGGAGACCCCAGATACCGGCCAACGCCGTGGTTACGGCGGCGCGCCCTGTTAGGGGAATCTCTTTTAACACCGGAAAACTGATCTTAACGATTAATCCGCCTTCTTTAGGAGTTTTACAAAATGTTAGACGCTTATATTTACAACGGCCTGCGCACACCTTTCGGCCGTAATGCCGGTGCCCTCTCCAAAGTCCGCCCCGACGACATGTTAGGCGGGATCATCCGCGCCGTCGTCGATTCATCCTCGTTCGCCGAAGATACCATTGACGATGTTATTGTCGGCTGCGGTAATCAGGCCGGGGAAGACAGCCGTTGCGTCGCCCGCCATGCGCTGTTGCGCGCCGGCTTGCCCATTGAAACACCAGGAACGGTTTTACAGCGTAACTGCGGCAGCGGAATGGGCGCCATCATTTCCGCAGCCCATGCCATTACCTGCGGCGAAGGAGAGGTTATGATCGCGGGTGGCGTCGAAAGCATGACAAGGGCGCCGTTTGTCATCGGCAAAGCCGAACAAGCCTTCACCAAGCAAATGACTGTTTTTGATTCCGCCCTTGGCGCCCGGTTTCCAAACCCGAAAATCGAAAAGGAATTTGGCACCGACACCATGCCGCAGACATCTGATAATCTTGCCGCTGATTATGATTTGAGCCGTGAGGATTGCGACACGTTTGCCTATCAATCTCAGCAGAAATATGCGGCGGCCAAAGCCGATGGTTTTTTTGACGGAG
>JABGRG010000199.1 GCA_018648445.1 Rhodospirillales bacterium | reverse complement strand
AACCCTCCGTTACGCAATTAACTCAATCTGTTCCATAGGCGCTGACGTCACACAGGGGTTTTGCGACTTTGCTTGTGTGGATATGATTGAGACAAAGTGGTCAGAGGAGGGAACGATGCTTAACCTGATCTGGGGACCAGATTTTCAAACCGGGATTGCTGAAATCGATGCCGACCACCGAGAACTTTTCAAAATCTACAATAATCTTGTTGGCCTTATGGAGATGGGTGGCGGTGAGGAATTCATCGGGGAGACCCTCGCGGAACTGATTGATTACACCAGAATTCATTTCAGCAGAGAGGAAGAATTATTAGCAACGCGCGGATGCCCTGAAGATGCGATGGAAAAACATCGGTTTGAACATCAGGTGCTCTTGGATGAAATTTCGCTTTTGCTCGATACGGATGTGACAAAACGTTCAAATCGTCTGAGCAACGAGACGCTGAAATTTCTTGGCGAATGGCTGATACAGCACACGCAAGGAACGGACAAACAGTGCGCTGCAATGGTGAATTTGTAACTTCAGAATGCGTCGATGTTTGCCATGTTCTCGGCCAATTCGGCCGGGTCTAAATGTCTCGCCACCGTCCCCAACGATGTCGAGGCGACTGATGCTTTCCGGAACCGGGGCTTCATTTGGTAGCGGAGGATGCAAGCCAACCGGGCCAACCGCTCGCTCGAAGGCAAAGAAATAGAAGTCCGCGCGAACCTAGGCTATGATTTCGGGGACCGGAACTGGCCAAACCGTTTCGGTTTTGGGGGATCCTATGGAACCTGAAGGGGTTCGACGACGGCTTGCGGCCATCCTAGCAGCCGATGTTGCTGGTTACACGCGTCTAATGGAGACCGACGAAGAGGCAACGCTTGCCGCGTGGTGGGCGGCTCGTCGCGAGGTTATCGACCCCGCAATCGGCGAACATCGCGGGCGTATTGTCAAGCACACGGGCGACGGTTTCCTGGCCGAATTCGCCACCGCGCTCGATGCCGTGCGGTGCGCCATTGCCATGCAATCCGCGTTGGCCACTCTGAACGCCGATCGACCAGCCGACCGCCGACTGAATTTCCGCATGGGCGTCAATCTGGGCGACATCGTTGTCGATGACGAAGACATCTATGGAGACGGGGTCAACATCGCGGCACGCATCGAATCCCTTGCCGACGCGGGTGGCGTCAGCGTTTCTGGCAGTATCCATGAGCAGGTCCACAAAAAGCTTGATGCCATCTTCAAGGATATGGGTGAGCAACAGGTAAAGCACATATCCGAGCCCATCCGTATCTACAAGATCGCCCTCGGGACGCCTGTGGCCGCCGTGCCCTCTGGACGCGGGCGATACGTAATGCCAACCGTCGCGGCGGCTCTGACGATGCTCGTTGCAGCCGCCGTTTTGCTCTGGTTGGAGCCATGGACTCCGGCGTTGGAAACGGCATCAATCGAGCGAATGGCCTTTCCGCTGCCCGACAAGCCCTCGATCGCCGTCCTGCCGCTCGACAATATGAGCGGCGATCCTGGGCAGGAATATTTCAGCGACGGCATTACCGAGAATATCATCACGGCGCTGTCCAAGGTTCCGAGGCTGTTCGTGATCGCCCGCAACTCGACCTTCGTTTACAAAGGTAAACCGGTGAAGGTGCAAAGCGTGGCCGAGGAACTGGGGGTCCGGTTCGTCCTCGAAGGAAGCGTCCAACGATCAGACAATCGGGTGCGCGTCACTATCCAGTTGATCGATGCATTGACCGGGAATCACCTATGGGCCGAACGCTACGACCGGGACCTTACCGATCTGTTCGCGGTCCAGGATGAGATTGCCCGCAAGATTGCCGAAGCCCTCGAGATAAAACTGACCGAAGGTGAACAGGCACGTGCCTGGCGGCGGCAGACGAACAATTGGAAAGCCGGGGATTTATTGTCCCAGGCGGCAGAGCGGTTCGAGCGTTTTTCCAAGGAGGGCAATTTCCTAGCCCGTGAAAAGGTCGGTCAGGCGATCGAGATCGACCCGCGTTTTGCTCTCGCCTATGCGATTCTCGGCTGGACCCACTGGCTTGACGCCCAGCAGGGATGGAGCGGCAATCCCACCGTGTCTTTCGCGCGCGCCCTCGAGGCGGCCCAGAAGGCGCTAGCCCTGGATCCGTCGTTGCCGGACGCGCACGCCCTCATGGGGACGATTCATTTGCGCTCGGGGGATTTCGAACAGGCCGTTCGGTATGGCGAGCGCGCGGTTGCCCTCAACCCCAACCACGCGACGAACATGGCGCTCCTGGGAATGATCCTGTCCAACGCCGGGCGCCCGCAAGAAGCCATTCAGCGGTTCAAGACGGCGATGCGGCTCAGCCCCTATTATCCCGATTGGTTCCTCTCCGAATTGGGTTGGGCTTATGAAATGGCCGAGCAACACGAGGACGCCATAACCGCATTCGGGAAATACCTGGAACGCCAGCCGGACGGCCCCATGGTCTCACAGGCCCATATTGGATTGGCATTGGTTTACCACGCACTCGGTCGGGATGATGTCGCGCGAACAGAAGTCGCCGCGGCCGTGGAAAACGATCCGACGATATCGGTGACGCGCATGAGGATTGATGCGCTGACCATGGACCGCGATGGAGTCGACAAGATGCTCGACACCCTGAGGACGTTGGGATTGCCGGAGTAGGAGATTGACCCGAGACATACAAACGTTGGCAGCACGCCTATACTCCCCTTCATTTACACAAAAATCGGTTAACTGGCCAATTTCGGTTTATATTTGAAATTGGTGAAAAATTAAAGTCTGTCCGTTAAACTCCATCCCGACTGATTTTATTAATTGTTTTACGGTTAATTGCCTCGAAAAAATGTGTTAGCGGGGAAAAATCGAAGGGTCTCGTCCTCGAATCAAAGGCGTCCAATCCTTGAAGCCGACTTGGATTAGCCTAGGGTATGCTTCGATCCGTGGCGGCAAACGTGATTGCACGGAGCAAGAGGACCTCCGTCACAATCCCGTCACATCGCCGTTGGAAAAATGCTTGTTTGGACTTTTTCGGCGTCCTACAGTGTCTTTCGTAACGGATTGACGTTTAAGGCTTTTTGGAAACTTGGGCGTTACGCTCGTTGGGATTTAGCGGCCTTGACATAGTAGAGGTCGCTGCGACATCGCCAATGGAACGAAAATTCCGACTACTGAAGGGATCTGGATATTTTACCCCACCGGAATCTTGGCGGGGTCCGACCGCCGGTGCCAATAGTTCTGTAGCCATTTGGATAAAGAAATTTGTTAACCGTGCTAACGCTGTCGCGGATCGCAACAGACTCATTGCCGCTCACCCTCGACGCCTTTTCGGCCATTAATACGCCTTCCACGAAAATCGCGAAAGAAAGTCCCGCTTGGTGGGTGAGCGCGTTTTGTTGTGGCGCAACAAAGGAAGTTCCAAAGCCAAATTGTTCAATAATTTATAATCAGCAGTAATTAATTTGCTACTATTGCATGAAAATGAGGGGCCGTTGGAGGGGCGAACACATGAAATTGTATGGTGTTCTTGCGCGGGTGGCTTGCCTGTCTGTCTTGGTCGCTGGTTGTCAAACTATCGCAAACCGTGCCGACGTCGCATCGGTTGAGGAGGCGTTGGGCGGCGTTGCTGTCTCGCTCCCACCCCGCGACACGTTCACAGGCATGAAAGATGTGCCATATTCCCTATCCGATATTCAAAGCACCAAGGACTGCTGTGAACCGGCGTGGAATATTGACCCCTTAGCGGGGGTTTTCGGCGTCCAAT
>JABGRG010000198.1 GCA_018648445.1 Rhodospirillales bacterium | reverse complement strand
CGGGCTATCTCGACGGCTCCGTCTTTGGTCAGGCCCATGTCCAAAAGTCGCGCGCCCCGGCTGACGATGAATTCCAGTTCCTCGACCGTATAGAAGACGACCCGCAACGGAATGCCGAAGCGTTCGCGCAACGGCGTTGTAATCAGGCCGGAACGTGTGGTCGCGCCGATCAGGGTAAATGGCGGAAGGTCGATGCGAACCGAACGTGCGGCAGGTCCTTCGCCGATGATAAGATCGAGTTGCCGGTCTTCCATGGCCGGGTACAGGATTTCCTCGACCGCCGGGCTCAGGCGGTGAATTTCGTCGATAAACAAGACGTCGTTGGGCTGCAGGTTGGTCAGAATGGCCGCCAGATCACCGGCCTTGGCCACCACCGGTCCGGATGTGGCGCGGAATCCCACCCCCAGTTCACGGGCGACAATCTGGGCCAGCGTGGTCTTGCCCAGCCCCGGAGGACCATAAAGCAGCACATGATCCAGCGCCTCGCCGCGATTTTTTGCGGCCAGAATGAAGACCCGCAAATTGTCGCAGGTTTGCCGCTGGCCGACGAAATCGTCCAGACTGGTTGGGCGCAAGCCGGTATCCACGACATCGGCTTCTGTTTGCTCGGGCGCGACCATGCGGTTTTCTTCGCTCATGACGCGTGCTCCCTGGGAGCTAACTCAGCCAGCCCGCCCCGGATTAAAGCCTCCAGATCGGCCCCCTCGCCCAAACTTCCAGCCACATGGGAAACTGCGCGAAGCGCATCTGACGCGCCGTAGCCAAGATTGACCAGCGCCGAAACTGCGTCCGCCGTATTGCTGCCGGCGCCGACGCCGGAAACGGGTGCGAAGCCCACCGAGCCCAGCGCCAACCCACCGACCTTGTCTTTCAATTCGCTGGCGATGCGCGCGGCGAGTTTGGGGCCGACGCCGGAGGGGCGCGACAACGTGGTCCGGTCCCCGGCCGCGATGGCGTGCAAAAGTTCCTCCGCGTCCAAAGCCGACAGAATTGCCAACCCAACTTTCGCGCCGACACCCTGAACGGTAGTCAGAAGTTTGAACCAGTCGCGTTCGGCCTCTTCCATGAAGCCGTAAAGATGGATGTGATCCTCGCGAACATGGGTTTCGATGACGATGCTGGCGTGCTCGCCCTCGGTCAGGCGGCCCAGAGTGCGCCCCGAACAAAAAACCAGATAGCCGACGCCGGAAACGTCGATGATGGCGTAATCCTCGCCCAGCGTGTCAATGCGTCCGGTCAGTTTGGCGATCATTGCCCCACCCCCACCGAACGGGTCGCTTGCGCAATGCGCATGGCGCTCTCGCGGTGATGGGCGTGACAGATGGCCACGGCCAGGGCATCCGCCGCATCGGCCTGCTTGAAGGTGCTTCCCGGAAGCAGCGTACGAACCATCATCTGTATTTGTTCCTTGGTGGCATGGCCGGTCCCGACGACCGTCTTTTTGACCAGATTCGGTGTGTATTCGGCAACCGCGACACCGGCGCGCGCCGGGGCCAGAAGCGACACGCCGCGCGCCTGGCCGAGCTTGAGCGTCGAAACCGCATTTTTGTTGACGAACGTCTCCTCAACGGCGGCTTCGTCCGGCTTGAATTGGCCGATGACCTCGCCGAGCCCCGAATAAAGCTGGGAAAGGCGATCCGCCAAAGCCGCTTTGCTATCGGTCGCAATCACCCCGTCGGCCACGAATTTCAGGCGATTGTCCCAGACGTCGATCACACCCCAACCGGTGAAACGAAGCCCGGGGTCAATTCCCAACAGTCGCAACCGTTCCAACAGCAAGTTTCCTATCTGCTACAGCGCACTAAGGCGCTCCATTACCTCTTCGGACACATCAAAATTTGACGTAACACGCTGCACGTCGTCACTGTCTTCCAGCACGTTCAGCAGTTTGAACAAGGTCGAGGCGGCGTGTTCGTCGACGGGAATGGTGTTCATGGCCTTCCAGTCCAGCCGCGCCGCTTCGGGTGTGCCGAACTGGCTTTCAAGAGCGTCGCGAACAATGCTCAGATCGTCGGTGGCACAGCTAATTACATGGCCTGCCTCGCCCGATTCGACATCCGCCGCGCCCGCTTCCAGTGCCGCCTCGAACATCTCGTCGGCGCTGGCGGCATCGGCTTTGTATTCAATCATTCCGATATGCTCGAAGCCGAAGGAGACGCTGCCGGTCTCGCCCAGGTTCCCGCCGTGCTTGCTGAACGCCGCCCGAACCTCGGAGGCCGTGCGATTACGGTTGTCGGTCAGCGCCTCGACGATCATGCCGACGCCACCGGGGCCGAAGCCCTCGTAGCGGACTTCCTCGAAATTGGAATCGTCTTCGCCGCCCGCGCCGCGCTTGATGGCGCGTTCCATGGTGTCTTTCGGCATATTGGCCGCCTTGGACGCCTGAATTGCCGAACGAAGGCGTGGGTTCATTTCGGGGTCGGGCAAGCCCGTTTTCGCCGCAACGGTGAGTTCGCGGATCAATTTGGTGAAGACTTTGGCGCGTTTGGCATCCTGCGCGCCCTTGCGATACATGATGTTCTTAAACTGAGAGTGGCCGGCCATACTTAGAGTAATCCCTTATCTTCCGACGAATCCGGATGCTTTTACCATATATAGTGGGTGAAGCGCACGGACACCGCGCATTTGAGCTATCAGAGCAATATGGCAGGAATTTGGCAGGAGGCAACGAAATTGACGCATTTGTCGCCAATGCAGCTATTTTTCCGGCGCAGCGGACGTTTTTGGCAAGATCGTCCGCAGGCGTCCGCCAATGCGAATGGGTTCGAACGACACAGCCAGCCCCGTGTCGTCGTCGGTTTCCAGGAGAACGCCGCAAAGGGTCGCCTCACCGGTGGCCGGCTGCAGGCGTTCGGTGGGTGTTACCTCCGTAAACCTCGCCAGCGCCGCTTCCTTTTGCATGCCGATGATCGAATCGTAATCGCCGCACATGCCGATGTCGGTCAGAAAGGCGGTGCCGCCGGGTAGAATTTGCGCGTCGGCGGTCGGCACATGGGTATGGCTGCCGACGACGGCGGAAACCCTTCCGTCCAGAAAATGCCCCATGCCCATCTTTTCGCTGCTCGCCTCGGCGTGAATATCAACGAATGCCGCGTCGACACCGTTGCCCAGCGCATGATTGCGAACGACCAGATCCATGGTGCGGAAGGGATCATCCATCGGGTTCATGAAAAGGCGTCCCTGCGCCTGAGCCACCAACACCTTTCGTCCGTCGGCCAGATCAAAGACGCCATGTCCGCGCCCCGGCGTGTGCGGCGGGAAGTTAATGGGGCGCAGAAGGCGCGGCTCGTCGTCGATGAAGTCAGCGGTCTCGCGCTGATCCCATGCATGGTTGCCGGTCACGACCACGTCAGCCCCGGCGTCAAGAAGCGATTGAAAAATCTTGCGGGTAATGCCAAAACCGTGGGCCGCGTTTTCGCCGTTTACGATAACGAAGTCGGCCGCCAGTTCATGCCGTAATCGCGCCATTTCGTTTAGCACGACCGTTCGCCCAGACTTACCGACGATGTCCCCCAAATAGATGATTCTCATTCTTCTTTTGCCTCGATTAGCGCTTGTTCCGTCACGATCCAGTCGAGCCGCCTGTCATGTGCATCCCGCGGCACCTCGCTCACCTGCTGGCACGAATAGGCGATGCCAACGGAGAAGGCACTCAATCCTGTCAAGGTGCGGTCATAATAGCCGCCCCCCTGTCCCAGACGATAGCCCCGCGCATCGAACGCCAAAAGCGGAACCAGAACGACATCGGGTATGCCCCAAGGTTTGT
>JABGRG010000197.1 GCA_018648445.1 Rhodospirillales bacterium | reverse complement strand
GGGCGGCCCGGCACCGGCTTGCACCCGCTACGCGGCCAAAACAATGTACAAGGCGCGTCGGACGCCGGGCTGATCCCGTGGGTCTATCCCGATTATAAATCCGTCGAAAATGATGAAATCCGGGGCGTGTATGAAGACCTGTGGAACCGCGAACTGGACCGTAAAAAGGGCCTGACCGTGGTCGAAATCATGGACCAGGTCCATGCCGGTGTTATTCGCGGCATGTATGTGATGGGTGAAAACCCGGCCATGTCCGACCCGGACGTGGGCCACGCCCGCGAAGGGCTGGCGAAACTGGAGCACCTGGTGGTGCAGGACCTGTTCCTGACCGAAACGGCGGCCTTCGCCGATGTGGTGTTGCCGGCGTCCGCCTTCCCTGAAAAAACCGGCACCTTTACCAACACCAACCGTCAGGTGCAATTGGGGCGCCCGGCGCTTGAACTGCCCGGTGACGCAAAACAGGACTGGTGGATTATTCAGGAAATAGCCAACCGACTAGGGCTCGACTGGTCTTACGATGGCCCGGCGGACGTGTTCGATGAAATGCGTCAAACCATGAAATCCCTGACCGGCATTACCTGGGACCGGCTGGAAGTTGAGGACAGCGTCACCTACCCCTGCGACGGGGAAGACCAGCCCGGCCACGACGTCATTTTCGGCGATGGTTTCCCGACCCCGAGCGGGCGGGCCAAACTGGTGCCGGCGCAAGTGACGCCGCCCGACGAGCTGCCCGACGCGGACTATCCGTTGGTGTTGACCACCGGGCGGATGCTGGAACATTGGCACACCGGAACCATGACGCGGCGTTCTGCCACCCTCAATACCCTTGAGGCCATCGCCGTTGTCTCCATTCACCCCAAACAAATGGCCACACTAGGGCTCAAACCCGGCGACCGGGTACGGGTCGAATCCCGGCGCGGCCACATCGACATCGCCGCGCGCGCCGACCGTGATGTGCCCGACGGCATGGTCTTCATTCCGTTTTGCTTCAACGAGGCGGCGGCCAACCTGCTAACCAATCCGCAGTTGGACCCCTACGGCAAGATCCCGGAATTCAAGTTCTGCGCGGTGCGGGTAACGACACCCGATTTGGCGACCGAGGCCGCCGAATAATTCCACGCTGGGGCTTCTTGCAAACCCTTTGCAAGAAGCCCTGGATAGCCTAAAATACCTGCGGTTCGGCGTAGCTGGACCAATTTACTTGGGGAGGAACCAAAAATGAAATCATTCTGGATCGGAAGCATCGCCGCCGTCCTTATCGCCGTCGTCGCGGGCGCGGTACTGACCGCCAGCGAGACCACCAGCGCACAGAAATTCTCGACCTCCAGCACTCGGCTGTAGGGCGCTTTAAACCTTTCGGAGGTTGGTCTCAGACCTAACTCCGACAAATAGACAACAAAAAGGGCGACCTCCCAAAGAAAGAGGCCGCCCTTGGCTTGTGTGGAGAAACCCCGGGGAAATTTATTCCGCGGGCTGCTCCCCCCCTCCCTTGTTCGTACCGGCAATACCGGCTTCTTCGGCAAACAGGCTGTGGTGTTCCTTAAGCCAGTTGACGTCAACCTGGCCCGAGGTAACGGCGTCGAGCGCCCCTTCCATGCCCAACGGCGTGCCGATGTAGATATGGGCGATGATGATGGCGATCATGCCTAACGCAACCACCGAATGCCACAACACCGAAATTTGCGCTTCCTGCAAGGCGGTCAATTCCGTCGGCAGCCCTAGGCCGAAGATATTGAGGACCGCAAAGGTGCTGCTCCACGGCGTAATTTCGTAGGGAAACAGCAATGCCAATCCGGACAGGGACAGTGTCAGGCCACCGAGGATGACGGTCCAGAAAATGCACTTCTGGCCGAAATTGAAGCGTTTCGCCGGCGGGTGGTCACCCTTGGTGAACAGGCCGCCGCCGTGAGCGATCCATTTCATATCGGTAGCATCGAAAATGTTATGACGGACCCACATCACGAACATCAGGGCGATGCCAATCATGAAGGCGAATCCGATGTAGTTGTGGGCAATTTTTCCGTAATAGGTCAGCGAGGCGAACGCGGCCTTGCCGATGATCGGCGACAGGACGTATTTACCGTACAGAACATTCAACCCCGAAAGCCCCAGCACGACGAAACTGGATGCGGTCAGCCAATGGGTCGTACGCTCCAACGCGTTAAAGCGTTCCACGGTTTGTCCCGACGCGCCGGAATCGATCTGAACCTGGCCCCGGACCATGCGGAACAGCGCCAGTCCGACCAGAACGGCGGCCAATAACCAGCCACCGAATTGAGAAAGCGGGCCGTTTTTGAACGCCCGCCAGCTGTCACCTTCCGACTGAACCAGGGTCGCGGCCATGGGGTCCTGCATATCGGAATTTCCGCGAACCCCCTTGCGCACGGCGCGCCACAATTCGGCATCGCTAATGTTGCCTGAAAAATTCCCCGGCACGGCCCCCTTCGTTTGCGCCGCCGCAGGCGTGGCATCAAGGTGCACTGAGCCCGTCAATCCCGCAGCCGCGCCATAAATGACCAGGAAGGCCACCCCTGTTGCCCCCAGAACGTGACGCAATTTTGACCAAATCATATGGCTGTTCCTTAATCCCGAATGTTTCATGGAAATCCCAAAAAGCCACCCTAATAGGGATTACCCTGTTTTTTCGCACGCACGCCCGTTGATGGTTTGCGGACATCGGATTTCCGCGCGCTCCCACCGCCGACGTTTCGATACACCGCGTCGCCTTGATGTGTGCTGCGAAGGCGCAACTCGCGCACCTGAGCGCTGCTGAGTTCAGTATCCTTTTTGCCGAGATAAACCCCCGGCTGATAATTCGTAATGCGGCCCTGTTCTTCGGCCCGGCATCCGGCCAGCAGAGCAGCCGACAGGGCCACCGCGCCAAAGACCGTAAAAATTCTTGTCGTTTTCATTAAAAAATTCTCCACCTCGTCGATCTGTCTGTTCCGGCCCCAAAAAATGCAGGCAGGACAGGAACAAGGGAAATCGAGGGTGGCGACGGCGTTAAGTACCGCGTCGCCGCCACCCCCAGATTTACAGACCCGGGATGTTAGGAGCCGGCCTTCAATTGATAGGCCGTTCCCCAACCCCAAGCGCCGGAGCCGAAGCCACGAGCGACAACCCGTTCGCGGTAGATGTTGGCGATCATATCACCATCACCACCCAGCAGAGCCTTGGTTGAGCACATTTCTGCACACAACGGCAACTTGCCTTCCGCTAACCGGTTGCGGCCATACTTCTGGAACTCCGCAGACGAATGGTCTTCTTCCGGTCCACCGCCACAGAAAGTACATTTGTCCATCTTTCCACGGCTGCCGTAATTCCCGGCCTGCGGGAATTGCGGTGCGCCGAAGGGGCATGCGAAGAAGCAATACCCGCAACCGATGCACAGATCCTTGGAATGCAGGACCACACCTTCTTCGGATTGGTAGATCGTGTCCACCGGGCAGACCGCCACGCAGGGTGCGTCTGAGCAATGCATGCAGGCTACCGAAATGGACCGCTCGCCGGGTTTGCCATCATTGATGGTGACGACCCGACGCCGGTTGATGCCCCAAGGCACCTCGTGCTCGTTCTTACACGCAGTGACACAAGCGTTGCATTCGATGCAGCGTTCGGCGTCACAAAGGAACTTCATACGTGCCATGATTTTACCTCCTCAGCCTTACGCTGCTTCTATGCGACACAGTGTCGCTTTGGTTTCTTGCATCTGAGTGACGGAATCATACCCGTAGGTCCCGCACATGTTGGATGCTTCACCCAACACATAAGGATCG
>JABGRG010000196.1 GCA_018648445.1 Rhodospirillales bacterium | reverse complement strand
TGATCATTTTCGGCCTGTCGCACGCGTTCAAGCACTATGCCGACAATCTGCGTGGGCGTTACGGGCTGGTTCTGCCATAGGGCGTGAAATGGAAGCCCCTTGGCAAAAGGCAAGTGTATCCATTTGGAAACAAGGAGGTATTTAAGATGAGAAAACAATTTGACACTTCACGACGCGACATGATGAAGCTTGCGGTCGGCGCGGGTGGCGTGGCAGCGGGTTTGGCCGCGGCTGGCGGTTCCATGCGCGAGGCTCATGCCCAATTGCTGGATTCGGGCGTCGACTCAAATTCAGTTCTGGCCCGCATCAAGAAAGAGAACAAACTGCGCGTCGGCTATTCGCAGACCGTTCCCTGGTTCCAGAAGAGTGCCAAGACCGGCGGCTTGATAGGAATTTACCACGACGTCGCTGAGAAGCTGGCCAAGGCCCTGGAGGTCGAGGCCGAGTACCATGAGGTCTCTTGGGCCAATGCCACCGTCGCCCTGCGCAAGGGTGACTTCGACGTGTTTGGTTCGTCCCTTTTCTACACCATGCCGCGCGCTCTGGTGGTCAACTATGTCGGTCCTATGTGGCACAAGGGCCGGTTGGCCGTCGTGCACAAGGACAATGCTGGCCGTTTTAAAAGCGCCGCCGACTTTGACAACCCCGATGTGACCTTCTCAGTCAATATCGGCTCGTCGGAGGAAAACTGGGTCAAGACAACCTTCCCCAAGGCCAAGATCATCACCACCTCGGGCAACATTACGTTGGCAGCCGAACCGGTGCGGGCCAAGAAGGCCGACATCTGGGCCACCGGCGACCTCGACGCGGTGTTGTTTGCGCGCAAGAACTCCCGCTGGGCGCATGTGGTCAACGAAAAAACGCCCATCGGCATGACGGCCAATACCTGGGCTATCCGTTATGGCGATGATGCGTGGAAGTACTTCCTCGACATGTGGGCTGATCACATGGTCACTAGCGGTTATATGAAAGAACGCTACGACCATTACCTCGGTGAATTATCTAAAGGCTGAGCAACAGAAGCTGGACAGAAGGCCCGCGCGTTCTCTAGCGCGGGCCGCCCATCTATCTCTTTCAAAATATTATCCTTTGTTCCACTGGGGGGTTGGATATGATCGTCGATTGTCACTATCACGTCATTCAACACTGGGTCGGCCATTGCGGTCATTCGTCGCGCGAACTTCACATGAAGTACATGCAGAAAATGCTGACGCGCACCGTCGCCGAGGCCTATCGCTCCCAGGATGGGGCAAAGACCGACACTAGGGCCCTTTTTAGCAACGATGACAACGGCTGGAGCGGTTTGAACGATGTGTCGCTCCGCATTGGGCGGAACGGCCAGATCGAATTCTCGGTGGATGGCGAAGACTATTACATCCAGTATATGCCTGTGGGCATGCAGGAAATGGTTGCCCCACCGGAGCAGATGTCGGCGCAAATGACATATGCGGGGGTCGATCATTGCATTTTGCAGGCTGGCGGCTCCTATGGCGCAATGAACGATTTCCATGCCTTCACACAGAACCAAAGCGGCTCAAGGGTGACCGGACAAATGTGGGTCGACGAGCCCAACGGCGGAACACCAGAAGGCTTGGCTGAAATCGAGCGCGCCTATGGGCTTGGTCTTCGCGCTTTGTTTTTTAGTGGCGACGGTTTTGCCCGCTACGGATTCGCGTGGGGTCTGGACGATGCGCAGATGGACCCGCTATGGGCCAAAATGGAAGAACTGGGGATCGTTCTTTGTATTGAGGTGCCGGCCGGGCCGACCTATGACAAGGCAGGCTACATAAAGAACCTGCTGGCGCTTGGCACGGTGATGGATCGTTTCCCTGGAATCCAGGTTCATGTTTCAATGGGCCCGCCGGTGCAGCATTTCTCCGCCGACGGCGGCTGGAATTTTCCCGATGAGGTTCTTGCGGTTTATCGTCGGGATCAGTTGGCGATGGAGGTCATGTTCCCGATAACCTGGGGCGGTCGCTGGGACTATCCCTACCCGGAAGCGCAAATCTTGATCCGCGGTATGCGCGACCTATTCGGTGCCGAAAAACTGATGTGGGGCTCCGACATGCCGAACGTCGAGCGGTTTTGCACATACCGACAGTCTCTTGAATATCTGCGCGGCTACTGCACCTTCCTGGCCGGGAGCGAAATGGATGCGATTCTTGGCGGAAATGCCGTCAGGATCTACGGGATCGGCGCGACAAAAGCATAGTTATGGAGGGAAAATCTTGGAAAATTATGGGCTGAATGTAGAACTTATCGGCAAAGCAGGGTCGCGCGAGATGCTTCAGACCCCCGCCTTGGTTCTGGATCTGGATCTACTTGAGCGTAACATCCGGCAAATGGCGGAATTTGCGCAGGAACACGGCGTCAGTTTGCGGCCGCATGCAAAAACCCACAAATCAGTGCGTATCGCGCGAATGCAGATCGAAGCGGGGGCGTTGGGTGCGTCGGTGGCTACTATTGGCGAAGCCAAGATCATGATTGAAGCGGGAATCTCCGACGTTCTCGTGACTTCTCCGGTTGTGCACCCGGCCAAGGTCGATCTTTTGATCAATCTCAATTCGCGGGCAGATGGCCTTATGGTGGTTGCCGACCACGTCGCAAACGTCGCTACGCTGGATGCAGCCGCGGCAGCGGTTGGGAGGCCATTGACGGTTCTTGTCGATCTCGACGTCGGAATCGGCCGGACCGGCTCCCGGACACCGGAAGACGCATTTTTCGTGGCGAGCCAGATTGACATTGCCCCAAACCTGCGGTTCGGGGGTGTGCAGGCATACGCTGGAAAACTACAACACATCGAAGACTATGCTGATCGAAAGGCAGCCAATGATAAGGAATGCGTAAGTATCCGGGATCTTCTTGATCGCCTCAATGCGTCAGGGATCGGCGTGCCAAGGGTTACTGGGGTCGGAACTGGGTCCCACGACATCGACGCGAGAGAAGGCCTGTTCACCGAAATGCAGGTGGGCAGCTATGTCTTTACGGATACCCACTACAATGCCGTAGTGTTGCGAGAGGGTGATCCGCGGCCGTTCGAACCTTCGTTGTTCGTCCGAGGGACGGTGGTTAGCGTCAATCAACCGGGGTGTGTTTCAGTTGATACGGGCCTAAAACGTTTTGCAACAGATTCGCCTTTTCCGCCCGAACCGGTGCGCGGCGTTTCCGCAGGGTGCAGTTTCACCTTCAAGGGCGATGAGCATGGATTGGTAGTGTTTCCGCGACCAGATATGAACCTTTCGCTCGGAACGGGCGTGGAATTCATTACGCCGCATTGCGATCCGACGGTGAACCTACACGACTCATATCATGTCGTGCGAGGTGAAACTCTGGTAGATATTTGGCCCGTCGACGCGCGTGGCGCCATATAGGAGACGGAATTTTCGACGCGGGACGACCAGGTGTATGGACTTTGATACGTTAGTGAGTAAAGCTGTTCCCTTCCAATATCAGGAGGGCTAATGGCGCGACGAAAGGCATATGTCTATATCCGAATTTCGCGCGGGAGGATGCATCGCAGGAAGCTCGAAATATCAGATCAACGGGCGCTATGCCGGACTTTCGCTCGTGAGAACGGCTATCGCATTGTCGGGGAGTTTGTCGAGGTCGAATACAACAAGGGGACGGATGCGTTGGACTCCCGGCAAGAATTGGAGCAATGCATCAATGTGGCGCGGAAAGAGGGCGCGCCGGTTTTGGTCGCCGATTTGAACCGACTCGGACGTAACGTCAATTTCCTATCTGTTCTCATACAGTTTGGCGTGCCGTTTATTGTAGTCACCGTCGATTTCAAGATTTGCCCGATGGTGCTTGGTCCCTTGGAGAAGTGCTTTCTAAAGGCA
>JABGRG010000195.1 GCA_018648445.1 Rhodospirillales bacterium | reverse complement strand
AATCCCGGCAAATGAATTTTGTCACTTAGCCCAAGATTGTCACGCATGGCCTCAAGCGCCTTTCGCTCTGGGCCTTCGCCGAGAATTGTGAGGCGGCTTTCACCGGGCAGATTGGCAAACGTCTCTATCAAACGGTCAAAACCCTTTTGCCGGGTGAGGCGGCCGGCGGCAATGAAATGGGTCACATTCTCATCGCCCGCCGTCAGCGTACCGATCGCGGCGCGAAGTACAGGCGCGTCCACCGGGTTTGGCAATAGATGCAAGCGCGTGCGCGCCACGCCGATATCGCCCGACATTTCCCCCATCATCATGTGCGAGGTACAGATCACGGCATCGGCGCGCGGATAATAGCGCCGGTAGAGCCAGCGCATCAGGCCAGGCCGGGGGCCGCCCGGCAGGCTGAGCGACGGCATGTTCGCCTCACGCACGATAATCCGCGTGCGCAACGGCAACAGGATACGGCACGCCAGCAGGGCGATATTGACATAACCGAGCGAGGAAACCACCGCGCGCGGGCGCGCCCGGCGGATCGCGCCGATCAGCGCCGGCAAGGCATGGCGCAGGCGCGGCCGCGCCAAATCGGTGAGTGGCACATCGTTGGGCAATGAAGCGGCGAGCGGCCCATCGCCATGCATGGCAATGAGAGAGGGTGAAAATTGCGAACGATCCATGCCGGCCAGCAATTGCAGCATTACACGCTCGGCGCCGCCGCCGGCGAAGGAAGGTAATACGAAGGTGATGCGCGTGCTCACGCGAAAGCACTGTGCCTTTTGAACAGGGACACTAAAATGCAACCGATTTCAGGCGGCAAAACGCCTGCTATCGCCCCTTCTTGAGAATTTCAACGACCTCTTCCGGGCCGATATTCATCAAGGCATCGATAATCGACAGCCTGGGTTCAAACGGAAGCTTTTCCTGTGCGTATTCTGGAAATTCGATGGACATATATTCAATCGCCACGCCCATATCCGAAAATTTATCGGCATCGAGATGGCGTTGGGAACCCGTTCCCTGCCCCGTCAGATAAATGGTCGCTCGTGTTTTTTCCAGAATTTCAAAGATGCTCTCGGCCCCTTGCGCCACCAAGTCCATCTCACTGGCCCTGAGAAATGTGCGCCCGTTCAAGCCAAGAATAGAATTGATTTCCTTGACGAGAGCGCAATTGAGATCGGCGATGTTGGTGTGGTCGCTTTCCATGATTGGTGACAATCGGTCGATTACGGCATCGCACCAGGGAGATTTCTGGTAAACGGTCCGCAAGGTCCTAAGGTGTTTTCTGTGCCAAAGTGCATCGGCGATTTTCGCCTCGGCAATGGGTTTGGTTTCACTGCTTTTCAATACGGGAACCGTCAACCATTGTGGGCCGTTAGACCCCTTGATGCGGTTGCGCGTGACAAAGCTCTTGTTCATCGGCATCTGAACATTGTCAAAAAAGATGAAAACATCCGTGCGTAATGCCTTTTCGAAATAGCCCAGCCATGGCAGGTAATTCGGCTGGTGGATGGTGACGCGAATCGTCAATTCACGCTCCTTGTGTATTCCACAAGGGCAAGTTTTTCAGAAAACTTCTTCACCCAGGAATTTTCGCGATCAATGACTTCACGGGGTTTCATTTTTGGCACTGTTTCACGGCTCCCGAAATCCTTTCCGGTCAGTGCCACCAGACGTTCGCGAATTCGCTCAAGCGTCATTAAAGGGTTGTCGACAAGATCTTCATAACTCACATACATGTGGCGAATGGAGTCACCAGCTTCGGCAATCTGATCACGGAAATACCCATTGATGCCGAGGATTTGTCCAATAATCTGATCCTCGACCGGGGCGCCGATCAACGTTTTTACATTCGGGGGAACCATACTCCACCACATGGCGGAATCTTTAAGAATTCGCTCGCGCGCCTCCAGTATGGATAGGGCTTGGGGCAAGGGGTCTCGGTCAGTGATGATAAAAACCGAATTGGGAATGTTGCGGCAGACGTCAGCCATGAAATAGGAAGGGTAGTATCCCTTGAACAGGAAGGGTTTGCTCACCTCCCTTTGCATCTCGGCAATGTGCGCACATATTCTGCCCCAATCGACGTTGCGGGATTGTGGGTCGGAAAAGAGAGAATCGGCGTTGTCCAATTTGAGCTGTTCCATCCAAAAATAATGGAAGCCGTGGATGTCGCTACCCTCGGTGCGCCCATATTGCGATGAAAAATAACTCTTCCGATCGGCGCCGAAGGTGGCCTGTGAAAGGCGCAGGCCCGTTACCGGTGCCTGCCAAAATTTAGCGGCGAGATTGTCGATGAAACCGACATCGAGAAACTGACACAAGGCCTGCGCGGTAATGGTCGTTCCGCTGCGCGGGGAACCGGTGACGAAAAGCACGGGTGCTTCGGGGAGCGCGCCTTTTTCTGGATGTTCCTCAAGTTTATTATTGATCAAGTTCAGCCAGGACATGGCGTCTCTATCCGGCCGAAAATCGTCGTTTCGATTTTGATTGTCGCTAATTTTAATCATGAAGATTTATCGCAGCCAAGGGCAGTGTAAATTGCCGCCACCTTGGCGCAGTTGGTCTCGGGATTGAACAGCAAATTTACGCGTTCCAGGGACGCCTCTCCCATGCGTTGGCGCAACTCCGGTTGATCACGAAGTGCGACCAAATGGCTGGCGATGGTGTCGGCTGAAAAACTGCGCTCGACGAAGCCGTTTACCCCGTTCGACACGAAACCTTCATATTCGCCGAGCGTCACGATGGGTAAACCCGATAGCATGGCCTCGATTATATCCCGGCCCCATGGGGCCGGCATCAAGCGGGTTAACCTGATAAGTACATCGCACTGGGCCAAGGCATCGATCGGGCGGGTCACGTAGCCCGGAAATTGAATCATGTCCTCAAGCTGGCAATCGTGCACCCGTTGACGAAAATTTTCATAATAGGGATCTTGTCTACCTGAACCGACTTTGGTGTTGGCAGGTTTCCCGCACAGAAAAAAAAGAAAATTTTTCTGGCCCATTTTTTTAAGAGACAAGGCAACATCAACAACCTGATCGACACCCCGATTGGGTGAAAAATTACTTAGGGAAATAATATTCAGGGCATCCTCCCTGGTATCGAGTCGCGCAACTTCAACGTCTGAATTTGCGCGCTCCCGCCCGGATGCGAAATTGTGAACAATATGAAGCGGTAGGGATTCGGCGGCAATGCCCGTCAGCGCTTCGAAATGACTTTGAACTGGATCGGCGATACAGACGATGGCATCCGCCTTGGCGGAAATTTTACGGTAAAGCCAGCGTGCCCAGCTTGTCGGAACAAGCTGGGTCCGAATATGGCAAATCAACGGAACGGCCAGCCATTTCGCAACGACCATGCCGAACAGTGAAATATTTTCGTGGTTGGCATGTACCGCAATTACCTGATGTTTGCTCGCAACGGCCAATATAGTCTTGCGCAGCCCGCGCGCTTTTCGCATCCGCCACAGAAAGCGCAGGAAGGCGAACCAGATTTTGCGTTGCGCCGGGCGAAAGGTGGGGAGCCCCGGCACGACGGTAAATTGGATACCTAACTCCCGGTAGGTCTCGATGAGAGGATTCGCCGGCTGGACAATAATGACCGGGTCAAAACCATTTTTCTTGAGTTCCTGCGCCATGAAACTCAACGAACGGGAGGCGCCGCCGCGTCCGCTATCCCCGTCGAGGAAAAGAATAGCGGGTTTTATCCTGTCGCTCATGTGCCCATTTCTAGCACGGCGTTAAGCGTCACGCATTTAAAGATGGCGTGCAATCGCTTCGCAAATTAATCGGCTTGTCGCTTCGTCCATATCTGGATGCATCGGCAGGCTGAGCACGTGCGCGGCCAGCTTTTCGCTTACCGGAAGCGACCCCGGG
>JABGRG010000051.1 GCA_018648445.1 Rhodospirillales bacterium | reverse complement strand
ATATCTCAATATCTCTTGAACCGTTGAACTACACTATATATATTCGCTTTTGCGCTCGTCATTCAAGCCCTTTTGCACATGTTGAGGAAGTAAGGACCCACACCTATGAAAGTCGTCAGTTTCAAAATCTGCCCATTTGTTCAGCGCGTCACAGCCTTGCTTGAGGCAAAGAACATCGCTTACGAACTTGAGTACATTCGCCTGGATGATAAACCCCAGTGGTTTTTGGATATCTCGCCGCATGGTCAGGTCCCGGTATTGATCACAGACGGCGGAACGGCGCTTTTCGAATCTGACGCCATCGTCGAATATATAGAAGAAAGCAAAGGCGCCCTGCAGCCGGAGCTTTCGCTTGAAGAAAAAGCAGCCAACCGGGCATGGAGTTATCTGGCATCGAAGAACTATCTGGTTCAATGCGGCGCACAACGCAGCCCCGACCAAGACGCCCTGAAGGAGCGCTCCGGAAAACTTGATCAGGCCTTTGACAAGATCGAGAAGCAGCTTGGCGATACGCCGTTCTTTGGTGGTGATGTGATCGGTATGGTTGACATCGCCTGGTTGCCGCTTCTGCATCGCGCCAACATCATTGAACGTCGATCCGGTTTTGATTTTGTTGGTGATCGCCCCAAGCTGAAGAAGTGGCAAAATCAACTCATGGAAACGGGGCTGGCGGAAAAGTCGGTCGCGGCAGACTTTGACGAAGCCTTTTCCGCATTCTACCTGTCGGACCAAACGTTTATTGGGCGCGGCGGCGACGCACGATGCTGTTCACCCGCCAAAGGACGTGCAACCGCTTCATGCTGCTGAAACGGTGGGGACGTGCGGGGATATAGACCGCGCCGTACGGTCAGGTTAATTTGAGGTCGATCCGCAAATTCGAACGCACGCTTCGAAAAGAAATTTTGGAGAGACATCAATGAGCCGCGACCAGACACAGTTCCTGTTGCTGAACTTCGGGCATTTCTTCGATCATTTGTTCATGCTGGTTTTCGCCACCGTGGCGGCGCTGGCCTTGTCGCGCGAATGGGGGCTGGGCTACGGCGAGCTTCTGCAATACGCCACGCCCGGCTTTGTCGCCTTCGGCGTATGCGCGCTACCCGCCGGATGGCTGGCCGACAAATGGAGCCGCGACGGCATGATGTGCGTGTTCTTTGTCGGTATCGGCGTGGCCGCCATTGCCGCCGGTTTTTCCCAGACCCCGCTGCAAATCGGCATCGGCCTGTTTGCCATAGGGGTGTTTGCCGCCATCTACCATCCGGTAGGGCTGGCCATCGTGACCGCTAAATGGAAAAACACGGGCATGCGAATTGCGGTGAACGGGGTCTGGGGAAACCTGGGCGTCGCCAGCGCGGCCCTGATAACCGGGTACTTGATCGACAACGGCGGCTGGCGGCTGGCATTTATTGTGCCCGGATTGGCCTCCGTCGGCATCGGCGTAATTTACGTCGCGCTGCTCCGGCGGAACGGGGCGGCTTCGCAAACCCCGCAAAACCCGGCCGTCGCCGGGCAGGAACAATCGCTGACACCGGATCTTAAAGCCCTGCTCGTGCGAATTTCGGCCATTGTCTTTCTGACCACGGCGGTTTCGAGCGTCATTTTTCAGGCCACGACGTTCGCGTTGCCCAAAATTTTCGACGAACGGCTTCAGGGGATTGCCGCCAAACTCGCCGATTGGTCGCAAGCCCTCCATTTACCGTGGCATACGGATGTCGCGACAATGGTGGGTGTCTTTGCGTTTTCGGTATTTGCCATCGCCTCAATGGCCCAACTCGTTGTCGGCAGTCTGCTGGACAAACATGGTCCGCGTCCGGTCTTCCTTGGCATGGCGAGCTTGCAGGCGGTGTTCTTCTTTGCCATGCCCGGCTTGTATGACGGCGCGGCGCTGGCGGTTGCGCTCGGCTTCATGCTGGGCGCGTTCGGTCAAATTCCCATCAACGACTACATGATCGGCAAAATGGCGAGCGGTGAATTTCGGGCCCGTGTCTACGGCGTGCGTTATGTCGTCAGCTTCTCCGTCCTCGCCGCAACCCTGCCCCTGATCGCGTTCGTTTACGAAAACTGGGGGTTTGATACGCTCTTCCAAATTCTCGCCGCCGCCGCCGCCGTCATCTTCACCGCCGTCACACTCCTGCCCCGACGGCTTCCGGAACCTGCGGTGAGAACGCCTTAAAGGACCGGTTTTTCCCGAAACGTAACGCTAAGCCGGTCGCCGGTTTCGGCGCGGTTTCGTTTGGCCCCGGATTGCAGCTTTGGCCCGATCATAATCAACCTATCAGCCGGTCCAACAGAGGTGTCGTCATGAAAACCATCGCGAAGCCGTTTCTCCTTTTGGCCTTTATCGTGTTTGCGGCAAACACGCCCGCAACCGCCGATATCCCCGCGGGCACCCCCGCGGACACCATCACCCCCGCGCAATGCCGGTCCGCAAGCGTTTCGATCCAGGTCGCGGATACGTGCACCAGTTTCTGTACGTATCGCATCGCCGGGCGATGCATTCGCAGGGAGACCCGCTGCACCGGCGACAACGGCGTGCGGGGATAATCAATTTTCGTGACGGTATAATTTTGCTACGATCAGCCTGAAATTAAAGACGACCTTGAAAATGCTGGCCGATTGGCGACCGTGGTTTTCATAACCATATGAAAAGACGGCGGTTGGGGGAGAGCATGAACAAGTCAATCGATTTTAGCGAAACGCACGTGCTCGTCATCGACGATGAAGAGTTCATGCGCAAAATGATATGCCGTCTCCTTGGAATGATTGGCGTGACCAAAATCTCGGTGGCGACGGACGGGTCCGACGGCCTGTCGAAACTGATGGATGATCCTCCCGATTTGATTGTCCTCGACATCATGATGGAACCCATGAACGGACTGAAGTTCCTGAAATCGGTCCGCATCGGCCTTAGCGGCGCGGCGCGCGATTTGCCGGTGATCGTCCTGACCGGATCAAATGAACAAGCGGTCTTCGGGACGGCAATGGCCCTGGATTGCAATGCTTTCGTGCGCAAGGCGGAAAGTTCGGATGCCATCAGGGACCGCATGGCGCGGGTGCTCACGGAGCCGTTGGAGATTGACAAGACCGCCGTTTATCACGCCGTGAAAATTCCGGACATTACGATTAACGCGCCCCCCGCAGACCCGCCGCAGGAGGACACTCCCCCCTCGGCCGAGGCCTATCAGGTTTCCATCGAAGATGTCCCAACCGGCGCTTTGGTGGCCCGCAACGTGACGACGGTTGACGGCAGTATGTTGCTGGCCGCGGGTTCGGTGCTCAGCGGGGCCAACCTGAACCGGCTGAAGGACCTGTCGGAAATCGTCGAACTATCGTCCATATGGGTCGAGACGTAAGCCGCTTCCCCCACCGCAAAACCTTATCCGTCCGCTTTGGCTTTGGCTTCGGCTTTGGCCTTGGCCTTTTTTGATTTGGCGGCCTTGGGGGCCAGAGCTTTGAGCAGGCTTTTTTCGATGCGTTTTAGCTTGGACTCGCCGTCGACCTTCAGGCCGAACACGTCCTTCACGTAAAAAACGTCGACCACCCGTTCGCCGTAGGTGGTGATATGGGCGCTGGCGATCTGCAGACCCAGCGCGGTGATGGCGCTGGTGATGTCGAACAAAAGCCCGGTGCGGTCGCGGCCGTTGAGCTCAATCACCGTGTGCTTGTTGCTGGCCTGATTGTCGATGATGACGTGGGGCGGAACCTTGAACACCCGGGTGCGGCTGGGCAAGGCGTTTTTGCGCTGGCGTTCCAGTTCGCGCGCCACGTGGATCTTGCCGGTGATGGCGTCCTCCACCCGTTTCCACAAAGTCTTGAGGGCCCGGGCTTCGTCGAGTACACCGCCTTCAACCCCTTGAATCCAGAACGTATCCAGCGCCATGCCGTTGGATAGCGTGGCGATTTTGGCATCGACGATTGATGCGCGCGACAACGCCATGGCCCCGGCAATCTGAGAAAAAAGACCGGCATGGTCGGGGGTATAGACGACGATCTCGGTAATGCCCTGACTGGGTGAAATGCGCGTTTCGATGTGCAGCCTGCGCTTCTCGCGCTCGGCGGCGGCGATGAATTTGGCGTGGTGGGCGTGGGTGTCGACATCGAACGAAAGCCAGTACGCCGACGCGCCGCGCGACATGTGCGCGTCGATGTCGGCCTGGCTCCAGTCGGGGTCCCCCTCCAGCCGTTCGCGCAGCTTCCTCTCGGCCTCTTCGACGCGGGCCGCCTTGCGCTCGGCGGGCAGGCCGCCGCTCAGCACCTCGGTTGCCCGGTAGTAAAGCTCACGCAGCAGGGTCGCCTTCCAGGCGTTCCACACATCGGGTCCGACGGCGCGGATGTCGGCGACGCTCAAGACCAGCAAAAGGCGCAGGCGTTCCGGCGATTGCACGAATTCAACGAAGTCGGCGACCGTTTTGTAGTCGTCGATATCGCGCTTGAAAGCGGTTTCGCACATGCGCAGGTGATGTAGCACCAGCCACGAAGCGGTCTCGGTCTCCCATTCGGTAAGGCCGAACCTGGGGCCCAGCTTGCGCACGATTTTGGCCCCTTTTCTGGCATGATCGCCGCCCCGGCCCTTGGCGATGTCGTGCAGAAGAACGGCCACGTAAAGAGCGCGAAGCGACTGCACCTCGCCGATCACGGAACAGGCCACCGGATGGTCCGCCGCCAGCGCGCCGCTGCGGATGCCGTCAAGAATGCCGATGGCCCGGATGGTGTGCTCGTCGACCGTATAGACATGATACATGTCGTACTGCATCTGGGCGACGACGCGGCCGAAATCGGGAACGAAGCGGCCCAGAACTCCGGCTTCGTTAAGCCGTGTCAGGGCGCGCTCCGGATCGTTTTCGGAGCACAGAATTTCCATGAACAGGCGGTTGGCCTCGGTGTTGTTTCGCAGTTGCGCGTTGACCAGGGAGAGGCTCTGCCGGGCCAGCCGCAGGGCATGGGGATGAATGTCGAGGCGGTGACGCTGGGCCTCATGAAACAGGCTGATCAGCTTGACCGGATCGGACGCGAAGGCGTCGTCGGCTTCAACATTGATGCGCTCGCCGTCCAGCTTGAACCCCTCCACCTTTCTGCGGTTGAAACGCAGGCTGGGCAGGCGGAAGCGGGCGCGGCCCTTTTTATGTTCATCTTCCCACACGGCGCACAGAATGCGGGTCAGATCGCCAACGTCCTTGGCGACCAGGAAATAGTGTTTCATGAAGCGCTCGACCCCGCGCGCGGCCTCGCGGTCGTGGTAGCCCATGCGCTTGCCGACCGTATCCTGAATATTGAAGGCCAGCCGTTCTTCGGGGCGGTCGGCGATGTAATGCAGGTTGCAGCGCACCGTCCACAGGAAGTTGCGCGCCTTCTTGAAACGGCGGCCGTCGGCGGCCGTCAGCGCGCCGCGCCTGACCAGATCGCGCACATGATCGACGCCATAAAGAAACTTGGCGATCCAGAACAGAGTCTGCAGGTCGCGCAGGCCGCCCTTGCCCTCCTTGACGTTGGGCTCCAGCACATAGCGGCTGTCGCCCATGCGTTCGTGGCGCGTGTCCCGCTCGCCCAGTTTTTCCTCGACGAAGTTGGCGCCGAAGGGGTCCACCACATCGGCGCGGAATCGCGCCTGAAACTGCTCGAACAGCTCTTTGTCGCCATGCAGAAGACGGGCGTCGAGAAGGCTGGTGCGAATGGTCAAATCGTCGCGCGCCAGCCGCACGCATTCGTCGATCGTGCGGGTGGCGTGCCCCACCTTCAGATTCAGATCCCACAGCGTATAAAGCATGTATTCGGCGATTTGTTCACCGCGCGGTGTCTGCTTGTAGGGCAGCAGGAACATCAGATCGATGTCCGAATAAGGGGCCAGTTCGCCGCGTCCGTAGCCGCCGGTGGCCAAAATGGCGATCTGCTCGGCGGTGGTCGGATTGGCCGCCGGATAGGCATGCGTGATGGCGAATTGGTGCAAAACCCCAATGAGGCCATCCATCAGGTTCGTGGTGATGGACACCGCCTCGAAACCGGGAAGGGCCTCTTCCTCGAAGCGCCGGCGCACGGTCTCACGGCCCTCGGCCAGGGCCCGCTTGAAGATATCGAGAATTTGCGGCCGGGTTTTAGACGTCACACCCGACCAGCTCGCCAGCTCGTCCAGTTCGGCGGCCAGGGCCTTGGTGTCGATGATGTCGCGCCGTTTGGACATTACTTCGTGCCCGATCCTTCTTTGAGAAGACCGCGCAACTTATATAGGGCGTCCAGCGCCTCGCGCGGGCTTAATTCGTCGGGATGGATATCGGTAAGGGCCTCTTCCAGCGCCGAGGGTTCGGGGGCGCTGGAGCGCCCGCGCGCCGGAGCGGCGGAAAACAGCGGCAAATCATCGGCCAGACGGGTTAGTGCGCTGGCCTGATCCCCCGCTTCCAGGATTTCCAGGATTTGTTCCGCGCGCGAAACGACATCATCCGGCAGTCCCGCCAGCTGCCCCACGTGGATGCCGTAGGACCTATCGGCCGCCCCTGGTGCGACCTCGTGCAAAAAGACCACGTCGCCCTGCCATTCCTTGATGCGCATGGTGTGGCAGGCCAGCCGGTCCAGCTTGGCGGCCAGATTGGTCAGCTCGTGATAGTGGGTTGCGAAAAGCGTGCGGCAGCGGTTGGTTTCGTGAAGGCGTTCGATCACCGCCCAGGCGATGGACAGGCCGTCGAAAGTGGCCGTGCCACGTCCGATTTCATCCAGAATGACCAGCGCGCGCGGCCCCGCCTGATTAAGGATAGCCGCCGTTTCGACCATTTCCACCATGAACGTGGAACGCCCCCGCGCCAGATCGTCGGCCGCCCCCACCCGCGAGAACAGGCGGTCCACGACCCCCAATCGGCAACGATCGGCAGGCACGAACGAACCGGTTTGCGCCAACACCGCAATGAGCGCGTTTTGCCGCAAGAACGTGCTTTTGCCAGCCATGTTCGGCCCCGTCAGCAACCACAGGCGCGAGTCCTTATTCAGTTCACAATCGTTGGCGACGAAACGCCCGCCTTGGGCCGTCGCCTGTGCGGCCTCGACAACGGCATGCCTTCCGCCGATTGTTTCGAAGTCGAAACTGTCATCCGGAACCGGTCGGCAGTAGCCGCGTTCCACCGCCAGCCGCGCCAAAGCCGAGCTCACGTCAAGGGCGGCCAGGGAAGCCGCCGTCAGCGCGACCCCTTCGGCCCGCGCGATCACCTCTTGCGCCAATTGCGCAAAAATTTGCATTTCCAGGGCCAGCGCCTGATCGGCGGCGCGCGAGATGCGGCTCTCCAGATCGCCCAACTCCACCGTGGAATAGCGCACCGCGTTGGCCATGGTCTGGCGGTGAATAAAGGGCGAGCCCTCGCCCGTGGGCATGGCCTCGAACTGCCGGGCCGGGACTTCGACAAAATATCCCAGCATGTTGTTGTGGCGGATTTTGAGGGTCGTGATTTTCGTTTCAGATACGTAACGATCCTGCAATCCGGCAATCAGGCGGCGGCTTTCGTCGCGCAGGGTCCGCAATTCGTCCAGTTCCGGCGAATACCCCTTGGCGATAAAAGCGCCGTCGCGCGCCTTTATGGGCAGCTCGGAAGCCAGGGCCGCGCCCAGGCCGTCCACCAATTCGCCGTGCTCGCCCAGATCATCCAGCGCTTGTGAAACATGGTTGGGAACGCCCGACAGCCCGTCCGTCTCGAACGCGTTCCTGATCTCGGCGGACAAGGCGAGGCCATCGCGGACGGCGGCCAGATCGCGCGGGCCCCCGCGTTCCAGCGAAAGGCGCGACAAGGCGCGCTCGATATCGGGACAACGGCGCAAAATGGAGACCAGTTCGTCGCGCCGCGCGCCGTTCTCAACAAAATAGCCGACCCCGTCCAATCGGGCTTCGATGGCCGCGACGTCGGTCAACGGCGCGCTCAATCGGGCCGCCAGAAGGCGCGCGCCGGCCCCGCTTACGGTGCGGTCAATCACGCCCAGCAGGCTTCCGCGCCGCGATCCGCTCAATGTCTCGCTCAGTTCCAGATTGCGCCGCGTCGCCGCGTCGATTTCCATGACCGCGCCGCTCATCAATCGTGTGGGAGCGGCAATGCGGGGCATATTCCCCTTTTGTGTCAATTCGATGTAATCGACCAGCGCGCCGCCCGCCGCCAGTTCAGCCCGGGAAAAATCGCCGAAAGCATCCAACGTGCGCACCGCAAACAAGTCGCGCAGCCGCGCAGCCCCATTTTCGCTATCCAGCCGGGCTGCGGGCAGGGGCGTCAGCCGGTCCTGCCAATCGGCAAACACCAGCGATAATTCATCCCTATCGAAAAGACGTTCGGAAACCAGGATTTCGCCCGCGTCCAGGCGCGCCAGGGCTGCCGGCAAATGGCGCGGTTCCACCGGCTGCAAGGTGAACTCGCCGGTCGATATATCGATCCACGCCAGCCCCAATCCGCCGGTCGCCTCGGCGCAAGCGGCCAGATAATTATGCCGCCGGGCATCGAGCAAGGTGTCCTCGGTCAGGGTGCCGGCGGTAACCACGCGCATCACGTCGCGGCGCACCACCGCCTTGTTGCCGCGCTTTTTGGCCGCTGCCGGGTCTTCGGTCTGCTCGCAGACGGCGACCTTGAAGCCCTTGCGGATCAGGCGCACCAGATAGGCCTCGTGGCTGTGCACCGGCACTCCGCACATGGGGATATCTTCACCCAGATGCTTGCCCCGTTTGGTCAGGGTGATATCCAGCGCGCGGGCCGCCTTCTCGGCGTCCTCGAAGAACATCTCGTAGAAATCGCCCATGCGATAGAACAGCAGGCCGTCCGGGTGTTCCCGTTTGATCGCCAGATACTGTGCCATCATTGGGGTTGCGCCGCTTAACCGCTTGTCCGGAGATATGGCGTCGGGCCGGTTCAAGGAGATTTTCCGCAATTCGGTTGATTCGGGCGAACCTTAACATACGCGTTGTCGTTCGGGCTATGATTCAGCGGCCCGTTGCGGCACAATTGTCGGATCACGCCACCGTTTAAAATAAGGGGGCGAGTTATGACCGATACAGGGATCAACGAAACATCGAAACGCGAAGTCGTCGGGGTCTTCTCCGAGCGCGAACAGTTCGAGGCCGCCATTGGCGCTCTTATGGAGGCAGGTTTCGAGCGCAGCGATCTCAGCGTTTTCGGATCGCACGATTCGCTGGATGCGGCGGGTCAGCCGAGCAAGCCGTGGAAAGATGCCATCACCGCCCTTGTCGGCGAGATGAAATTCGAGGTGCCGCTGGTTGCCTCGGGTGCCATCTTTCTTGCCGGCGGCGCGACGGCGGCCATGATTGCCGGGCTCATCGGCGCAGCCATGGGGGCCGTGGCTTTCAAGGAAATTTTCGACGAGGCGACGGCGGCTCCCCAGGCCGAACATTTCGCCCGCTCGCTGGGTGCGGGCAGCGTGATTCTATGGGTCCATATTTCACATGGTGAAAAAGAGGCCCTCGCCACGACCATACTTAACGAAAACGGTGGCGCCAATGTGCATACTCACCGTCTTCGAAAATCGAAGTAATATAAAAAATATAAGTCCGGGATGAAAATGAGTGAGACAAGCAAGCATGATCCAGGCCGCAAGGCGCTGGAGATGATCGTATTGGGGCAGCCTGCAAAAGTGGCGCTCCAGTCGATGGCTCGCCTCGGACGGAATCCACCTCGAATCAGAACCGTTTATTGACATAAACGCCGCGCCAACGAGCTACGGAGAACGTCTCATGGAAGACAAAGTCAATCGGGATATCATGGAAGAGGCCCTCGTCGTTCACGCCTCGGGCCGTCCCGGTAAAATTGAAATCGCCGCGACCAAACCGCTGACCACCCAACACGACCTTTCGCTTCTGTATTCGCCGGGAGTCGCTGAACCCTGCCTGCAAATCGCGCGAGACGAATCGCTCGCCTACGATTACACGGCGAAGGGCAATTTCGTCGCCGTCATTTCCAACGGCACCGCCGTCCTCGGTCTGGGCAATCTGGGCGCGTTGGGCAGCAAGCCGGTGATGGAAGGCAAGGGCGTTTTGTTCAAGCGCTTCGCCGATGTCGACGGCATCGACATTGAAGTCGACACCGAAAACGTTGACGAATTTGTCAACTGCGTACGCTTCCTGGGCAAGACCTGGGGCGGCATCAACCTGGAAGACATCAAGGCCCCCGAGTGCTTCGCCATTGAAAAGCGCCTGCGCGAGGTGATGGATATTCCGGTCTTCCACGACGATCAGCACGGCACCGCCATCATTTCGACGGCGGGTCTGATCAATGCGGTCGAGATTACCGGCCGCAAGATGGAAGACGTCCAGATTGTCGTCAACGGCGCCGGCGCCTCGGCCATCTCGTGCACGTCGCTGTTCAAGATGTGCGGTGTGCGGGATGAAAACGTCATCATGTGCGACTCCAAGGGCGTCATCTACAAGGGCCGCACCGAGGGCATGAACGAGTGGAAGGAAATCCACGCCGTCGACACCAACACGCGGACCCTGGAAGAAGCCATGGTCGGCGCCGACATCGCCGTCGGTCTTTCGGTCAAGGGCGCTTTCACTCAGGACATGATCAAAACCATGGCCGATCAGCCGATCATTTTCGCCATGGCCAACCCTGATCCCGAGATCACACCGGAAGACGCGCTGGCCGTCAGCCCCGACGCCATCATGGCGACCGGGCGTTCGGATTATCCGAACCAGGTCAACAACGTGCTGGGCTTCCCGTACATTTTCAGGGGCGCGCTCGATGTCCGGGCCTCGACCATCAATGACGAGATGAAGCTGGCTGCGGCCCAGGCCCTGGCGGATTTGGCGCGTGAAGACGTGCCCGATGAGGTCAGCGCCGCGTATGGCAGCGAACTGCGCTACGGACCGGGTTACATCATTCCGGCTCCGTTCGATCCCCGCCTGATCGAGTGGGTTCCGGCAGCCGTGGCCCAGGCGGCCATGGATTCGGGCGTCGCGCGCAAGCCCATCGTCGATATGGACGCCTACCGCACGGAGCTGCGTTCGCGTCTCGATCCGACGATGGCCAGCCTGCACATGATCTTCGAGAATGTGCGCGCCAATCCACGCCGTGTGGTCTTCGCCGAAGGCGAGGAAGAAAAGAGCATCCGCGCCGCCGTCGCCTTCAAAAACGCCGGTTATGGCACGCCGATCCTGATCGGCCGCGAAGAGCGGGTCAAGGAGGCGATGGAACGCATCGGCATTAACGCCGACGTGGATATTGAAACCCATAACGCGCGGATCAGTTCGGACAACAAGGCCTATACCGACTTCCTGTACAAAAAGCTGCAACGCCGCGGCGCGCTGTACCGCGACTGTCAGCGTATGGTCAATCTGGATCGTAACGTCTTTGGCGCCTGCATGGTCGCCAACGGCGACGCCGACGCCATGGTTACCGGCCTGACCCGCAACTATTATGCGGCCCTGCAGTATATCCGCCGGGTTCTCGACCCCAAGGAAGGTGAAAGGGTCATGGGTCTGACCATATTGTTGACCCGGAGCCGCACCTTGTTCCTGGCCGATACGGCGGTCAACGAACTGCCCAGTTCGGAAGAAATGGCCGATTTCGCCATCCAGGCCGCCGCGGCGGCCCGGCGATACGGGCATGAGCCCCGCGTGGCGCTCATTTCGTTTTCCAACTTCGGCAATCCGGATATCGAACGCTCGCACATCGTGCGGGACGCCGTCGCCGTGCTGGACAAGCGCAAAGTCAACTTCGAGTACGACGGCGAGATGGGTCTCGACGTGGCGTTGAACCCGGAACTGATGAAGCAGTATCCGTTCTGCCGCTTGTCGGGTCCGGCCAACGTTCTGATCATGCCGGGTCTGCACTCGGCCCACGCATCGACCCGTCTGGTCAATGAACTGGGCGCGGGAACGGTCATCGGACCGCTGCTGATCGGCCTGGAAAAGCCGGCACAGATTCTCAACGCCGGCGCCACGGTCAACGATATGGTCAACATGGCCGCCTTCGCGGCCCACGAAGCGCACGACTGATTTTTTCTTTCGCGTTTCTGAGACAACCCCCGGCATCGGTGATGCCGGGGTTTTTTTCGGCCCGACCGTTTTTTGTCTTTTTCCAGACGTTCATTCCCGGCTTCCGCTGGAAGAATTTCTCTAAACGGCGACGGCCTTTTTCACCGACCCACAACAATGACTTCCGGTTAGCCCCCATAAGCAGACGTTGCCTTGAAAGCTCGTTTACTCTGAATATTATGATGTTAGGATGATTCCAGAGATTTCGGAGGGGGAGTTTTTTTGTATCTCCGGGCCCCGACCGTCTTCTGAGGAGAATTGTAGTATGAGCACATTTTTCTTAGATTTTGTATTTAGCTCCCTAATTTTGCTTGCCCTGGTTAGCGTGTATGAGTTCGCGACAACAAATGTAAAATTTCCCAGTAACACGATTGAGATTTGGGTATCTGGAATCGCGATTGGGCTGATCTCTGTCGCGATATTGAGCAACCCCATTAACCTTTACAAAGGGATTTTCGTTGACGCTCGCTGGGTTTTATTGAGCTGCTGTGCGGTATTTCTTAATTGGAGAATAGTCGTCATCGGTGGAATAATTTGTGCATCATACCGATACTACCAGGGTGGCGCAGGGGGTGTCCCAGGTGTTTATACCGTCATTGTTTCGATACTGATGGGCCTTGCCTGGAGGTACGTGCTTGTAAAATACGAAATAACCTTCAAATTGTATTTGCAGTACATCTTCGGCATAACGGTTGAGTTGGCGATTTTGGGTTTGCTTTATGTCGTTTTACCCGGTGGAAAGGGGCCTGTGGTCGTGAGTAATATTGCGATTCCATTGTTGGTCCTGTTTCCCGTTGTCAGCACGATATTATCCCTTTTGTTCCAGCAGCATAGGAAAGATGGCGTCGAAGGTTTCAGCTAAGACGCGTCGGCAACAAGGGGTTCTAAATGCAAATTCGGCAAACATCAAATCGCAGCTTGCTGCTGTCGATGCTGATCATTGCGAGCCTGATAACGCTTACCTTGATGCACAACAATATCAGCACGGAGTTATTCGAAAGCGAACAACGCAGATCTGCCGCATTTAAGCTAGCCGATCAACTTCGCAGCAACTCCGATGAGCTAACGGATGTCGTTCGCACCTATGCGGCCACGGCCAACCCTGAATTTCTCGAGTCCTATGTAAAACTCCGCGCCGCCCAACTTGTCATACTGCCACAGCCTCTGAACGACAGCACGGTCGTTGGCACTCGGATTGCCGCTATTTTTGAGGCGGGGAACACTGTCGAGCCAACGAGTGAGGAAGGAAAGACCTCCACGGAATTGGTTAAGTTGCAGGAGGTTCAGAAACTTACCGCAGCACTGGTGGAGTTCGAAAACAAAGCCATTGTGATCGTCGAATCGGGAAATGCATCTAAGGCTATCCAGCTTCTTCATGGCGAAGCCCATTCGTTGGCCAAGGCCGAGGCGTTGCGTTCGATTGATGTGTTTGCAACCACAATCGATCAGCGCGCCAATCGTGAAGCGGAAGAGCTAGATTCCAAAGAAATACAACTCTACCGGAACTATGGATTTCTGCTGTTTATCATTATGGCGGCAACGCTGTTTGAATTTATGTGGGGCAAAAAGCAAATTGTCGCGCCCATAGAAGAACTCACGCGGAAAGCCAGCAGCATGGCTGACGGCGACTATCAACAACGCGCCGATATTGAAGCGACAAACGAAATCGGTGTGCTGGCCTCCACTTTCAATAAAATGGCAGAATCCATTGAGTTAGACATTGCTGACAGAAAGCGTATCGCGGAAGAGGTGGAAACATTACGCAAAAAGGCTGAGGACCGCTCGGTGGAGCTTGAGGTCGCGTTAGACACGGCCGAGCAAGCCACCAAAGCGAAGGGAGAGTTTCTCGCCTCCATGAGCCACGAAATCAGAACGCCCATGAATGGGGTCGTGGGAATGGCGGATTTGCTTTCGCAGACCAATCTAAGCGAAGAGCAGCACTTAATGCTGAATACGATCAAAGATTCCGGCAATTCGCTGCTGACGGTTATTAACGATATTCTCGACTTTTCAAAAATTGAAGCCGGGAAACTGGATATTGAAAGCGTTCCCCTGTCAATTGTTGACGTACTCGAAGGAGCCGCGGCCACGATTTCACCCAACGCCTCGCGAAAGAACGTTCAAATCATCACGTATGTCGATCCGGATATTCCCCAAACCTTGCTTGGCGATCCTGTGCGCCTTCGACAAATCATCTTCAATCTAACAGGTAACGCCGTAAAATTTTCCGAGGAAGGCGAAGTGACCGTCCGGGCGGATAGAATGTCAGCAGACGGGGAGGGCACGCGAGTTAAGATTTCGGTTGTTGATAATGGCATTGGGATTTCGCAAGACGCTCAAGACCATTTGTTTGAAGCGTTTACCCAGGCAGATAGTTCCACGACGCGGCGTTTCGGTGGAACGGGTCTCGGATTGACCATTTGCAAGGGCCTGACCAACAAGATGGGCGGAAAGATTACTGTCGAGAGCCAGCTAGGTTTGGGTTCGACATTTGCTGTCGAAATCCCCTTGGCCCAGGGCGATGGGGAAGCGACGAAATCCAGCGGCACCGATTTGGATGGAATTCAGGTGTTGGTCGTCACGGCGAGCGAAATGCTTGGCTATTCCGTCAAACGCTATTTGGAGCACTGGAACGCCAAAGTGCAAATTGCTTCCAGCGATGCAGATGTCGACGAGAAAATATCGGCCCTCCAAGGTGACAACAAGGTCTTCGATATTATTGCGTTTGACTTCAACCTGAGTGAAACCCGCCAGCTCGATATGGCGGAGAAGTACGCGTCGGAACGCACAAAGTTTCTGTTGATGTTGGATGGTCAACGGCGTAGCGCGCGCATCCAAGCCCCCGATATTGTGACGCTGGATGGCAACCCCTTGCGTCAATTGCAACTTATAAATGCCGTGGCCGTGGCCGTTGGCCGCGCCAGTCCGCTCGTAAAATCGGATGTCGGGAACGAAATCCCCAAGACTTACGTTGCTTTGTCAGTAGAAGAGGCTTTGGCTCAAGGCACGTTAATTCTGTTGGCCGAGGATAACATTACCAATCAAAATGTTATTCAGCGTCAACTCAAAATGCTGGGTTATACCTGTGAAATTGCGGACGACGGCAAGCTCGGCTTAAAGGCCTGGCGGGAACGCGATTACGGTTTGCTGCTGTGCGATTGCCACATGCCCCACATGGATGGTTTCGAATTGACCGCTGCAATTCGTAGCGACGAATTGGGTTCAGGCAAGCGCGCACCCATCATTGCGGTAACGGCCAACGCTCTCGAAGGCGAGGCCCAAAGGTGCATTGCCAACGGAATGGACGACTATCTTTCCAAGCCGCTGAAGATGGACGATCTAAAAGCAATGCTCAAAAAATGGATGCCGATTTACAAACCCGTAGAGGCCGTGGAGACGGAGGAACCGGAGTCCGAACCGGGCACCTCGAAGACGAGCGCGTCCGGCAACGGCGGCAACGGGGAAAATGGTGCAATAGATCCGTCCGCCCTGAAGGACGTTTTCGGCGACGACGAGGGCACACTCCGTGAAATCCTGAAGGATTTCGTGGACCCGGCCACCTCCAACGTTGAAGAAATTGAGGCCGCTTATGCCAGTCGCTCGGCGAACGGCGTCGCGGCCGCCGCGCACAAACTCAAGTCGTCTTCGCGAAGCGTCGGTGCCAACGATCTGGCCAATTTGTGCCAAACCCTCGAAGCGGCTGGCAAGGCCGAAGACTGGGGTGAGATTGATAAGGCAACTCCGGACCTGGCGGGCGTCATGCGGAAAGTTACCGACTACATAAAGGCTCTTTGAGTTCTGCTTCGGGTCAGGGGCCGGCTTCAGTGATAATCCTGAAGCTGGTCTGCTATGCGGGTTGAAGCGGACGCCTTTCCCTAGAAAAATATTTTCGACAATGTGCTGCCCCTGAAACGCTGGGAAACCGGTCATATTCTATGTCCGTTCCGGGTCGTTTCAATACTTAACCCGAACCCCTTGATCGTCGATGCCGGACGTTTTTAGGCCCAAACGTCAAGGCCCCAGATGTTACGCCACTGTCACAAAAACTTAAAAAATCGTGCATGGAATTGCGGCGGCGCGCGGTCTACATCCTCGGCGAAATCAACGGATAAAACAGAGGGAATTTTGAACGCCGCGCAAACACCGGACTACACCCTGGTCCAAAAAACAATCTATCGCGCAAACCGCCTGCGCAACGCCGTCGAGGCCGAAGGAAAAACGGGCCTCCGCGTGGGACTGGCGGGTGCTTTTCTCGTTGGCGTCCTGATCGCCACCGCTTTTATCTCAAGCGCCACCGAAGGCGGGCTGCTGATTGTCGCCGCAGGCGTCATCGGCGGCTACATGGCGCTCAATATCGGGGCCAATGACGTGGCCAACAGCATGGGCCCAGCGGTGGGATCGCGCGCCATTACCATGGGCGGTGCGCTGCTCATCGCCGCGGTCGGCAACACGGCGGGCGCCGTCATTGCCGGCGGCGACGTGGTTTCGACCATCTCCAAGGGCATTATCGACCCCTCGCTAATGCCCGACATCGGCATTTTCATCACGGCCATGATGGCAGCCCTTCTGGCCGCCGCCCTGTGGCTCAATCTGGCGACCTATGTGGGCGCGCCGGTTTCGACAACCCACGCCATCGTCGGCGGCGTCATGGGGGCCGGGATCGCGGCCACCGGAATTTCGGCCGTTAATTGGATCACCATGGCCAAGATCGCCGCCAGTTGGGTGATCTCGCCGCTCATGGGCGGCATCATCGCCGCGTTGTTCCTGACCCTGGTCAGACGCACCATTTTGTTCAAGCCCGACCGCATCGCGGCGGCGCGGCGCTGGGTTCCGGTTCTGGTCGGCATCATGTGCTCGGCCTTCGCCATGTATCTGATGGTCAAGGGTTTGAAGCGTGTCTGGAAGTTTGACGGGGAAATGGTCGCCGTCGCGGGCGTTGCCGTATTCCTTCTTTCGTGGTTTGCCGTGCGGCCCTTTATCGCACGTCAGTCGGTCGGTCTTGAAAACCGCAAAAAGGCCGTTCACGGGCTGTTTGCGGTGCCCCTGATTTGCGCTGCCGGGCTGCTGACCTTCGCCCACGGCGCCAATGACGTGGCCAACGCGGTCGGGCCGCTGGCTGCCATCGTCGGCTCGCTGACATCGGGCGAGATCACCGCAAAGGTCGTCGTGCCGATCTGGGTTCTCATTATCGGCGGCCTGGGTATTTCCATCGGGCTGGGCATTTTCGGCCCGCGCCTTGTGCGCACCGTTGGCGAGAAGATTACCAAGATCAATCCGATCCGCGCCTTTTGCGTGGCTTTGTCGGCGGCCATTACCGTTTTGATCGCGTCCGCTCTGGGCCTTCCGGTCAGTTCCACCCACATTGCCGTGGGCGGCGTGTTCGGCGTTGGTTTCCTGCGCGAGGTTCTGCACTACCGGATTTCAGCGGCGCGCGCCGCCCGGCTGCAACCGGAAGCTCCTTTGGTGGCGCAACCGGTCGGGGCGGCGATAGCGACGGAAATCACCATCCCCGCCAAACCGAAAAAGAAGAAGAAAAAACGCAAGCTGGTGCGCCGCAAGCACGTGACCACGATCATCGCCGCCTGGCTGGTCACCGTGCCCCTGGCCGCATTCCTGGCCGCGTTCCTGTTCTTCGTGCTGCACTACGGCAAGGAAATGCCATTTTAATTTGATGAAAGGCCCGGCGTCGGAGGCGACCAGGGCTTTTCCTTGCGCGTCATCAATCTGTCACATCTACGTCAAAAATAATTCAAAAGTCTCGCGTGGATTCGCGGCGCGCGATTCGACACCATTGGAGGATTGACAGCAAAAGGGCCAAAGGGCGAAAGCGCTCCCGCCAAGGCCACGCGAGGTTTGAATGATCGCGGCGCAATCAACCCAAAATCCGGCGATTCAAAGGCCGGTTTATCTCCCCAACCGCCTGCGCCGTGCAGTCGAGACCAAAGGGCGCGGCGACATCCGCGTCGGACTGGCCGGGGTGTTCCTTGTCGGCGTTCTCTTTGCCACGGCATTCATTTCCAGCGCTGCGGAAGGTGGACTGCTGATCGTCGCCGCCGGGGTCATCGGCGGTTACATGGCACTCAATATCGGGGCCAACGACGTCGCCAACAATATGGGTCCGGCGGTCGGGTCCCGCGCCATCACCATGGTTGGGGCGCTGGTCATTGCCGCCGTGTGCGAAACCGCGGGTGCGGTTGTCGCGGGCGGCGATGTGGTTTCGACCATCGCCAAAGGCATCATCGATCCGGCAGCCATGAACGATACCGGAATTTTCGTAACCGCCATGATGGCCGCCCTGCTGGCCGCCGCCCTGTGGCTCAACTTAGCTACCTATGTGGGCGCGCCGGTTTCAACGACCCACGCCATCGTCGGCGGTGTCATGGGAGCCGGGATCGCCGCCGTTGGCTTGGGCGCCGTGCAATGGGGAACCATGGCCAAGATCGCCGCCAGCTGGGTCATCTCGCCGGTCATGGGCGGCGTCATCGCCGCGCTTTTTCTGACCCTCGTCAGGCACACCATCCTGTTTCAGCCCGACCGCATTGCGGCGGCGCGGCGCTGGGTTCCGGTCTTGGTCGGCATTATGTGTTCGGCCTTCGCCATGTATCTGATGGTCAAGGGCTTGAAACGCGTCTGGAAGTTCGATGGGGAAATGGTGGCCGTCGCGGGCGTGGCCGTATTCTTCCTTTCCTGGCTGCTTTTCCGGCCCGTTATCGCGCGCAAATCGGTTGGCCTGGAAAACCGCAAAAAGGCGGTGCATGGCCTTTTTGCCGCGCCGTTGATCGCGGCGGCCGCGCTTCTATCGTTCGCCCACGGAGCCAACGACGTGGCCAACGCGGTGGGGCCGCTGGCCGCCATTGTCGGCGCGCTGTCGACGGGCGGCATGGCGGCGAAGGTGGGTATCCCGTTGTGGGTGCTGATCGTCGGGGCCGTCGGCATCTCGGTCGGCCTGGCCCTGTTCGGCCCCAAACTCATTCGCACCGTCGGCGAACAGATCACCAAGCTCAATCCGGTCCGCGCCTTTTGCGTGGCCCTGTCGGCAGCCATTACGGTTTTGATCGCCTCGGGGTTGGGGCTTCCGGTCAGCTCCACCCACATCGCCGTGGGCGGCATATTCGGGGTCGGATTCCTGCGTGAAATCACGCAGAATCACTGCGCGGGGGCGAAAAAGAAAAAGCTGGTCCGGCGCGGGCACCTGGCGACCATCGTTTCGGCCTGGCTGGTCACCGTACCGCTGGCCGCCCTGTTGGCCGCGGCCCTCTTTTTCGCGCTGCACACCAGCAAGGTGTCAGCGTTCTAGGGCCGCTTGGTGAAGAGCCGCCGAATCCGCGCTGAAACAACAGAAGATCACACTATTCAAGCCACCGTCATGGGCCAGAAAATCGGCGACGGTGCGCGTCGCGATGGCCGCCGCGCGGCTCAGCGGAAAACGGTAAACGCCGGTGCTGATGGCCGGAAAGGCGATGCTTTGCAGACCGTTCTCCGCCGCCACCTCCAGCGAGCGCCGATAGCAGCTGGCCAGCATCCCTTCCTCGCCCTGTGTCCCGCCATGCCACACCGGCCCCACCGTATGGATCACGTGACGGGCGGCAAGATCATGGCCGCCGGTTATTTTGGCCTCGCCCGTAGGGCAGCCGCCAAGGGTGCGGCATTCGGCCAATAGTCCCGGTCCGGCCGCGCGGTGAATGGCCCCGTCCACCCCGCCGCCGCCCAAGAGAGACTCGTTGGCGGCGTTGACGATGGCATCCACGTCGAGCACCGTGATATCACCGGTTATGACGGACATGCGGGACGTCACGGTTCCTCCGCCCGCGCCGCCTCCTGCGGCGGGAATTTTCGCATCATCCAAATGAGCAGCGCCAACCCGGGCAGCGCCGCGCCCGTCGTAATAATAAAGTAGCTGACCCAGTCCACATTGTCGGCCAGCCAGCCCCCGCCCGAGGCGAAGATGGTCCGCGCGAACGCCATGAACGATGACACCAGCGCATACTGCGTCGCCGTATAGGCCAGATTGCACAGGCTGGACAGATAAGCGACAAACGCCGCCGTTCCCATGCCGCCGGTGAAGTTCTCAACGCTAATGGTGACGGTCAGCATGGGCACCGAATAACCGACGTAAGCCTGCGCCGCGAAGATCAGGTTCGATAGTCCCTGCAGCACCCCGCAGAACAATAAGGCCCGCAGGATACCCCATTTGAACACAATGATACCGCCGAGCAAGCCACCCGCGATGGTCATGAGAACGCCGTAGCCTTTACTGATGACACCGATCTCGGTCTTGGAGAAACCGATCTCCAGATAGAACGGATTGGCCATCACGCCCAGCAGCGCGTCGCCGTACTTGTAAAAGGCGATGAACAGCAAAATGATGATCCAGTTGGGCCGCGTCATGAAGTCGGCAAAGGGGCAAACCACCGCCTTATAAATCCAGCCCGCCAACTCCTGAAGCCGCCCGGGAAGATGGGCGTTGCGTTCCATGAAGGCGACGCCGCGTTCCTCCAGCGCTTTTGATTCTTCCGTCTGTACGCGTTTGGGTTCGGGTGTCAGCAGGACCGTGATAACACCGATCCCCATCAAGCCCGCCATGGCCGCATAGGCCCAGAACCAACCCGCGACATCGGCCACCACCAGCGCGCCACCGCCGGCCGCGACCATGCCGATGCGATAGCCCATCACGATATTGCCCGCGCCAGCACCCAGCTGATCTATGTCGAGAATTTCCACGCGGTAGGCGTCAATGACGATGTCCTGGGTAGCCGACGCAAAAGCCAGGGTTACTGCCCAGAAAGCCACTATCCAAAGATTGGCGGACGGATCGGAAGACCCCAGGCCCAGCATTCCGGCGATAACGGCGAATTGCGAAAAAATCATCCAGCCGCGCCGCTGGCCTAACAGGCTGGTCAGCAGTGGCAGCGGCATGCGGTCAACCAGCGGCGACCATAAATACTTGAAACCGTAGGCGATGCTGGCCCAGCTAAACAGGCCGATGGCGGTTTTGGAAACGCCCGCTTCCGACAGCCACGCCGACAGGGTCGAATAGACCAAAAGGATCGGCAATCCGCTGGAAAACCCCAGAAACAGGACGGTGATGACGCGCCGGTCCAGATACACCTTTGCCGATTGGAGCCATGTCTGCATGGTTGGCCGTCTCCTCGCGCACGCGGTTAACGCCGCGCGGAAGCGCGCAAAGATCGCTACTCCTCGGCGGCGCGTTCAGCCCTTTTACGATCATGCGGGTTAAGCAGTCGTTTACGCAGGCGGATGGTTTTGGGCGTCACTTCCACCAACTCGTCATCGCCAATGTAGGCGATGGCCGGTTCCAGGCGCAGGCGGCGAGCGGGCGAGAGGCGAATGGCGTCGTCCTTGCCCGAGGCGCGAATATTGGTCAGGTGCTTGGTTTTGAGCGGATTGACGATCAGATCGTTGGGCCGCGTATGCTCGCCCACGATCATGCCCTCATATATCTTGGTGCCCGGCTCCACGAACAGCGGGCCGCGCCCTTCCAGACCGTTCAGGGCATAAGGCACCGCCGAACCGGTGGAGCTGGAAATGAGCACCCCGCTGCGCCGCCCCGGAATGGCCCCCTTGTAAGGCGCGTAACCGTGATAAATGCGGTTGAGCACGCCGGTGCCCCGGGTTTCGGTCATGAACTCGCCGTGATACCCGATGAGCCCGCGCGACGGCGCATGAAACGTCATGCGCGTCTTGCCGCCGCCCGACGGGCGCATGTCCATCAATTCGCCTTTGCGAACGCTGACGGCCTCGACCACGATGCCGGAAAATTCATCGTCCACGTCCACCTGAATTTCTTCAATGGGTTCGGTGCGCGCGCCGGTGTCGGGATCGGTGCGGTACAGAACGCGCGGCCGCGAGATGGACAGCTCGTAGCCTTCGCGCCGCAACGTCTCGATCAGCACGCCCAGTTGCAGCTCGCCCCGCCCGGCCACCTCGAAGGCGTCCTTGTCGGCGGTTTCGGTCACGCGAATGGCCACGTTGCCCTCGGCTTCGCGCATCAGGCGGTCGCGGATCATGCGCGACGTCACCTTGCTGCCATCCTGGCCTGCAAAGGGCGAATCGTTAATGGAAAAGGTCATGGACAGGGTCGGCGGATCAACCGGCACGCCGCCGATGGACCCGGTGATTTCCACATCGCACAGGGTGTCGGCCACGGTCGCCTTGGTGAACCCGGCCAGCGCCACGATGTCACCCGCTTCGGCCCGCTCGACGCCAATGCGCTTTAAACCCCGGAACACCAGAACCTTGGAAAGACGCGTCGTTTCCACCTCTTCACTTTCGGGGTTCATGGCCTTGACGGTCATGTTGGTCGTGACGAAACCCGACTGGATGCGCCCCGTTAGCACCCGGCCCAGGTACGGGTCGGATTCCAGCGTTGTCGCTAGCATGGTAAAGGCCCCGTCCGGCTGCACCTCGGGCGACGCCACATGTTCGACAATGCGCTCCACCAAACAGTCCAGATCCTTGCCGACCACGCCCGGCTCGGTCGAGGCCCAGCCTTCCTTGGAGGACGCGTACAAAACCGGGAAGTCAAGCTGCTCGTCCGTAGCACCCAGGGCGGCGAACAGATCAAACACTTCCTCATGCACCTCTTCGACCCGTTGTTCGGGCCGGTCCACCTTGTTGACCACCACGATGGGCTTCAGCCCCAAAGCCAGCGCCTTGGCCGTCACGAACTTGGTTTGCGGCATGGCCCCTTCAACGGCGTCCACCAGCAAAAGAACGCCGTCGACCATGCCCAGAATGCGCTCCACCTCGCCGCCGAAATCGGCATGGCCGGGGGTGTCCACCACGTTGATGCGCATGCCCCGCCATTCGATGGAGGTGCACTTCGACAAGATGGTAATGCCGCGCTCGCGCTCCTGATCCATGGAATCCATGGCCCGTTCGGCAACATTCTGCTTGGCGTGAAAAATGCCGCTCTGACGCAGCAAGGCATCAACCAGGGTCGTCTTGCCGTGGTCAACATGGGCGATAATGGCAATATTGCGCAGGTCCAAGGTCTGGGCGCTCTCTTCTATTCTATATGGATGGCATTTCGTTTTGCGGAAAGTGGCGCGGCGGCACCCGGAAAGCTCACGGCCCGGTCGCGGCGCGGTGGCGCAGTATAGCGATGCGCGCCGCCAGAGCAACCCCCCCGACAACAAGCCCGGAGGGAAGCGTAGCGACCGACTAGCGACCAAGCGGGAGCGCAGCCCGCGTGGCGCTTGAACGCTACTCTTAAAAAACCCCCGGCAGTTAGTCGGAGTTGGTAAACCCGATTTCGCGGTTCAGCTTCTTTCCGGCGCGGCGAAACGTACCCAGAAAAGACCCCAAAGAGCGCCAAAACCCTGCCGCGCACAGTGCTGAAAGCATCCTGTATCGACGAACGATCAACGTCGGTTGTCCGGCCATGCGCAAGGCCCACAGGCGCACGGGCCAATGCGTTTTACGTGCCCAATGGTCCGTGTGCATCTCGGACAATTCCGACTGGGTGAAAGGCGAACGAACCAGCGCGCCATCAGTTTCGGCGGCATTGGCCAGTTCGACCCCTTCGGGTGTCCGGGCAATGACAAGATTGACCCCTGGCGCCTCGTCATAGACGGGTTTGCCGTCTTTCATAACCCATCCGTCCGGCACGGAAATATCGGCCGTTTCCCCAATGGCATCGGGGCAAATCTTGCAGCGAAACGGCAAGTCGTACTTCCACGGACCTGTCTCATCCATCCACGCCTGCTCATACGTCAGATCAAACGCACGTCCGTCACGGGTTTCCATATGTGCGGTACCGGGCCAGCCCTCTCCCCGATACCGGAACAGGCTGAGTTCGTCGGGAGATGCGCCCATACCTTCGGCCATGCGATGGGCAGTCGTCAGGCTAAGGGTGCCGCCGCAGAATAGGGTCAGGACATACGGAATCTGCGCGACGGCCCGTTTGTCGATGTTTTGTAGATTGCGAATAGCCGACACATCGCATGGCTTGCCAATGACGGCAAAGGTGACGCCCTCATCCAGCAATTCGTGAACGGCGGTAAGGGACGCGCCCGGCCCATATCGCGATTGCGCCCCATCATAAACATCTTGCTCGGTGCGGCTGATCCACGCATCGCTAAGCACTGGATTGTCCGCCGAAGCCTTTATGTGCAACACGGCGTCCACCTTGCGGGACCGGATAAGATACATGCCAAGGGACGTCAGCACACCACCAGCCGCCGCATGAAACCGCACCCGATCATCACCAGCCCAGCCTTTGTGCAAACTGGCAATGGGACCCCAGACAGGATGAAGGGAAAGACCGGCCTGATCTTCTTTCGGACCTGTGATGATAACGCCGGGACAGACCCGCATGATCTGATCCATCAATGCGGGATCGACGGATTTCTTTATTTGAGGGCGAATACGCCCCTCGCCGGTAAGCCGCATTTCAATGGCATCACGCCCCGCCATGCTCTCGCAGATCCCGCACCCCGCGCAAAGCCCGGCACCGACAACGTCGTCTATATCTCGCAAAGTCACTCCAAGCCTCTTCAATATTCAGAAAATCCGTCAGCACAGTGCCACACCCGACGTTAACACATAACGGTTATGGGCGGCTGTTGGGTCAGACAATAAACCGGCAAAAAGCAAGGCATCCACGGATAAGCCCGGAGAAGCGCCGGAGCGCGACGACTTGCGACCAAGCGGGAGCGCAGCCCGCGTGGCGCTTGAACGCATTACAGAAGAACTGCGTGGCGTTTGAACGCAATTCACAAAGAAAGCCCGGGCTCCGCCCAGACCCGCAAAGGGACTCGGTCCCTTTGAACCCGGTGGTAGGGGGGAAATGTGTGACGTCACCATAACCTTGCGGTTCTTCGATAGCGTTGACCCGCCCCGAGAAACTAGTCATGCTTAGCAACCATTAAGTGCGGTGACGCTTTCTTGGCTAGAAGGCGATTTTTTGGTTGGAGGAACGTATTGACCAAGACGTTTGGAATTCGGAAGTCCTTCGAAGAGGTGGAGCCGTATATTGATGAGGCTCGCCAGGGTGCTGACACAGAACGGGACGCCCTCGGTTTTCTACCGCCAAATGCGTACAGACAAGCGGCAGAACAAGGGAAGCTGTTCGTTGCCGTCAACGATGAAGGAAAATTTCTTGGACACCTAATGTTCGGGGGCGTGTTTCCCTACGGCAAGGTCATGCAGATCTATTGCAGACCAGAATCCCGCAAGGACGGCGTCGCACATGCGCTCATGGATGAATTGGTTAACTATGCGCAAGAACGCATGTTTTTGAGCCTGAGCGCTAAAGTCGCAAGCGACCTGTCCGGAGCAAACGCTTTTTATGAGCGAATGGGATTTCGTACCGTCAGAACACTTCCCGGCGGGAGTTCTCGCAACAGGCTACTCTACCATCGTGTCCGTGACCTCGACACGCCTAGCCTATTTGATCTTATGGCTCCGAAAGGGCGCAGGCATCTTCCCAGTCTTGGCATCTCAGGCAACTACAGCTCGAAAACGCCGATCTATGCGATCGATTTGAATGTTCTGTTTGACGTCAGTAAGAGACGAGTGCGGAGCAAAGACGCTGGTTCGATCTTTAAAGCCGGATTTAGTAACGACATTCGTCCGGTGATAGCGGAGGAATTTATCGAGGAACTTCAGAGAAACTCCAAAAAATTCCCTGACGATCCTCATCTCCAGATCGCACTTCAGATGAATATACTCCCGGTGCCAAAACGTGGAGAAATTGAAGACATCGAGCGGCAATTGGCCGGAATCATTTTTCCAGAACGAGACGCGCAAGGCATTCTAACTGTCCAAGACAAATCCGACCTCCGCCACATTGCAACAGCAATTCACCATAGGATCGCAGGATTTATTACCAGTGAAAAAGCGATCCTTCGCGCACATGATCATCTTCAGTCGAAATTTGGCCTAGATGTTTTGGGCGTCTCTGACTTCGCTGACGCCAATTCCGAGGGTGCAGATGATGTCATCTTAGATCATGTGGCGCGCATCGATGACAAAGAGGTATCATCCAGTTCTTTGACAGACGCCTTAAAGAAGGATGCCTTTTCCTTCCTGACAGGTCAACATGTCCCGCCTGAGACCATAGAAAAAGCCCTGTTTCAGGGAGACTATATGTCCCCTCACAATCACATTATCCTCAGCGAAGCAGCTGGCATCATCTCATTTTCTTCGTGGAATCTGACGCAAAACCCGAGGAAGGTCGGGAGTATATTTCTGTGTGCAAACGAGGACTCATCTACCGCAGTAACGGCTATCGAGCATACGCTTGACAGGATATGCAAGGCAGCAAGCTCGGATGCGCCAGCCCGATTGTACCTGCATTTACTTCCCGGCCATCCGGTTACGAGAAAAATTGCCCTCGCACATGGCTTTCGCCCCGAACCTGGAAATGAAGAGCATGGGACGACGTTGCACAAGGTTTCCATTGGTGACGTTGTCGATGAAGAGTCATGGGGCGGCATCAGGAAATCATTGAAGTCTCTTGTCGGCGTAGAACTGCCATCAAATATCGCCATATACGAAAACTCAAACCAACGCATACCGATCAAAACGTCATCTGCTCAGGTTGAGGATATACCGCTTCAGGAACTTGAGGCGCTGTTGTCTCCGGCTCTCTTTCTTCTGCCGGGAAGACCCGGCGCAATTGTGGCAATCAAAAGGGTTTTCGCCGATGAACTT
>JABGRG010000050.1 GCA_018648445.1 Rhodospirillales bacterium | reverse complement strand
TCCCCGCTTATGCCGTCGGGTGTGGGCACCGGAATGCCGATGCCGTCGATGCGCCCGCCGCCGTTCTCGGCGACCCCCGATAGACGGTTGGATGTGCCGATGAAATCGGCGACGAATTCTCCCGCCGGGCGCTCGTATACGTCCATGGGCGGCCCGATCTGCTGGAACCGCCCGCCATCCATGACGGCCACCCGGTCCGACATGGAAAGCGCTTCTTCCTGATCATGGGTCACGTACACGGTTGTGATGCCCAGATCCTTGACCACGGCGCGAACTTCGGTGCGCAGGAAAGCGCGGATTTTGGCGTCCAGCGCCGACAACGGTTCGTCCAGCAACAAAATAGCCGGATGCGGCGCCAGCGCGCGGGCCAGCGCGACCCGTTGCTGCTGACCTCCCGAAAGTTCGTGCGGGTAGCGTTCTTCGAGGCCTTCCAGACGAGTCAACGCGCAAAGTTCGGCGACGCGGGCCGCCTTCTCAGTTTTGGAACGGCGGCGCAGACGCAACGAAAAGCCGATGTTCTCGGCCACCGTCATGGTCGGAAACAAGGCGTACGACTGAAAGACGAAGCCGATGTTTCGCTTGCGTAGCGGGACCGCGTCCACGCGCGTCTCGTCGATCCATATCTCGCCGCCGTCCAGCTTCGTAAACCCGGCGATCATGCGCAAAAGGGTTGTCTTGCCGCAGCCACTGGCTCCGACGAGGGTCACGAATTCACCCGTCGCGATATCGATGGACACCCCGTCAACGGCAACCGCGTCGCCGAATCGTTTGACCGCGTTTTCTATGCGCAAGCGGGCCAATCCGCCCTCCGTCCCAAAATCAATCAGACACCCAAAACAGGCTCCGGCCCTTCAAAGCGCGTCACGCCTTAAAAGGCCGGGCCATCCGTTTTAGAACCAAACGGCTTTTATTTCTCGTACTTTTTGCCCCATTCACGCTTGAACGCGGCAGTATCGACCGGGGCCTTGTATTCCCAAAGGCTTACGTCCTTGAGATCGATCTTGCCGTAGCCCGGTGTCGTGGCGGCACCCACGAAAGGCGCATAGGCCGCAGCACCTGCCGGGCTGGCCATGAAGTCCAGCCACTTTTTGCCGTTCTCGGGATTGGGCGCGCCCAGAACCAGCGCCCCGCCCTCTTTCACGTTCGGCGTCATATCGAAAAACGCGAGTTTGACCGGCAGTCCGGCGTTAACCTGATTGATGACGGCGGTGTCATAGGTCAGGCCAATGGCAGTTTCGCCCGCGCCTGCCTGACGTCCGGCAGCGCTTCCCGAGGAATTGTACTGAAAGATGTTCTTGTCCAGCTTGTCGATGTACTCCCAGCCGTAGGCATCTTTCAGCGTGGTGAAGATGGTCAGGCCGGTGCCCGATTTGGTGGGCGCGGCAATGGTGATCATGTCCTTGTAAGCAGGCGAAGCCAGCTCTTGCCACGAGGAGGGTACCTGCTTGCCCTTTTCGTCCATCAACTTGGTGTTGACGGCCATGACCATGAGGGTCAGCCAATGATGGGTGAAGAAGCCGTCCGAATCCATAAACTGGGCCGGGATCTTCGATCCCTTCGGCGCATACGGCTCTAAAACGCCCGCGTTCTTAAGTTGATCGAGAGCAAAGGAGTTGACGCCGTAAATGGCGTCGGCCTGAGGGTTCTCGCGTTCGGCAATGGTCTTTTCCGTAATCGGTCCGGTGCTGAGAATCACCTGCTCGACCTTGATGTCCGGGTACATTTTGTTGAAGGCATCAGTCAGTGCGGCATGAAGTTTGCCGTCGTCGGCCGCCGTGTAGACCAAAAGATCGTTGCCGCCGGCAGCGGCATTACCAGCGAACAGCAGGGCGGATGCACACATGGCGACCGCCGAAATGACCATTTTTTTCATTGATATCCCCTAAATTTCGCAGTTGATGTCCGCAAAAAACAAATAAAGATCGCCCTTTTTTACGTGCAGGGCCTCGCAAATCTATTGATCGTTTCTTGAGATTGCAAGGGAATGAATTGACCCGAGAAATACTCGCAAATAATTGTTGTGAAATTTGCAATAATGACCAACCACCTATTAAATACTGTGGCTTGTTGACCGGTTTTGTGGCGGGGCGGTTGCCGTCTCGCGAAACGCAACCTTTTGCGGAATCGTCTATTTAGAGCGTTTACAGTCCGCGGGCGCGCTGATAAATTCCGCGCCGTCTGAAGAGAGGCAACCGTGGCGGCCACAGGGTCGATGTGGTGCTCACGTTTTGCGCGGTATCTCGCGCCAAGGGAAAAACGGCCCCATGAAAATCATGTCTTGCAATAGTAACCGGCCTCTTGCGGAAGCAATGGCGGCGTATTTGAACCTGCCCCTGACCAAGGCGGTCGTCCGCCGGTTTTCCGACCAGGAAGTTTTCGTCGAGATTCAGGAAAACGTGCGCGGTGAAGACGTCTTCGTCATCCAGTCGTCTTCTTTCCCCGCCAACGACAACCTGATGGAGCTTCTGGTCTCTCTGGATGCGCTGAAGCGAGGATCGGCAAGACGCGTCACCGCCGTGGTTCCCTATTTCGGTTACGCCAGACAGGATCGCAAATCCGGCCCGCGCACGCCCATTTCCGCCAAGCTGGTCGCCAACCTGATTACCGTCGCCGGAGCCGACCGGGTGCTGACCATGGATCTGCACGCCGGACAAATTCAGGGCTTCTTTGATATTCCGGTCGACAACCTGTACGGCTCGCTGGTGTTTAATCAGGACATCCGCGAACGCTTCAACAGCGAAAACCTGGTGCTGGTGTCCCCGGATACGGGCGGCGTCGTGCGCGCCCGCGGCATGGCCAAAAAGCTGGATGCCGACCTGGCCATCGTCGACAAGCGCCGCGAGCGAGCGGGCGTGTCCGAGGTCATGAACATCATTGGCGAGGTCGATGGACGCGCCTGTATTCTGGTTGATGACATCGTCGATTCGGGTGGCACCCTTTGCAATGCCGCCGTGGCCCTGATGGATGCGGGCGCGAAGTCGGTATCGACCTACGTAACCCACGGCGTGCTTTCGGGCGGCGCCGTTGCGCGCATCACCTCTTCGCCCCTCAAGCACATGGTCATCACCGACAGTATTATGGCAACCGAAGCGGTGCGCATGTCGGACACCATCGAACAAGTTACCATCGCGCCGCTGATCGCCGAGGCAATTCGGCGAATCAGTGAGGAATCGTCGATTTCCAGCCTGTTTAATTAATAAACGGTTGACCAGAGCGCCCAAGCCCAGTATTGCGGGCGCGATTTACGTCGGCACCCCTGGAGGCCGACGACACCCATCCGCCTAAGGAGTTAAAACAAATGGCTGATAAGAATATTCTCGCGACCGAGCCTCGCGAACGGGCAGGTAAGGGGGCAGCCCGTGCAACGCGTCGCGCCGGTCGTGTCCCCGCCGTTATCTACGGTGGCAAAATTGAACCCTCCATGATTTCGGTCGATCCCCTCGAACTTAATCAGGAATTGAACAAGCCCGGCTTTTTCGGACGCGTGTTTGAAATCTCTGGCAGCAAAGGCGCCGAGCGGGTTCTTCCGCGCGACGTTCAGTTCGACCCCGTTTCGGACCGTCCGATCCACGTTGATTTCATGCGCCTTAGCGCTGATACCAAGGTCAACGTCGAGGTCGTCGTACTGTTCGTGAACGAAGAACTGTCGCCGGGCCTCAAGGTCGGCGGTGTTCTCAACATCGTTCGCCGTTCGCTGGAGCTGGTTTGCATTCCCGCCGCCATTCCGGAAAGCATCACCATTGATCTGACCGGCCTTGAGCTGGGCGATTCGATTCACATCAGTCATATTGATCTGCCTGAAGGCGCTGAATCGGCGATTACCGATCGCGACTTCACCATCGCCACCATCGCCGCTCCGTCGGTCGTCAAGTCTGAAGCCGCCGAAGCCGCCGAAGGCGAAGAAGGCGAGGAAGGCGAGGAAGGCGAAGAAGGCGTCGAAGGCGAAGGAACGGAAGGCGAGGAAGAAGCCAAGGAGTAATCTTCGCCTTCTCCACGCGAGGAAGGAACGAACATGCTTCTGGTGGTCGGCCTCGGAAACCCCGGTTCCGACTACGCTCGAAATCGCCACAATGTGGGATTCATGGCGGTGGACGAAATCGTCCACCGCCACCGTTTCTCGCGCTTCCGTACCAAATTCCACGGAAAGCTGGCCGAGGGCGAAGTCGCCGGTCGCAAAGTTATGGTCTTCAAGCCCATGACCTATATGAACCGCTCGGGTGATGCGGTGCTGGGGGCTGTGCGCTTTTTCAAGATCGCGCCAGAGAACGTCATTGTCTTTCACGATGAACTGGACCTTGCCGGCGGCAAAATCCGGGTCAAGCGTGGCGGCGGTCACGCCGGACACAACGGTTTGCGCTCCATTCATTCGCGCATCACGCCCAAGTACGCCCGGGTGCGCATCGGCATCGGCCATCCCGGCGGCAAGGAACGCGTGGTCGGACATGTGCTTAAGGACTTTTCCAAGACCGAAGGCAAATGGGTCAGCAAACTAATGGAAGCCATCGCCGAAGCATTTCCGCTATTGGCCGATGGCGATGATGCCGGGTTCATGACCAAGGTGTCGCTGATCATCAACCCGCCCGTTCATAAAAAGCGCGAAGAAGCGGCCGAAGAAACAGACGAAAAACCCGGCGAAAAACCCGGCGAAAAACCCGGCGAGAATCGAAAGACCTGAAATGGGATTTAACTGCGGTATCGTGGGCTTGCCCAACGTTGGCAAGTCGACCTTGTTTAATGCGCTGACCGAAACGGCGGCAGCCGACAGCGCCAACTATCCGTTTTGCACCATCGAGCCCAATACGGGCCGCGTGGCGGTGCCCGATGCGCGCCTGGATCGCATTTTCGAGATTACCGGATCGGCCAAGAGAGTACCGACGCATCTGGAATTCGTCGACATCGCCGGGCTTGTGCGCGGCGCCAGCAAGGGCGAAGGCCTGGGCAACCAGTTCCTGGGCAACATCCGCGAAGTGGACGCCATCATCCATGTGCTGCGCTGCTTTGAAGATGAAAATATCACACACACCGAAGCCACGATCGATCCCGTGCGCGACGCCGAGGTGGTTTCCACGGAATTGCTGCTGGCCGATCTGGAAAGCCTGGAGCGCCGGGTTGAAGCCACCGCAAAGCGGGCCAAAGGCGGCGACAAGGAATTGGTTGCCCGTCTGGCCGTGATGGAACCCGTACTGGCGGTATTGCAGGATGGTCTACCGGCACGAAAAGCCAAGATCGCTCCCGATCAAATGGCCATATTCCATCAGCTTCAACTGCTGACGGCCAAGCCCGTGCTTTACGCCTGCAACGTTGAAGAAGCCTCTATCGCCGACGGAAACGGTCTGGCCGCGGCGGTGGCCGAAATGGCGGACGCCGAAGGTTCGGGATCGGTGGTCGTTTCGGCCCATATCGAATCGGAGATATCCCAATTGGCGGACGCCGCCGAAAAACAGGAATTCCTGGAAACCATGGGGTTGACGGAAACCGGCCTGACCAAGGTGATCCGTGCCGGATACGGACTTTTGGACCTGTTGACCTTCTTTACCACGGGGCCGAAGGAGTCGCGGGCGTGGACGGTGCGCGCACCGGCCACCGCGCCCGAAGCGGCAGGCGCCATCCACACCGACTTCCAGCGCGGCTTCATTTGCGCCGAGACCATCGCCTATGACGACTTCGTGGCGCTGGGCGGCGAACACGGTGCCAAGGATGCCGGAAAAATGCGCCAGGAAGGCCGCAACTATCAGGTCCGCGACGGCGACGTAATGTTGTTCCGCTTCAACGTTTAAACGACGTTTCCAATTCTGTGGGTTTGAAATCCAATGTCTCCCCTCCAACATCACGGGATGGATGAAGGGAGGCCTTGATGGACAATTCACTGACGCTAACCGCCAATGACGGGCACCAGCTAGCGGCCTATTGCGCCCAGCCAGAAAACAAACCCAGGGCGGCGATTGTCGTCATCCAGGAAATCTTCGGTGTAAACGGCCATATCCGGGACATCTGCGACCGTCTTGCCGCGCAGGGTTATGCGGCGGTTGCGCCCGCCCTTTTCGACAGGATCGAACCGGGGGTCGAACTGGACTACGACGAACCCGGTGTCGCCCGGGGCCGGGACTTGAAAGCCGCCATGATTTGGGAAAACGCCGTGGCCGATTTGGCCGCCGCGGTTGACGCCGCCCGCCAATTTGGCGCCGTTGGCGTGGTAGGGTTTTGTTGGGGAGGATCGTTGGCATGGCTCGCCGCAACGCGCCTGAACTCCGAGGTCGTGGTTGGTTTTTACGGCGGGCAGATTGTGGACTTTCTGGATGAAACACCGAACTGTCCGATGCTTCTTCATTTCGGCGAACAAGATACGGCCATCCCGCTGGCGGATGTTGAAAAGATACGGCTTGCCCACCCAAGAATTCCGGTTCACCTCTATCCGGGCGGGCACGGCTTCAATTGTGACCGCCGCGCAAGCTATCATGCCGACAGCGCCGCCCTGGCCTGGGACCGGACAATGGAATTCCTCAGAAAAAACCTCGCCTGAATGCCCCTGATCCTCGCTTCCCGGTTGATGCCAGCGCAAGAACCTGAAAAAATGGCGCCAATCAACCAACCCCACGAAATATGAGAGGATCAAGGCATGGCGGAACCCGGAACGCCCCCGGTAATTGGTATCATCGGCGGCAGCGGCGTCTATGACATCGATGGATTGGAAGACGCGTGCTGGGAAAAGGTCGCCTCGACCTTCGGCGAGCCTTCTGATGAACTACTAGTCGGCACGCTCGACGGACAGAAACTGGTGTTTCTGCCGCGTCACGGCCGCGGCCATCGGATTCCGCCCAGCGAGGTCAACTACCGCGCCAATATCGACGCCCTGAAACGTGCGGGCGTCACCGAAATCATCGGCGTTAGCGCCGTCGGCTCGCTCAAGGAAGAGCTGCCGCCGGGAACCTTCGTGCTGGTCGATCAGTTCATCGACCGCACGTTCAAGCGCGAGAAAAGTTTCTTCTCCACCGGCATGGTCGCCCATATGGCGTTTCGTGATCCGGTGTGCGCGCGCGTCGGCGACGCGGTTGAGGCGTCGGCCAAGGAACTGGGCCTGAAAATGGTTCGCGGTGGAACTTATCTGGCCATGGAAGGCCCGCAGTTCTCGACGCTGGCCGAATCCCAGCTATACCGAAGCTGGGGTTGCTCGGTCATCGGCATGACCAACATGCCCGAGGCGAAACTGGCCCGCGAGGCCGAGCTCTGCTACTGCTCCATCGCCATGGTCACCGATTACGACTGCTGGTACGAAGGCCACGAACAGGTCACCGTTGACGCCGTGATCAAGGTGGTCATGGAAAATGCCGACAATGGCCGCGCCCTGATCAAACAGGCCATTCCCAAATTGGTCGGGCGCAGCGAAACCTGCGGCTGCGGTTGCCAGACGGCGCTGAGCGTCGCCATCCAAACCGCGCCCGAGGCTCGCGATCCATCCATGGCGGACAAATTGGGCGCGATCGCCGGGCGGGTCCTGTAGGTTCGCATGGCCTGCTTAAAAGTGTTATAATGTTAAAGTAACAAACCGCGCTGCCAAGGTTCTTCATGGGCGGCGCGGAAACAGGGAGAGGATGATGCTGAAACTCGCCCAAATTGCCATTGCCACCCTCTTTGCCGCTTTGATCGTTCCCGGCCCGGCCCCGCTGCTTGCCGCCGAAGAAATCTCGTTTGAAGGTGACGTCTTTCCGATTATGGAATTGCGTTGCCTGGAATGCCACCAGCCCGGCGGCGACGGATTCAAGGAAAGCGGGCTCGACCTCAGCACTTATGCGGGGCTGATGAAAGGCACCAAACACGGGCCCATCGTCGTTCCGGGAAGCGCGCTGACCAGCAATTTCATCGTGCTGGTGGAAGGACGCGCCGCGCCTGAACTGCAGATGCCGCACGGGCGCAAAAAACTGTCCAAATGCGAGAAGGAAATGCTGCGCCGCTGGGTCAACGCGGGCGCCGAGGATAATTAGCGCCGCTGGTATTCGAGCCACAAAATCGCACCCGCCGCAACAAACAGGAACGGCAGGGCTAACAGTTGCACAGCATCCCATCCCAAATAGTGCAGAAACGCCCCCGACGACAGCGAGGCCAGGGCCACGGAACCGAACACGAAAAAGTCGTTGGTCGCCTGCACCTTGGCGCGTTCCGACGGCTGATAGGTTTCGGTCAGCAGCGTGGACGCGCCAACGAAGGCGAAATTCCATCCCAGCCCCAGCGTCACCATCGCCAGCCAGAAATTAACGATGTCCAGCCCGGCCAAGGCAGCCGCGGTGCATGCCGCCAGCAACACCACTCCGCACAGCATCACGCGCAGCACGCCGAAGCGCTGAATGATGTTTCCCGTAACGAACGACGGCGCGAACATGGCCACCACGTGCCATTGAATAACCATGGCCGCGTCCGCCACTCCGAACCCGCAACCGATCATGGCCAGCGGCGTCGCCGTCATCACCAGGCTCATGACACCGTAACCGACCATTCCACTCAGTACCGCCACGACGAAGGCCGGTTGGCGCGCGATTTCCAAAACCGGCCGGCCGGGATCGGCGACTTCGTGGGCGCTCAGGTTCGGAATGTCCAGAAACGACAGGATTGCGGCGCTAATCACGGGAATGGCGGCAATGGTCATGTACGCGCCCAAAAACGGAATCGGGGCCATCAAATCGGTCGTCGCCTTGGCCAGTTCAGGTCCGATGATCGCGGCGATGACACCGCCCGCCAAAACCAGTGAAATGGCGCGCGGGCGAAAATTGGCGGCCACCGCGTCAGCGGCGGCAAAACGGTAGTATTGGGAAAACCCGACGTTGCCGCCGATGACCAAAGTCCCAAGCGAAAAAAGCCAGAAGGACTGGAGATAGATGGCAAGGGCGGCGATCAGCGCGCCCACCAGCCCCAGGGCCGATCCGAATATGAAGCCCGCGCGGCGGCCCACCCGTTTCATCAGGAACGACGCCGGAACCGTGGTCATCAGGGTACCAACGACCACGCTGGAAATCGGCAGCGTGGCCAGCGCCTTGTCGGCGGCCAGCATGGCACCGACCAGACCGCTCAGAATAATCAGGACGGTCTGCGCCGTGGACATCAGGGCCTGACAGAGGCTGAGGATGCCGACGTTCCTATGGTCGCGCGAAAGTCTCAATTTGGTCCGCTTTCTCGTGAAAAATGACGGGGCCGCCGGTGGAAACCGGCGGCCCCTTGTCTCAATTGGCTATGAGCCGCCGCTCAGTGAAGTTTTGCCCAGATCTGACGTTTCAGGGCAAACAGCATGCCGGTCAGAACCAGAAGGAAAACCAGAACCTTGATGCCCAGGCGCTTGCGGGCTTCAAGCTCGGGCGACGCGGCCCAGGCCAGAAAGACCGTTACGTCTTCGGCGTGCTGCGTCAACGTCGGCTTGGTGCCGTCCTCGTATTCTACGGCCTCGTCGTCGAGGGGCGGCAACATGGCGATCTGATGGCCGGGGAAGTACTCGTTGTAGTACATGTCCTCGTTCATCTCGAAACCCTCGGGCGCTTCTTCCCTGTAACCGGTCAACAGCGCGAAGATGTAATCGGATCCGCCGTTGCGGGCCTTGACGATCAGCGAAAGATCCGGCGGCAAGGACCCGCCGTTGGCGGAGCGCGCGGCGTTGTCGTTTTCGAACGGCGAAACGAACCGGTCCGATGCGCGAGCCGGGCGGAAGTACATCTCGCCTTCGTCGTCAGGACCGTCCTCGACCTCGGCCTCAGCGGAAATCTCGGCAATTTCGGCCTTGGAGAAACCGATGTCGGCCAAATTGCGGTAAGCCACCAGGGAAAGCCCGTGACAGCTGGAACAAACCTCGCTGTAAACCTGGAAGCCGCGTTTCAGGGCAGGCCGCTCGAAGCTGCCGAAGGGCCCACTGAAAGACCATTTGTGTGAAGGCGGCTTGGGCGTATCTCCAGAGGCCAAAGCCGATCCCATGCCCAAAAGGCTGAAGGCGCCAAGAAGGCTGATGGCAAATGTAGCAAGGATGAATTTGCGCATCACGAGGCTCCCTTTGCCGGAGCCTTGGTAACGGCGGCGCTGATGGACGCGGGCAAGGACCGCGGTTTTTCCAGCACACTGACCAAAGGCACGATCACGATGAAATGGAAGAAGTAATAGAAGGTCGCCGCCTGACCGATTGCGATCAGAGCCCCCTCCGGCGGTTTGGCGCCAACGTAACCCAAGATCAGGCAGTCGAGCAGGAAAATCCAGAAAAACTGCTTGTAGATGGGCCTAAAGCGCGCGCTGCGCACGGGGGATCTGTCCAGCCATGGCATGAAGATCAGAATACCGACGGCCCCGCCCATCAGCACCACGCCGATCAGCTTGGCCGGGATAAACCAGACATCGAAGGAAATCGCCCGCAGGATCGCGTAGAAGGGCAGGAAATACCATTCCGGCACGATGTGCGGCGGCGTCTGCATGGGGTTGGCCTTCACGTAATTGATGGTCTCGCCGAACATATCCGGCGCGAAGAAGACGACCGCCATGTAGAAGACCATCATGACACCAAACCCAAACGTATCCTTGATGGTGTAATAGGGATGGAACGGGATGGTGTCCTGCTCGTCCTTGACCTCGACGCCCAGCGGGTTGCTCGATTTATGCGTATGCAGCGCCCACAGGTGAATGAACACCAGTCCGAAAATGACGAACGGCAACAGGTAGTGCAGCGAGAAAAAGCGGTTCAGCGTCGGATTGCCGACAGCGAACCCGCCCCACAACCAGTTGACGATGCTTTCGCCGACCAGCGGAATGGCCGAGAACATGGATGTAATGACGGTGGCCGCCCAGAAGCTCATCTGCCCCCAGGGAAGGACGTAACCGACGAAGGCCGTGCCCATCATGGCGAAAATCAGAAAAACGCCGATGATCCACAGAATTTCGCGCGGCGCCTTGTAAGACCCGTAATACAGCCCGCGGAACAAGTGGATGTAGACCAGCAGGAAGAACATGGACCCGCCGTTCATGTGCACGTAGCGCATGAGCCAGCCGTAATTGACGTCGCGCATGATGCGCTCGACGCTGGCAAACGCGAAATCCACATGCGGCGTATAGTTCATGGCTAGGAAAATGCCGGTGGCAATCATAATGACCAGCACGATTCCCGCCAGCGAGCCGAAGTTCCACCAGTAGTTCAAATTCCGTGGCGTCGGATATTCAACCAGGTGATGGTTGACAAAAGTAAACACGGGAAGGCGATAATCGATCCAGTCGACCGTTCCCTTAACCGCCCGCGCGGCCCAATTGGGTTTAGTCATGATCGCCCCCTAACCGATTTTAATGGATTCATCGTCGACGAATTTATACGGCGGCACGGCCAGATTGTTCGGTGCCGGTCCCTTGCGAATACGCCCCGACGTATCGTAGTGCGATCCGTGGCACGGACAGAACCAGCCACCAAATTCGCCCCGCGGATCACCCGCCTTCTGACCCAGCGGGATACAGCCCAAATGGGTGCAGATGCCGACCATGATCAGCCATTCGGGTTTTTGCACGCGCTTGGCGTCTTCCTCGGGATCGGGAAGATCGGCAACGTTCGTCTTTTCGGCGCTCTCGATTTCCGCAACCGTACGCTTTCGGATAAAGACGGGCTTGCCGCGCCATACGACCGTGATCGCCTGCCCTTCTTCGATGGCCGACAAGTCGACCTCGGTCGAGGCAAGCGCCAGCGTGTCCGCCGCCGGGTTCATGGTATCGATAAAGGGCCATGCCGCCAGCGCCGCGCCAACCGCGCCAACCGCCGATGTCGCGATTAAAAGAAAGTCGCGCCGGGTCTCGCCCTCATCTTCCTCGGTCGTAACCGTTGTGACCGTCTCGGTCATAAATGACCCCTCATTTCCAAACACAAAAACAGACTTCCTCGCACCGCAAAAGGGGAGGTTGTCATGCAACCACTCCATTTAGTCGTAATAAATGCCCGCCCCAATGATTTAGATCAAGCAATTCCAATTATTATCTGCAAATTTCCTGATTTTAAATATTGATATATGAACAGGTATTCATATATTTACATCATTCTGAATTTTGGGAAATGACTCGATGACCAACGACCGTGCTTTCGAAATCGCCGAGGTCTTCCGCCTGCTGGGTGATCCGACCCGGCTGCGAATTGTTCTGGCGTGTCTGGACACAGCGGAATCCGTCGGCAATATCGCGCTGTCTGTCGGCGCGTCGCCGTCGCTGGTCAGCCACCATTTGCGGCTTTTGCGGGCCGCCCGGCTGGTCCGTGCCGAACGCCGGGGAAAACAGGTTTACTACACCGCCGCCGATGAACACGTCCGTTGCATTCTTGTGGATATGGTCGCCCATGTCGGCGAAACGGAAATTGAGCCGGAATTGGAGACGAGTTGAATGGCCGGATGCTGCAGTAGTGATGATATAGACCGCGAGGCGTTGGTCGGAGCCTACAGGCGGGTTTTGTGGATTGTCATCGCCATCAACGCGACCATGTTCGTGGTCGAACTGACCGGCGGACTTATCGCGGGGTCCATCTCGCTGCAAGCCGATGCGCTGGACTTTCTGGGCGATAGCGCCACCTACCTGATTACCCTGATCGTTCTTTCCATGAGCCTGCGCTGGCGGGCGGGCGCGGCCCTTTTGAAAGGGGCATCCATGGCGCTTTTCGGCATTTGGGTCATCGGCTATTCGATCTATCACGTCATTTATCCGGGGCTTCCCAGCGCGTCCATCATGGGCGGCGTGGGGTTCCTGGCGCTGGTCGCCAACGTGGTCAGCGCGCTTCTGCTTTATCGTTACCGGTCGGGCGATTCCAATATGCGTTCGGTTTGGCTGTGCAGCCGAAACGACGCCATATCCAACGTCGCCGTCATTATCGCGGCCAGCGGCGTGTGGGCGACCAGCACCGGCTGGCCGGATCTGTTCGTCGGCTGCATCATGGCGGCGTTGGCGCTGAGTTCCTCCTGGCAGGTGATCCGTCAGGCGCGCGGCGAACTTGTCGGCGCGGCGGCATAGCACTATGCGGCTGGCCCTGTTCGAGCCCGACATTCCGCAAAACGCCGGGACCATGATCCGCATGGCCGCCTGTCTGGAAATCGGCGTCGACGTCATTGAACCCTGCGGGTTTATTTTCGATGACAAGCGCCTACGCCGCGCCGGGATGGATTACCTTGCCCGCGCCGCCATTACCCGCCACGACACATGGGAAGCCTTCGTCGCGGCGCGCCAAAAAGCGGGCGGGCGCCTGATTTTGCTGACAACGCGCGCACAGACGACGTACACGGAATTCGCCTTCGACGCCGCCGACACCATTATTGTCGGACGCGAAAGCGCGGGCGCTCCCGATTCTGTACACGAAGCCGTCGACGCCACACTTCGTATTCCCATGGCGGCGGGCGAACGGTCGCTGAACGTAGCGCTCAGCGCCGCCATGGTGGTCGGCGAAGCCCTGCGCCAGACCGGTAATTTTCCGTAAAAAAGGAGCGCCGCGAAGGCGCTCAGGTGTTCGTTGGGTAAAAAGGGTCTCAAAACAGCCTGAAAAATCAGGTCACATTTTATGTGGGTATTGCGGGTGCGCGTTTCCAGCCCGCTTCAATTTGCCGAGTGTGCCGCCAGTTCGGCCAGACACGCCTCGCGATCCGGCGTGAAATCTTCGTCTATCCACCAGCTTTCGACAGCGCGAAGAAGGTTGCCCACCTCGGGGCCTTCATCGACACCCAGTGCCGTTACGTCCGCGCCACTTACCGGAAGTGTCGGCGGCTTCCATGATTGGGTGGTTTCCAAAACAGAAACCCAGCCTTGGGTAACGTCCGGTTCGCGGCGCGGCTCAACCGCCATTTCCCCGGCCCAGGCGAGAAGCGCCCAATCGCGTACGGCGTGACCACCGGCTTCATATATGGCGCGGCGAAGGGTGGCGTCCTCGGTCTTCGTCGAAACCTTGAAACCGGACGAAGACATGGAAATAAGACGCTCCGCTTGACGGCGCGACAACTTGAGCCGCCCAGCGAGTTCAGTCGCCCCGTCGGCATCGGTCTCGATCAGCGCCGCCAGACGCCGCAACGGATCGGGCTTCACCGTTTTCAGGCGGATCGCCGTCGTGTCCAGCCACAGCATCATGCGCAAACGACCGATGTTCAACTCGGTGGGGATGATATGCTCAAGCACGCGCTCGCCCTGCATCAACAAGATGATATCGGCCGCGTTCTGCGCCGCCAGAATGCGTAAAAACTCGTCCCGGACGCGTTCGCCCGATAACCTGGAAAGCTCCGGCGCCAATTGGCGGCAGGCAGCCAGCGCATCCCGGTCGACCGGCGGGCGTCCAAATTCGGCATAAAAACGGAAGAACCGAAGCAGGCGCAAATAGTCCTCTCCGATGCGCTCCTGCGCATTTCCCACGAACTGCACGATTCCGTTGCCCAAATCCGCAATGCCGCCGAAGGGATCGTAAACATCGCCGTCCGGTGTACACGACATGGCATTGATGGTGAAATCGCGGCGCGCCGCATCGGCAACCCAATCGTTGGTGAAGGCCACTTTGGCCCGTCTGCCGTCGGTCGCCAGATCAAGACGCAAGGTGGTGATCTCGAAACGCTCGTTGTCGACCAGCGCGCTCACCGTGCCATGATCGATGCCGGTGGGTAGGGCTCGCAAACCGGCTTCTTCCAGCAGTTCGATCACCCGTTCCGGCGGATCGGGCGTGCCGATGTCCACGTCCCTTACAGGGCGGTTTGAAAAGGCGTCCCGAATGCATCCGCCGACAAAGCGCACATCGGCCCCACCGCTGCGCAACGCAGCAATGACGGCGCGGGTCGCCGGCGCGCCCATCCACGGTTGCGCCCCCAGCTTTCCCGTCGGCCCGATCTGTGTGGGGTCTGCATGCGACACATAATACGAAGCGTCATCCCGACGTTTGATCATGGCGGAACTATCTGATTTCACCGGGAACGATACGCCCGTCCTCATAACGCGGCGGAACGTAGGTGGCGTCGGACGGGCCACTGCCGAAATAGGCAACCGAGCCCAGGGTGGCGGCCAGCAGCAGGAACCCGCTGACAATCAGCCAGAACCAGGGACCTTCAAACCAAAACGGCGGGTCTTCAGGTTTGCGCCCGCGCTTTCCGCCTATCCACGCCCACAGAAAATAGACCGCGAACGGAAACGCCAAGGGAAGAATATAGGTAAGAAAAACTCGGGTCATTTTTCCGCCATGCGCTGGTAAAGGTTCATCAGCATACCGGCAGTCGCGCCCCAAATGAAATGATCACCGTAGGGAACGGCGTAAAAATGCCGGTCGCCCCCGTCATTTTTTCGTTCATGCAATTGGTGATTTTCCGGGTCCAGCAGAAATGCCAGCGGGACCTCGAAGGTTTCGGCCACCTCGTGGGCGTCGGGAACAAGGTCGAAGGGCGGCTCGACCATTCCGACGACGGGGGTCACGCTAAAACCGGTCCGTACGTCGTAACGCTCCAGCCTGCCCAGAATTTCGACGCGGCTGCGATGCAAACCGATTTCCTCCTCGGTTTCGCGCAAGGCCGCGTCTTCGGGGCTTTGGTCATCGGCTTCGATCCGCCCGCCGGGAAAGCTGATTTGCCCGGCGTGATCCGGAAGATGATCGGTGCGCCGCGTGAAAATAACCGAAAGATCCCCATCGCGATTAACAACCGGGATCAAAACGGCAGCGGGCCGGAGCGAGCCGACCGGCGGGCGATCACGCTCAACCTCGTCATCGCCACGGCTATCAGCCGTCGCCCGGAACCGATCCACGAACTGTTTTCGATTCATGCCTCGCCGTCCAGCCTTCCCATGACGAAAAAGCTGCCGCAACTCCAGATTCCATAAAATGGTTCGCCGTCAATCTTTTCTTCAAGACCAAGACCCACCACTTCATAATACACGGAACGAAGGAGGCGTGCGTGAATTCCCTCGCGCAAAAGGACATAGGGCCGCGGATCGCCGGTATCGGCATCCGTCCAGACTTCGAACGGATGGTCGTTGTCGATGGTGACGACTTCGTCCACGTTGGTGCGCAGCGAGACAACCTGTTCGCGCCCTGCGCCCGTGACGAAAATCTCGACCCCGACGAAGGGGACGTCTTCAACCTCGATACGTCCCATTTCCTGCGGATTGACCAGCCAATAAGCGCCGGAGGCGTCGCGCATAAGGGTGGACGCGAACAGACACACCAATTCTTTTCTGTGGATCGGCGATCCCTCGTGATACCAGACGCCGTTGCGGTCGATACGGATATCCAGTTTCCCCAACACACTACGATCGCCCCGACAGTCCCGAATATCATCAATTCCGGCTGTAACGGTGGGTTCGGAGCAGTTGGTTGGTTTATCGTTCATGATCGGCGGTGGCCACCGGGATGGAGGTTGTTTTTTGACTGACATTAAAGAAGATAGAGATAATTCATCGAAACCCAAGCAACTTGTGGAACAAGTTGATCGTTTGGGTGAAAAATTCGCAGCCGCGCGCGACAGCATCGGCCGGGTGATTTTCGGTCAGCCGCGGGTTGTCGAGGAAACGCTGATTACGCTGCTGGCCGGCGGACACCTGTTGCTGATCGGTGTTCCGGGGCTGGCCAAAACCCGCCTTGTCGAAACCTTGGGAACGGTCTTCGGCATGGAGGCGCGCCGCGTTCAGTTTACGCCGGACCTGATGCCCGCCGACATTCTTGGTTCCGAGGTGTTGGAGGAATCCGATACCGGACGCCGGTCCTTCCGTTTCATCAAGGGGCCGGTGTTCTGCCAGCTTTTAATGGCCGACGAGATCAACCGTGCCAGCCCGCGCACGCAATCGGCGTTGCTGCAAGCCATGCAGGAACACCGGGTGTCGGTGGCAGGCCATTATCATACGCTGCCCTCGCCCTTCCACGTTCTGGCGACCCAGAACCCGTTGGAGCAGGAAGGAACCTACCCCCTGCCCGAAGCCCAGCTCGACCGTTTCTTCATGCAGGTTGACGTGGACTATCCCGAGCGCGACGCCGAGCGCGATATCCTGATTTCCACCACCGGCGCGCTCACCGACCACGCCAAAGGAGTGATGGAGCCCGGCGATCTGATCGCGGCACAACAGCTAATCCGCCATATTCCGGTGGGCGAAAGCGTGGTCGATGCGATCCTGACCCTGGTTCGGGGCGGTCGCCCCGAAACGTCCGACATCGCCCAAGTCCGCAAACACGTTTCCTGGGGACCGGGGCCACGGGCCAGTCAGGCTTTGATGCTGGCCGTGCGCGCACGGGCCGCCATGGATGGACGGCTCGCCCCGTCGGTGGATGACGTTCTGGCCCTGGCCCATCCCGTTTTGCGTCACCGCATGGCGCTTAGCTTCGCGGCCCGCGCCGAAGGCATCGGCGTTGGCGAAATCATCGACAAACTTTGTGAGACGTGCACTTAGGCCGGATCGAATGAACGATAGCCGAACCACCCTGCACCACCGGGCCGAAGCCCTGGCGGCAACCCTGCCGCCGCTTCTGGTGGCGGCGGAACGGGTGGCGGCTACCGTATCGCAAGGGGTTCACGGTCGCCGCAGGGTCGGTCAGGGAGAAACCTTCTGGCAATACCGGCGTTACGGGGCGGGCGACGCGGCAAACCGCATCGACTGGCGGCAATCGGGCAAAACACAACGGGTTTTCGTTCGCGAAACCGAGTGGGAGGCGGCGCAAAGTATTTGGTTATGGTGCGACGCCTCGGCGTCCATGTCGTATCGCTCGTCCGACGGCCTGCCAACCAAAAACGAACGGGCCAACCTTGTTATTCTGGCCTTGGCCTCGTTGCTGGTTCGCGGCGGCGAACATATCGCTTTTTCGGGATCGGGAATGCCGCCGGGTGCGGGCCGGGCCGCACTGATGCGCATCGCCGAATTGATCGAAACCGGTCGCGCCGAAACGGGCGGACTTCCAGCGGTCGAACCCCTGCCGCGCGACGCGCGCATGGTTCTCGCAGGTGATTTTCTAATGCCGCTCGAGGAAATTCAGGCAACCATCGCCGCCTTTGCGGCGCGCGGCGTTCACGGGCATTTGCTGCAAATTCTCGATCCGGCGGAGGAAACCCTTCCCTTCGGCGGCCGCGTTGAATTCGAGGGGCCGGAAAACGAAGGACGGGTCCTGATCGGCAACGTCGAAACGGTCCGCGACGATTACTGCAGCGCCATGGCCGCCCATCATCGCGGTCTGCAAGCACTGGCCCGCCAAAGCGGCTGGTCGCTGGCCATCCACCACACCGACCGGCCGCCGGAAACGCCGCTGCTAAGTCTTTTTCTTGCCCTTTCCAATTCGGGAACAGGGGCCAATTCGGGAACAGGGGCATGATTTCATTTGGCGCCATCACGTTTGCGGCCCCGTGGGCTTTGGCAGCAACGGCGGCACTGCCCGCGATCTGGTGGCTCCTGCGCCTGACCCCGCCCGCCCCTTTGCGCATGATCTTTCCCCCCTTGCGAATTCTGATCGGCCTGCGCCCACGCGAGGAAACAGCCGCAAAGTCGCCGTTGTGGCTGGTGCTGCTGCGCCTGATGCTGGCGGCGGCGGTGATTTTGGGGCTGTCCGATCCGATCCTCAACGCCGCTCGGGATCTGCGCGGATCGGGACCCGTTCTTATTGTCATCGACGATGGCTGGGCCTCTGCGCGCGACTGGCCGGGCCGTCAGTGGGCGCTTGGCGATATCCTTGATCAGGCCGCCAGCCTGAACCGCCCTGTGGCCGTGGTCACCACCGCACCTGCCGCAGGAACGGAAGAAATCCAGCTACTACGGCCCGAAGACGCGCGGGATCGGGTGCGTGCGATCCACCCCAAACCTTGGGCCGTTGATCGCCAACGCGCGTTGAAGCGCATTCAAGACACGGCGGCGTTGGCCGCGTCACCGCCCAGCGACGTGATCTGGTTGACTGACGGGTTGGCTGGCGGGCTGGCCGCACCGGAGGACTGGCTTGATGGCTTGCGCCGAATTGCGCCGGTTCGCGTGGTCCGCGATCCGCCGGACCGGGCGATCATCCAGTTGCGCCCACCGACTTCGGACGGGGCGGCATTAAACATCGCGGCGGCCCGTTCGACCGGCGAGGGTGCGCGGACGGTGTGGTTAAGAGCCACAAGCGCCAACGGCACGGTATCGGCCCGCCAACCCATGGAATTCGCCAACGGTAAAGCGGTCGCGGAAATTCGCCTCGACCTGCCGAGCGAAATTCGCAACCGGCTGGTTCGTCTGGATATCGAGGGCCGGGGAACCGCCGGGGCCACGGTGCTCATGGATGAACGCTGGCGGCGACGACCGGTCGGATTGATCAGCGGCGGAGGTCAAGCCGGCGCGCCGCCTTTGCTTGGCGAATTCTATTACATACAGCGCGCGCTCGACCCTTTCACCGAGATCAGGCGCGGCCCCGTCGAACAATTGCTGGAACGCAAACTGGCCGTTCTGGTGATGGCCGATGACAGCCCGCTGAAGAAGACGGATACCGAAAAATTAACCCATTGGATTGATGCAGGCGGCGTGTTCGTTCGCTTCGCCGGGCCAAGACTAGCCGACACTTCCGCAGGCGGACCGGGGGAAGAACTGCTGCCGGTTCCCTTGCGCGCGGGCGGACGGACGCTGGGCGGCGCGCTTTCCTGGGCCAAACCGGCCCGCCTCGCGCCGTTTTCGCGGATAAGCCCCTTCGCCGGGCTTTTGCCGCCCGAGGAGGTTACGGTTTCGCGTCAGGTGCTGGCCCGCCCGGCCCTGGATCTGGCGGAAAAAACGTGGGCGCGGCTGGTTGACGGAACGCCGCTGATTACGGCGGACCGGCGCGGCAAGGGATGGACCGTTCTGTTTCACGTCAGCGCCAATACGGCGTGGTCCAACCTGTCAATCTCGGGGTTGTTCGTTGAGATGCTCAGGCGGGTGGTCGCCCTAAGCCGAGGCGCCGTTGGCGGGCCGGGGGACGCCGTGCTGGCACCGCTCGCAACGCTGGACGGATACGCAAACCTGGGCCCGCCGCCGCCGGGCGCGACCGGCATCGCGGCTGTCGCGTTGGACGAAACCACGCCGGGTCCCGATCATCCCCCCGGCTTCTATGGACAGGATGAAGAACGCCGCGCGCTTAACCTAACGAACGGCGCGTCCGTTCCCGTCGCCCTTGGAGCCCTGCCCGACGGCGTCGAGGCCGCAACCTATGGAAAGGCGCGACAACTCCTTTTCCGGCCATGGCTAATGGGCCTGGCTCTGGTCCTGTTTATTCTCGATCTTGCCATTGCGCTGAGTTTGCGCGGGGTTCTCAGGCGCAGGCCGATGGCCACGGCAGCGGCCCTGTTGCTGCTCGTGCCGGCGTTGGCTAGCGAAGCCGACGCAACGGACATGGAAGCCTCCTTGCACACGCGGCTGGCATTCGTGACCACGGGCGATGATCAAATCGACACCGTCAGCCGCGCCGGATTGCAGGGACTTAGCGTCATCGTCAATCGGCGCACGGCGGTGGAATTGGCCTCGCCCGTGGCCGTCGATCCCGAAACCGACAATCTGGTTTTCTACCCGTTGATCTACTGGCCGGTAACCGAAGCGCCACCGCCGACCGATTATGCGGCAGCACACATCCGGTCCTATCTGGCGGGCGGCGGGATGATCCTGTTCGATACCCGCGACCCCGACGGCGCGGTATCGCTGAACGCCCTGCGCGGGCTGGCCAACGCCTTGCGCATCCCGCCCCTGACACCGGCCCCGACCGACCACGTATTGACCCGCTCCTATTATCTCTTGCGCGATTTTCCGGGGCGCTGGGCAGGCGGAAACCTTTGGGTGGAACGGCCCGGTGAACGCATCAACGACGGCGTTTCGCCGATCATCGTGGGCAGCAACGACTGGGCCGGAGCGTGGGCCATCGATGACGCGCAGCAACCGCTTTTTGCCACCGTACCCGGTGGCGAACGCCAACGCGAAATGGCCTATCGGTTCGGCGTCAATCTGGTGATGTATACGCTGACCGGAAACTATAAGGCCGATCAGGTCCATCTTCCCGTCATTCTGGAAAGGCTGGGCCTATGAGCAGCGTTGTCACATGGTCACCGCTGATACCCTGGCCGATTCTGGCGGCGGCGGCAATCGTGGGGCTGGTCCTTGTGTTTGTAGCCGCGCGGGCAAACGCGCGCGGCGTCTGGTGGCGCGCGAGCGTACTGGCCCTTCTGGTCCTCATGCTGGCCGAACCCAGGTTGGTTCGCGAGGCGCGCGAGGCGCAAAACGATATCGCGGTACTCGCGCTGGATACGTCGCCCAGTCAGAACACCGGGGCACGCCGGGCGCAAAGTTCGACCGCGCTGGATGAACTGACGAAAGCACTGGAAGAATTCGACGATCTGGATGTGCGCGTCACCCAGGTCGGTGGGCTGGGTCCCGACGGCGGCGAAGGCACCCATATGTTCGGCGCGCTTGAGAAGGCAGTGGCGGAAATTCCCTCGGGGCGTTTCGCCGGGGCCGTCTTGATAACGGATGGGCAAATCCACGACGCTCCCCTGGCATCGGATGACATTTCCATCCCCGGCCCCGTCCATGTGCTGCTGAGCGGGAGCGCCCATGAAAAAGACCGGCGTCTGGTCGTCGAAAACGCGCCCGGCTACGGCATTGTGGGCAAGGAAATCACCATCGCCTATCGCGTTGAGGATCACCCGACGGAAGACGGCGAAACAACCGCAGAGGTCGTCTTTCGGCGCGACGGCGAGGATGTGGGAAGACAGAGCGCGCCCGTCGGCGCACGCCGCGAATTCACTCTGACCCTCGATCACGCCGGACCGACCATCGTCGAACTAAACGCAGCCCCACTGGCGGGCGAAATGTCGGCTCTCAATAATCGGGCGCTGGTTGCCATCAATGGCGTGCGCGACCGGCTGCGGGTGTTGCTTGTTTCGGGCCAGCCCCATCCGGGCGAGCGGACGTGGCGCAATCTTCTGAAGTCGGACCCGGCGGTGGATCTGGTCCATTTCACCATTCTGAGGCCACCGGAAAAGGATGACTTTACGCCCATACGCGAGCTTGCCCTGATCGCATTTCCGGTCCAGGAGTTGTTCGAAAAGCGCATCGGCGAGTTCGACCTGATCGTCTTTGACCGCTACATCGTGCGCAATGTTCTGCCGCCGGATTATTTCGAAAACATCGTATCGTACGTGCGCGACGGCGGTGCGGTGTTGTTGGTCGTCGGCCCCGAATTTGCGGGCGTCAGAAGTCTGTCTGGCACCCCTCTGGCCGATATTCTGCCGGTCACGCCGACCGGGCGCATCATTGAAACGGGGTTCCGCCCCGAAACCACCGATGTCGGTCGGCGGCATCCTGTTTCGGCAGCACTACCGGCGGCTTCGGCAGAGGATGGCGTCGCCCCCGCCTGGGGAAGCTGGTTCCGTCAAATCGAAGGGGCGGCTGGTGCGGGGCACGTGCTGATGGGCGGGCCGGAAGGTTCGCCGCTTCTGGTTTTGAACCGGGTCGGCAGCGGTCGGGTCGCGCAAATGATGAGCGATCATATCTGGCTGTGGGCGCGCGGCTTCGAGGGCGGCGGCCCCCATACCGAAGTCACCCGGCGGCTGGCCCACTGGTTAATGAAAGAACCGGACTTGGAAGAGGAAATGCTGCGCGCCGAGGGGCGCGACGGCAAGCTGACCATCCAGCGCCGCAGCTTGGGTACCAACACCGTTTCGGTGACCATCACCTCGCCGTCCGGTGATGACCAAACGGTATCACTCAAACCGGGTCGCGACGGTGTGGCGGCCGCCACAATCGCAACCAGCGAACCCGGCCTGTATTCGATCACCGACGGAACCCATACGGTGCTGGCCGCGCAGGGCGCCTTGAATGCGCCGGAACTGGCCGATCTGCGGGCAACGCCTGATCGGTTGAAACCGTTAAGCGAGGCGACGGGCGGCATGACGCGCTGGATCGCCGACGGGCTGCCCGGGGTGCGGCGCACGCAAGCGGGGCGTAACACCGCCGGGCGCGGATGGATCGGTTTGGCGCGCAACCAAGTCGAAGTGGTCAGCGGCATCGCCAGAACGCCGTTGTTGCCGTGGTGGCTGGTGCTGCCGCTGACGCTGGGAATTCTGGCGGGCGCGTGGTGGCGCGAAGGGCGTTAATCTTTGTCCCAGTAAGGTTCCGCACCGAAACGTTCGGCCAGGAAATCGACAAATACCCGAACCTTGGCCGGCACAAGCTGACGATGCGGATATACGGCATAAATCGAAAGATCGGGATCGACGAATTCGTCCAGCACCGTTGTCAGTCTTCCGGCCCGCAATTCGTCGCCGACGATGAAGGTTGGCCCAAAATAAATGCCCAGTCCTGCCACCGCCGCAGCCCGCAGGGCTTCGCCGCTGTTTGCCCTTAGATTGCCGCGAACGCGTACGTTGAACGGGCCGTCGGGTCCGCGGAAGGCCCACTGATCCTGCGCCGCCAGATAAGTATAGAACAGGCAGTTATGACCAGCCAGATCGCGTGGATGGGCGGGCACACCGTGTTTTCGCCAATAGTCAGGACTGGCGCAAACACCCAGCCGCGCCGGGGCCAGTTTGCGCGCAATCAGCGACGAGTCTGTCATTCTGGCGATGCGCACGGCCACGTCGTAGCCTTCCTCAACCAGATCCACCAACCGGTCATTAAGATCGAGCGTCACCGTCAGCTCATCATGGTCCGCCATGAAGTCGGCCAAGGCAGGTGCCATGTGAAGAATGCCGAACGACATGGGCGCGTTGACGCGAAGATTACCGCGCGGCTCGACTTGCAGCCGGGTCACGGCTTGCTCGGCTTCGTCCAGTTCCGCCAAAATCCTCTGGGCGCGTTCAAAAAACTCCGCCCCCGCCTCGGTCAGACTGAGACGCCGCGTGGTGCGGTTAAGCAAACGCGCCCCCAGACGGCTTTCCAGCGCCGCCAGTTTTTTGCTGACGGCAGATTTCGACAGGCCCAGATCGCGCGCCGCCGCACTGAAGCTCTGGCGTTCGGCGATGCGTGCAAAGATCGTCAGCGCGGAAAGATCGTCCATGAAATCAAGATATCATTGTTTCTATGGGGAAACAATAAAGTTCCAAATGGATATATTGTCCAGACCGCGGGCACGACCTACCTTCCGTTCAAGAGATTTTCCCGTGCCAACAAAGGAACCTTGAACATGACCAATCTGCTTGTCGTCACCAGCAGCCCCAAGAGCGGCGGTTCCGTTACCGGCGATCTGGCTGAACGATTCGTCGCTTCCATTGAGGCCGACACCGGCATCGTTCAAACCCGTCGGGATGTGGGCATCAACCCGCCGCCGCATCTTGATGAAACCACCATCGGCGCTTTCTACACGCCCGAGGATCAGCGCACGCCCGAACAGGTCGACGCAGTGAAATTATCGGACGAGCTTGTCGCCGAAGTGGAAGCTGCCGACATCATCGTCATCGGTTCGCCCATGCACAATTTCGGTGTTTCCTCGGCGCTCAAGACCTGGATTGATCATATCGCCCGGGTCGGAAAAACCTTTCACTATACCGAAGGCGGACCCGAGGGGTTGCTTGGCGGCAGGAAGGTATTCGTGCTCGGCGCACGCGGGGGCGATTATTCCGATTCCAGCCCTGCCCATGCAATGGACCAGCAGGAACCCTATCTGAAGACGGTGCTTGGTTTTATGGGCTTGACCGACGTGACGTTCATCCATGCCGAGGGCGTTGCAATGGGCGGGGACGGCGTGCTTAACGCCAACCTGGCCGTGGAGTCTGCGGCACACGCTTTGGCCGCCTAATAAAGGATCGATCATGGGGCTGTTGATTGACGGCGTGTGGAAAGACGAGTGGTACGACACCAAGACCAGCGCCGGGCGTTTCGTACGCTCGGACGCCCAGTTTCGCGGATGGATCACCGCCGACGGGTCTTCGGTGTTTCCCGCCGAAACCGGTCGCTACCACCTGTACACCGCGCACGCTTGCCCGTGGGCCCATCGCACCTTGATCTTCCGCCACCTCAAGGGGTTGGAAGAGATGATCTCGGTTTCGGTGGTCTCACCGTTGATGCTGGAAAACGGCTGGACCTTTTCCCAAGGCGCCGATCCCGTCAACGGCGCAAAGTTCATGTACGAGATCTATCTGAAAGCGGACCCCGCCTATTCGGGGCGGGTCACCGTGCCGGTGCTTTGGGATAAGCAATCACAAACCATCGTCAGCAACGAATCGTCTGAAATCATCCGCATGTTTAATTCGGCTTTCGATGGGATCGGGGCCAAACCGGGAGATTACTATCCGACCCGCCTGCGCCCCGAAATCGACGAGGTCAATGCACGCGTCTACTCGGGCGTGAACAACGGCGTTTACAAATCGGGCTTCGCCACCACCCAGGCCGCCTATGAGGAAGCCGTCGATGGTTTGTTCGAAACCTTTGACTGGCTGGAAGACCGGCTGTCGCGCCAGCGTTATGTTGCGGGCGACGTCGTTACCGAGGCCGATTGGCGGCTTTTCCCGACCCTGGTGCGCTTCGATGCCGTCTATTTCGGCCACTTCAAATGCAACAAGCGACGCCTCGTCGATTACCCCAATTTATGGGCCTACACGCGCGAGCTTTTCCAAACCCCCGGCGTCGCCGAGACCGTGTACCTGGATGAAACCAAGGAGCACTACTACGGCAGCCACAAAACCATAAACCCCAGCGGGATCGTGCCCACAGGTCCGCTTATCAATTTTCTTGAGCCTCACGGACGCCAACGAAAGGCCAAAGCAATATGATCGACGTCATCGCATTTGAAACCCTTGGCCGCATGAATATCGATTGGCTAAGCGCACGCTATCACTTCAGTTTCGCCGATTATCACGACCCGGCGCGCATGGGCTTCGGCCCCTTGCGGGTGTGGAACGACGATACCATCCGCCCGCAGGGCGGCTTTCCCATGCATCCGCACCGGGACATGGAAATATTAAATATAATTAAACACTAATAAAAACAATAAGTTAGCCTAAGGACACGAAGTGATGAATATCAGTATTTTCCCGTTTGAGAGCCTTGGTGGCGAAAACCACGGCTGGCTCGATGCAAAGCACCACTTTAGTTTTGCCAACTATCATGATCCGGATCGTATGGGTGTTGGTCCGTTGCGTGTGTGGAATGACGACACAATCCAGTCCGGAACAGGCTTCGATTTTCATCCTCATAGAGACATGGAGATCATTACGTTTGTTCGGGAGGGAGCAATATCACACGAGGACAACCTCGGGAATAAAGGGCGCACTGAGGCTGGCGACGTTCAGGTGATGAGCGCGGGAACCGGCATCATTCATTCCGAATTCAACCGGGAAGATATTGATACGACGCTTTTCCAGATTTGGATTGTACCCGATGCCAAAGGCCGTGAACCTCGATGGGCCACCCGCCAATTTCCAAAGTCTTGTCGCACTGATCAACTTGTACCGTTGGCGTCAGGCCGTAACTTGCATACTGACACCGACGCATTGTTTATCCATTCTGATTCTGCCGTATTCGGGGCCACTATTTCAAAGGGGACGGAAATCGCACATCGCCTTGACGTTGGCCGCGCCGCTTACCTTGTCCCGACTAAGGGGGCGCTGACGGTTGCCGGTAGGTTAGTAAATGCCCGTGACGGTGCCGCTGTGACGGCCACCATTGAAGCGCACGACCTTGTTATACATGCCGACCAAGAAACAGAGGTTGTCATGGTGGACGTGCCAGTTACTTAATACCCGATTCAGATATAATCCTGTTGCCACGAGTTGCCGTCGATATTCTCCTAAGGTGTCACAAATCC
>JABGRG010000194.1 GCA_018648445.1 Rhodospirillales bacterium | reverse complement strand
CGCCCAACCCTCGCAAGATTTACGACAGACCGAAAACTCTGGATAGTGAGGTGTTCGATGTATCAAATCGCTGCATCCGTTCTCAAAAACGTGGTCGTCATCCTTCTATCGCAGATCGCATATGCTTCGATCGAGAAAGCAATAAATCGACGACAGGAAAAAACAGCGACCGCTGGCGAGTCGTCTGCGCAGAAGGCTGTGGTCTAGGCCGCTATCCGACGGACAATATATCGCCCCATGTTCGCGTTGATCCACGGTTTGGCAGGCCACAGTGACGACACGAAGCGAGAACGGTTCCGGAGGAATTTATGGACACGGATACTGCCGTCAGGCCGGAAGAACCTCCGGTCCATATGCCGAGGTCCGTTGATCGAACGGCGAAGAATCGTGGTAACTCGCGCCCTTCGGTGGCTGAGGGTGATCATGACTTCTTCGTCGAGAAGGACGGAGAGAGACTCGCGGGTATCCATCTTCTCCTGGACATGTGGAATGCCCGAAATCTCGAAAATCCACAGAAGATTGAACTGGCGTTTCGCGCTGCGGCGAAAGCCGCAGGTGCGACCGTTCTTTCCGTGTTTCACCACTCTTTTTCACCAAGCGGTGGGATTTCGTGCATCGCCGCGCTCGCTGAGTCGCATATCAGCGTCCATACGTGGCCGGAGCGCGATTTCGCCGCCATCGACATCTTCATGTGCGGCACCTGCGACCCTTACCTGGCGGCATCCACGTTGCGCCGTTTCTTTGCGCCGTCTTCCGTTGAGATGACCGAACAGAAAAGAGGCCTGCTCCGGTGATGCGGATCGGCCAAGCTGTCAATAATCGCTGTCGCACTCGCACAAGACCTACGCGGCCTTTCTTAGATTGCCAATGACCTGGATGTCGGCCCACGCCCTTTCGATCATTTCAGCAATTCCTGCCGATTGGTATTCGGTGACGACTTGCCCTCTCAACTGGGCATCGGTGAAAATCGGATCGAAGGGTATCTGGGCGGCGATCGTCAGTCCGCGTGCACTGCAGAACGTCTTGATGTCCCGAGTGTTTCCCTCATTCAAGTCACATTTGTTGATGATGACCGTTAACGCGACCTGAAAATGCGCACAGAGATCGGCCACGCGTTCCAAGTCATGTCGGCCCGAGGGCGTCGGTTCGGTGACCGCCACGGCCAGATCCGTCCCTGTCAGGGAACTGATGACGGGACAACCGATGCCCGGAGCCCCGTCGCACAAAATCAAATCACGTCCCATTTCTTCCGCCAGGACTCGGGCCTGCGAGCGAAGGACCGATACCAGCAGCCCGGAGTTCTCCTCTCCGGGAAGAAGCTGAGCGTGTACCATGGGGGCGAAGCGGGTTGTTGAACGATACCAACGGCCGCTGAGATTCTGGGGAAACGCAATCGCATTTTCCGGACAGAATTGAACACAGACCTTGCAGCCTTCGCATGCCAGGGGATCGATGACGGAGCCTTCGCCCGATCGGGTCACGGCACCGAAACGGCACAATTCCCGGCATAAGCCGCAATCCGTGCATTCGCCAGGAATAACCACCGCGTGATGGCCGGCGCGGAATTCCTCCTCCGTTTCGTGCCGTGGCCGTAAAAGAATGTGAAGGTCGGCCGCGTCCACGTCCAGGTCGCAAACGACATGATTGGAGGCAAGGTGGGCGAAAGCTGCGGTGAGCGACGTTTTTCCGGTGCCGCCTTTGCCGCTGATGATCGTGATTTCATGCATGGCAGGCCTCCAAGACGGGCACTAGATTCTCGACGCTTTCGGCCAGATCGACAAATTGATCGAATTGTCCGGGAACGGTTTGCGCAATTATTTCGCCTCGTGAATAGGCCTCGGCTGATCGGCGCTGGTACGGTATTTCGGCCAAGATGGGAAGGCCGGTGGTCCGGCAATAGTCACCGACTTTTTCGTCACCCGATCCGGCACGATTGACAACCACCCCCATCGGCTTGTTCAGGCGACTGAAAGCCTCCCGCGCCAGTCTCAGGTCGTGCAACCCAAACGGGGTCGGCTCTGTGACCAGAACGATCGCGTCGGCGTCAGCGACCGCGCTCATGGCGGGACAGCTGGTGCCTGGCGGAGCGTCGATGATGACGTCGATCTCGCGGCGGGCCGTTTCGAGCGCAAGATGCGTGCGAACCACGCGCATCAAGGGAGGGCTCATGGCCTCGCCGATGCGCAACCGGCCCATCAGGAACATGGCGTTCCCCGCCGTGCCCCAGGTCACGTCGCCCAGATCGCGGAAACCCGGGCGCAGCGCACCAGTACCACAAACCGCCATGCATCCGCCGCAACCATGGCACATTTCAGGGAATACCAGCGGAAAGTCACCAAGAAGGGTGACAGCCTTGAACTGGCAGATGTCGGCACACGCGCCGCAACCCGTGCAAAGGGATCCATCAACCTCGGGCACCTCCAACCGGGCGGTTTTGCCGCCGCCTATCTCAGGCCTGAGGAAGAGATGAAGATTGGGGGCCTCCACATCCAGATCCACGGCCATGACCGGTCGTTTCCAGACATAAACCAAGGATGCCGCAACGGTGGTTTTCCCCGTGCCGCCCTTGCCGCTGGCGATAGCGACGATCACGCCGGTCAGGCTCTATTTTGAGTTTCGTCGAGAGCACTCATTTCGGTGTCCCTGAAGCTGTCCACGGCCTCGCGCACCGTCTTTCCACCCGGACTTTGCACAATCCGAATGCCGGCAGCGCTCAATGCCCTGAGGGCCTTGGGCCCAGGGCTTCCCGTGATGATAACCCGCACCCCAGATCGTACCAAGGCCTCGGCCGCGTAGATTCCGGCACCGGTTGCCAGTGCACAGCCAAGTGCATTGTCGAGATATCGATATTCCATGGTTTTCGGATCGATGATAATGAAGCCCGCCGCACGACCGAAACGAGGCTCCAATTGACTGTCCAGTTCAGGACCCCGGCTACTGACGGCAACGGTGCCGATATTCGCAGGGGCCTCCCGGCGGATGGATTCATCGAGCAATCGGTCACACTGGCCAAGGTAGTTTTGATCATCCGCACCGGGATAAGGGCCACCCGCGAACATCCCTCGAAATGGGGCGCTCTGCCCCCGCATCCGACCACGGTTTCGCCGACCACGTCCCATGGGGCCGTCGCCTTTAGGTCCGGTTCCATCCTGTCCTGGCATGACTATATTTCCTTCTGTTGGTTCGAATATAAGACCAAACAAAAGGGTAATTTACCGGCATAATAAAACAATGATTTCCATCAGCATTATTTGGAGGAAATACTGACAAAACTCCGTCTGGAGCGTGGTTTGTGTTCAAGGAAAGGAAAGAGAGATTTTGACCACGCTGAAAATCCTTCAGATTCTGGCCCCGACGGGTGGAAAATTTTTAGTCTTCGAGAATTCGGTCGAGAGACTCAGCGTTGCATCGGAAATAGTTGTTTGACGTGGGGACAAGGGCCTTGCCGCGTTTCAACTCGGCCATGATGCGGCTGGCGGTTTCCGGCGTGATTCCCAACATGGCCCCCAAGTCTTCGATACTGAAGAGCTCGATTTCGCCGTTCTCGTTCTCCGGCAGGGAAAGAAGAAAGCGGGCCACGCGGACCTTGGCACTGCCCGTTGATAGTTGCGTTAGCCACACGTCGGCTTCCTGCAACGACTGATGCCAGCGGGTCATTAGCTGTTGGTGGAGACGCGGAGTTTGATTGTCCAGTTCTTTCACCGTCCCAACCGGAATGCGGCAAACCAAGGCTGACTGAAGAACTTCTGCCGAGTGCTCATACGGACCGCCCAAAAGAGCCTCGAGACCGGATGCGGCACCTTGGCGCAGCAGGCGGACGATGCGTTGTGTTCCATCGGGAGTATGTTGCACCAGCTTGATGAGCCCGCTTGTGTGACGTCAGCGCCTATGGAACAGATTGAGTTAATTGCGTAACGGAGGGT